>PXCI01000153.1 GCA_003566675.1 Clostridia bacterium
AACCGCACAGACCGCTACCGCCAAAATGGAGGTCTGGTTATGACGGATTCCTCTTCGCATCCTCGGGTCCCGGAGCTCGGACAGGCGCTTCCACAGACCATGCGGCCCGTTCATCGACAGCGTGTTAAGATCCACTGATCGGTCATCTCCTTTCAGGATGGGGGATAAAAAGAAACCGGACAGAAGCTTTGGCATCCGGCCTGAGAGAACGGACAAAAATAAGGCAGACCTTTTGCTGGCAAGGGAACACCGACCTTCGGGAACAACCACAAGGCCCGACGGCCCGAGTCAATCCATTGATCTGAAGCCAATTCATCAAATAACTGCAGTGCCCAACCGGACATCACCTATTAGGTGCAGGGAGACACGTCAGGAAGATTCCTCATCTACGCAGGTGAAGAGCTCCGCAGTACATGCGGGGCATGTCTTTTCATACCAGCTGTGAGACCGCCCGCAACCCGTACAGGTCCACCTCCTCTTCTGCTTCTCCAACCAGGCGTCAACACCCTGCCTGAGCATCTGCTCAAGGTTTGCAAGGACCGCTGAATGGTGGGAGTGCTGATCATTAGCAAAGCTGAGCAGATGCTCACAGGCATAGTCATCGCACTCGAAGCAGTAGTCCACTTCGCGGGATACAGCACAGTCCCTGATATGGCAGCTCCGGCACCACCTCGATTTCGTGTCACTCCTGCAGCCGCCGCACCTCAGATCCGCTGCGGATATCTCCAGCTCGGCAGCGAGATCCTCAACCTCGTCCCTCCGGGTGGCCAGCAAGGCCTCACACGCCCCACAATATAGCCCACAGAAGGCATCATAGCGAAATTGCACCTGTCCAATCCCTCCTCTGCCCCGTTATATGCGGGTGTAGATCTCGTCCAGGTCCAGTCGTGGCCTCGGCCCTGGGACCTCCTTCGGATAACCCACGGCAACAACACAGAAGGGCTCGAGATGGGCAGGAAGGTCAAATTCCTCGCTGGCATCCCACATGTTCAGTCCTCCCACCCAGCAACCTCCCAGGCCGAGGGCCACCGCCGCCAGCAGCATATTCTCAACGGCAGCTGCGCAGTCCTGGGGGGCGAGATACTCCCGTCCCCAGCGATCGTAGCGCTGGGTCGTCTTCCTCCGGTCCATGCACACCAGGATCAGCACCGGTGCCTCCCGGAGCCACGCCTGGGGTGGGTGACCCGGAAGATTGCTGTTGAAGGTGCACTGAACCAGGGCCTCTCTTTTAACAGGATCAAATACGGCGTAAAACCGCCAGGGCTGGCAGTTCCCCCCGGATGGCGCCCAGCGCGCGGCGCTGATGATCTTCAGAACCAGTTCCTCGTCCACGGCTCGGTCATCATAGGCCCGAATGCTCCGGCGACCCCTGACAACATCCCAGAAATCCATTGCAAAACATCTCCTCTCCGAATATGAGCCTACCGGGGTTGGATCATCCCGGCGATCTCCTTTGGTCGTCTTGACCCTCGATGCAAAAGATTCTTCGGTCACACCCTGTTTCTACTCATCCTTCGTACCCCGGAACACAAACCGATCTCCAGTGTACAGTCTCGAGAAGGCTTCACCGAAGACTTCCTGGAACATGTCTTCAGCGCGCCATCCGGTGCAGTGACCCGAACAGACGGACTCAATGCTGAATTGGGACAGAGTCTCCACGGTCTTTCGTTGGACTTCCAACTCCTTGTCCAGCAGATGAAAGCCGCCCACCACCCCACCTATGCGGTTAGATCCCCCGACCTCGGTGGCCCTATCGATGGTGTTGACGATCCCCGCATGGCTACAGCCGGTCAGTACAACCAGGCGATCTGCCCCAACTCGAAGCACAAGGGCCATGTCATCCAGTTCGGGATCTGGGACCAGCCTGCCCTCGTCTGTCAACACGTAAACGTCTTCCTCCGGCTCCTCAAATTCGGACCACCTTGGAATGGTGCCCGTGGTCCACACAAAGGGAGCAATCTCAACGGCCTCCCTGATGAGAACAAGATGGCGCGAAGGAAGCAGCGACAACGTTTCCGTGTCCAATCCGACGAATTTCAGTTCCGATCCACCACTGAAGACCCTGCGGGTGATGTCTGGATGGGCAATCAGCTGAAACCTGGCACCTTCGGCCCGGATCAGGCCCTCGAGTCCTCCTGTGTGATCGTAGTGCGCGTGGGACAGGACCACCTTATCGATGCTATCTACAGGCACTCGCAGATCCGCCAGATTTCGCAGGAGGACCTCGCCATCCCACCCCGTATCGAATAGGATCCGCGTCGCAAAACCGTTCTCCCAGCTGCAATCGACCAACAGAGACAGGCCAAACTGTGATACCATGCGACTTCCGTATTGTGAGCGATCGCACACGGCGACCGTCACCACGACTTCGGTCAGCAGGTTCGCATCTTCCATTGCGCCCACTCCCTCCATATCTCCCGTTCATCTCCAGTGGCACGACCAGTGGTGCCCACCCTTGGGGTTTCCCCCAGGAGACGGGTGACATCCCTCCGGGTCACGAGCAACCTACTGTCGCTCAACCCGAAACCCGGGGCACCCAGGCGCCCTCTTCAGCACGAAACGGCATCCAACAGCAATAGACCGATGATACTAGGATAGGAAGGATTTCAGCGTCCTCAACGGAAACCCTTCCAATGCAGAGAAATGCATAATCCAGAGGAGGAATAGCCGATGGGCATTGACGTACACAACCACTTCTACCCGGCCGCCTACCTGAAGGCCCTGCGCACGGGCAAATTCAAGGCCGAACTCTCCGATGGCAGCGGCCCGGATCCGATTCTGAGCTATGCAGGAGACTACAACATACTGGTACCCGGACACCGCGAGATTGATGTCCGGATCGCTAACATGGAGAAGGCGGGGATGGATTCCCACATCCTCAGCCTGACAACACCCGGGGTTCACATCGAGGAGCCCGCCGCAGGAGCTGAACTGGCGCGGGCCGTCAACGAGGACTTCTCCACCTTGTGCCGGGATCACCCCGGGCAGTTCTTTGCCTTTGCCGCCCTGCCCCTCCAGGACCCGGAGGCTGCTGTCGATGAGCTGCGCCACGCCGTGACCCATCTAGGCCTGGGCGGGGCCACCTTGTTCACTAACGTCGGCGGGCGGAATCTCGACCATCCCTCCTTCGCTCCCATCTTCGCGGCAGCAGAAGAGCTCAGGGCAACGCTGTTTATCCACCCAACCTCTCCCCACGATCACGGGCCCCTGGCCGACTACCGGCTGGTGCCTCTTCTGGGCTTTCTATTCGACACCACCACCGCAATCTCGCGTCTCATCTTCGCAGGGGTACTGGAGCGGCACCCGAACCTCCGACTGATCGCATCACACCTCGGCGGCACCCTGCCCTACGTGGCGGAACGGTTGGACCGCGGTTACAGGGTCTACCCCGAGATCTGGGACCTGATCCCAAGCCCGCCCTCCTCATACCTGGCCCAGGTTTACTATGACACCGTGGCCTTTGATCCCAAGGCTCTGCAGTTCGTGCGAGGAGCCATGGGCGCAGAGCAGATGCTGCTCGGTTCGGATTACCCACACCAGATTGGCGACATGAAGCTCGCCCTGGCCGCACTGAGGCAGATGGAGATAACGACCAAGGAGCGACACCTGGTCATGGAAGGTAACGCGCGTCGGCTCCTCGAGACAACCGGTGCTTCCGACTCATAGAGTAGATCGATGGCCTGAATCCATGGCCAGCAGCAGGTGACAGGCCAACAAAAATGGCCCGGGAACCCCGCAGACACCCAGGGGCCCGGGCCCTACTTGCCTGGCCAGACCGGGGCACGCATTGACCCGGTCGTCGCCTTAACCCGCCCTTACCGCATCCCTATCCCTCTACTGCTCATCCTTCCTGCCGGGCCAGGCAAGGATCGCATCCTTGTAGGACATCCTCGCCGGTGGCATGACCTTCTCCCGGGCCCAGCCTAAGGATAGATAGGTCACCACTTCGATGTACTCTGGAAGCTCGAAGTAGTTGTGGATGTCCTCGATCTGCGCCGGGGAGAACGTGGACCAGCAGCCGCCCAGGCCCAGGGCATGGGCGGTCAGGGCCATGTTCTGCATGCAGGCCCCCACATCGAGGAGCTTGTTCTTCTCCGGGGGAGGTATGTCCACGTCATCGTATCCTCGCACATCAATGCAGCACACGATCTTGACCGCCTCAATCTCGAACTCCATGTTCTCCCAGCGAACCAGCAGCTCCGGGTCCTCGATCACCAGGAACCGCCAGATCTCCAGGTTGCACCCGCTTGCGGCCCACATTCCCGCCTCCAGCACCTTCTCCACCAGCTCAGAAGGCACCGGTCGATCCTCCCACTGGCGGTAGGAACGGCGTCCAAAGAGCAGCTTCTCCCAGGCCTCCATTTCCTCCCGGGACAGGGTCTCGGGGAGGTACGCCCCTGGGGGTTGGACCGTCTCCCCCTGTCTCGCCCTCTCCGCCAGCTCCATCAGCGTGTATACCCACTTGATGTCCGGTAGATCACGGGGAAGATCCCTCTCCTCCCACACGTCGAGGATCTCCCGGGCGATGCTGCCAAACTGGGGCCCCACCTTGCGATCGCCATATATGGCGGAGTAGAGTTGATGCTCCACCGTGTGATGGACCCGCTCCCTCAGGTGCATCCGCAGAAACACCGGATCCATCTTTAACATCTGCTCTCTACTGAAGTTAGCTGCCATCTCCTTCCTCCTCTGCCGGGCCGATCACGATCTCGCAGAAGTCGTCGCCGTCCAGCACATTATGGGCATGGCTGCACTTCAGGGCGCCGCAGCTGTATCCGGCAATCTTGGACGGATCAACCAGGCAATACAGGCGGGCCAGGGTGGTATCCTCGTCCAGTTCCATCCAGGTTCTGGCCAGGGGACACAGGGTCAGCCTGTCCTGCTCCTGTCCATCGGGAAGCTGCACCGTCTCCGCCCTCCAGCCCCGAGAGGGCAGATCCGGCACGACGGAGAAATTCTCCTGCGTAGGGGGCAGCCCCTGTTCCTCCAGGGATTCCCGCACAACACGACCGCAGTGTTCACCATACTTCCAGACCGCCTCGCTGACCAGCTTCAGACCCTCCTCCTCGCCCAGTCTCTCCACGATTGCCGAGGCCATGAAGTGATAGAGCAGGGCTGTCCTTCTCGCCATGAGCCACACATCGTGTTCCCAATCATCGGTTGCTACCTCGCCAAACAGTTCCCGCCTCGGTTCCTTCTCCATGCTCACACATCCTTTCTTGATCTCCGCAGCTCCACTCGATCCTGTACGGTCACACATCACGGTTTGATCGTGAGAGCACCCTGGGGACACGCCTCAACACACGCACCACAACCCGTACATTTGAAGGGCACACCCAGCGAGGAACGGATGAACACTGCCCTGCGGGGACAGGATGCAGCGCAGTTCCCGCAACCGGTGCACCGGTCCTCGACGATGCAAAAGCGACCCCAGGAATCCATCTCAATGGCACCCTTAGGACACAGATCCATGCAAACCCCGCACTCGTCACACCGGATGATGCAATAGGTGCCGGGGGCATCGGCCTTCTCCAGAACCCGGAGCCGGGCCATCTCGGGATCTTCCTCCCCGAAATGCTCGTAAGCACAGGCCCTTTCGCAGGCCCCACACCCAATACATCGCTGTTCATCAACTGACAGCCCCATCTTCATCTCCTCTTCCACCGGCGAGCTGAACACAACAATGCAAATCAGATTATCCTCCCACGGACGCACAAACTTCGTCGTCACGCGCGGAAAATCCCCCTCTGAACCTACAGATGGGGGACGATATCCTGCACAGGAGGCCCCAGGCGAGATCAAAGGGGGATTTCGCCCTCCAACACGGCGACTGTTTGACCGGTAAAAGGGATGAGGAGACGTAACGAGTGCAGACCAGGGAGGAATCGAATTGCCCACAGCAAACCGACGGCTGGCCTACCTGGCTGCCGCAACTCTACTCATCTCCGTGTTATTTCTGTGGTCTCACGCTGACGCCCTTGAGAGATCCCGGGACCAGACTGAGCTGTGCTATGGAGCAGAGGCCACCGCCGAATGCCTGTTGTGGACTTGGAACGCAAGATGCTGACCCTGGTCAACACAGCCCGTGGGGAACAAGGTCTGCAGGTCCTCGCCATGTCGGCCGAGCTCACCCGGGTGGCAAGGGAACACGCCATAGAGATGATCGATCTCGGGTATTTCGGTCACCGTTCCCCGACGACCAGATCTCCGAGAGATCGTGTCAGGCAGGCGGGGCTGTCCCCCGTGAAGATCGGGGAGAATCTGGCAGGACACACCAGCGCACCTGATGCCCATGAAATGCTGATGAACAGTCTCCCGCACCGGGGGAACATCCTGGACGCCACGTATGAGATCGCCGGGATGGCGGTGGTGACGGGGGCCCCTACGGTATGATGATCGTGCAGGTCTTCACTTCAGGAATGGGCCCATCCACGCCACCCGAGGATCCAGCGGTAGACCCAGGGGGATGACCCCTCTACGAGGGACGGCACGTGCCCTGCTACGTCCATAACCCGGGGCATCCGAATCGCTGAGGTACAGGAAACTCACCACCCCTTTTTCTGGGCCCGCCGGGCGAAAACCACAAAGAACACGATCACAGAGACCTGGATCACAATCCCCGGCAGAATGGGGGCACTCCCATGGGGAAACCACGGTCGGTGAGAGGGGAAACGGGGCGTCGCCAGGCCGAATACTGCGAGTACGACCTCGAGATCGGGCACGACTGCCCAGAAGGCTCCCCACCACGCCAACCGATCGGGACGAAACAGCAGAGCGACCACCAGGATCGCGCCCGCCAGGTCAGCTGCCCCGTACAGCCAGAAGGCAGGGTAGTCCCAGTGAGGTATCCAGTCGAGCACCACATGGCTGGCCACGGCTGCGCCTGCCAGGGCCCAGGGATTTCGTATTCGGGTGGAAAGAGCGGCTCCGCAGGCCGCATGAGCTGTCGCCCACATGTTCCCTCTCCTCACATGGTCAGTCGTCCAGGCCCTCCCAGTCCGAGCCCTCAACGAGTAATTCTGCGAAGGCCCCGAGATGTCGCTCGTCCTCCCAGTCAAACCTTGCGCGGATCGGGCTATCCACGTCGAGAACGCCCAGGAGCCGCTCACCATCCAACATGGGGATCACGATCTCGGACTCAGATGCCACATCACAGGCGATGTGACCGGGAAACTGGTGGACATCCTCCACCACCTGGCTCTCACGCCGCTCTGCAGCGGTACCACAGACTCCCTGCCCCATCTGGATCCGGGTGCAGGCTGGTTTGCCCCCAAAGGGCCCGAGCACCAGGCCACCCTTTCTCACCAGGTAAAATCCGGCCCAGTTGATCTGGTCCATCTGGTAAAAGAGCAGTGCTGCCGCGTTGGCCAGGTTGGCCAGCCAGTCTGTCTCCACGGACAGCAGCCCCTTCATCTGAAGGTTGAGCTCGCGATAGAACTGGTCTTTACACCTCGTATCGATCCTCTCATCTCGGTACATCCAGCTTCCTCCTCAAGAGGTTCCCGGTCCGCACACGAAACTGCACATCACCAGGAGCCCGATGATTCTTCCTGTCTATCTGACCAGCTGACACCGATTACATCCAGTATATCCCGGTTTTAGCGACCAGCATAGCACGAATTCGTCCGTTTCTGCGAATCCCCGATTCCCATGGTGGATTGAAGACCAGGATCATCGTCTCAATCTCTCCTCGAGATTCCGACCAATGAACGCAGCTGGCTGCGCCCCTTTGGCCCAAACAGGTCACCGGGAAGTCCCCGGGCACCTGGCATGTTCCCTCAGCCCCCACATCGCCCCGATTTGTGCGAAATGTGCAGTGCTCACGACACCTGGGATCCGCTATTGTGATGCGTAGCTGCCAGGACCCCCTCTCCCCACTGTAAGGAACGGGCCCCAGGGATCTAACCCCGGGGCCAGGCCTATACTCTTTTCGTCTTTATGCCCGCGTCCGTGCAACTGATTAGGGGAGACCACCTTAAGGTCTCCCCTTAACCCGCTACCTCTTCGGTCCTCTGCCTCTGCTAACACCCTTGCTCATACTGACTTCAAAGGAGAGGCTGCCCATCTCGTTGCCGTCGGCATCACGGACCGTGGCTGCGTATGTCGTGTTATCCTCCAGGGCGTAGTTCCTGGTATGGAAGTTCACGATGTACTGTCCGCCGCCGAAGCGAAGCGCATTTCCTCCTACTCCCAGTTCCCAGGTCACGACACCGTCAATCTCGAGGTAGATGCCTTCCAGCACATCCCTGGCAACCTGTCCATCTTCACCGACCAGGTGGAACTTGAGTGGTAAGGTTGTTCCGTACTGGATCACAACGTCCTCCATGTTGGTCACAGGAGGCAGCCATTCGACCGAGGACCCAGGAGAGACCGGGGCTTCGACCATCACCGTTACGACAACGGAGTCCTCAATATCCGCCACCACTTCCTCGGTGTCCGCATCGATGAGGGCGAAGGTGATGGTGTATTCGCCGTCTTGGCTGAAGTTCAGCGTCCAGTCGGTGGTCGCTTCATAGTCCGCCGGGATGTCAAAACCCGTCGCAGGACCCCAGAAACCCTCGTTGCTGAAGGTATGCTCCTCATCTTCGCTGTCTGTTGCCGTGAAGGTCACGGTTCCAGGACCGTCCGCCACGATGGCAAACCGGACACCTTCGTAGCCGAAGTCACCCTCTACGTCCGTCCTGAAAGTCACCTCTACCTCTACATCCTCGTCCACGACGATCTCGCCAGGGACCTCGTAGTCGAACACATAAGTAGAGGCAACGGGCCCAACATGAATCGTCACCGAATCGGTAATACCGGACACCACGTCCCCATCAGGGGCTTCAATCAGGCTGAAGGTGATGGTGTATTTGCCGTCTTCGCTGAAGTTCAGCGTCCAGTCCGTCGTCGCTGTGTAGCCCGCAGGGAGGTCAAAGCCCCCCGAAGGACCCCAGAAGCCCTTGTCTCCTTCAGCCAGCGACAACTCATCGACTTGCTCGTCGGCACTGGTGAAGGTCACCGTGGCACCCGTTGGAGCTTCTGCAACTTCGAATTCAAAGCGAACATCGTCGTAACCGAAATGGCCCAACTGGTCCGTCTCGAAAGTGACAGACACCTGTACATCTTCGTCCGCGTCGATCTCGTCAGGAACCTCGTAGTCGAACTTATAAGTAGAGGCCACAGGCCCAACATAGACCGTCACCGAATCGGTAATATCGGACACCACCTCCCCATCAGGGGCTTCGATCAAGCTGAAGGTGATGGTGTACTCACCTTCTTTGCTGAAGTTCAGCGTCCAGTCCGTCGTCGCTGTGTAGTCCGCAGGGAGGTCAAAGCCCCCCGAAGGACCCCAGAAACCCTCGTCGAAGAACGTATGCTCCACACCATCGCTGTCTGTTGCCGTGAAACTCACGGTTCCAGGACCATCTGCCTCGATGGCAAACCGAACCCCGTCGTAGCCGTGCTCGTGCTCTTGCTCGTCCATCTCGAAGGTGACCTCTACCTCTATGTCTACGTTCGCGTCGATCATGTGCGGCAATTCATAGATGAACGCGTATGTGGACAGCTGAGGGACTGGGCTTCCCGTTGTCGACCACTCTGCCGTGAACCCAGAGGATGCTTCGAAGGTTCCAGACATGCCCGATTCGGTTATCTGCCCATCAAACACTCCGGCATAACCCGATCCCCTGTCATAGAACAGCTTCAGCTCATTCCCGAACACCTTGCCAT
>PXCI01000148.1 GCA_003566675.1 Clostridia bacterium
GATGACGGCTCGCACCGGAAGGTTAAGCATGCGCTCGAAGAGAGGGGCGGCCGCCACTCCCGCATGATAAGACGTGCCGCACGCCACCAGGTACACCTGGGACAGCTCCTCCAGTATCTCACGGGGCAGTTCAATCTCGGGCAGATCCAACTGGCCGTCGGCCAGGCGCCCCAGGAGGGCTCCCCGCCAGGCTGCCGGCTGTTCCTCTATCTCTTTCAGCATGAAATGCGGATAACCTCCCCGTTCTGCCGTCACGGGATCCCAGTCAATGTAGCGGGACTCACGCTCGATCTTCTCACCGTCGGACCCATGCAGGGAGATCCCCTCGCAGGTGACCGAGACTCTATCGCCGTTTTCCAGGATGATGATATCCCGAGTGTAGGGTAGGATCGCGGGAACATCCGAGGCGAGGAAGTTCTCGCCCTCGCCAAGGCCCACGATGAGGGGGCTGTTCTTTCGCACCCCGATCATCACCCCGGGCGTCGATCCGTCCAGAACCGCAAGGGCATAGGCACCCTCCAGCCTCTCAACGGCCCGGCCGACGGCCTCGAATAACTCAAGACCCTCGTTGCGATAGTGTTCAATCAGGTGGGGGACTACCTCCGTGTCGGTTTCCGAGACGAGGGAATGACCGGCCTCCCGGAGCTCATCCCTGAGCTCGGAGTAGTTCTCAATGATACCATTGTGCACCACGGCGATTTTGCCGCTGCAGTCGCGGTGCGGATGGGCATTGCAATCGTTGGGCGCTCCGTGGGTTGCCCACCGGGTGTGGCCGATCCCGGAGCTCGCCGCCTCCAGAACGGATTCCCCAAGGGAAACCTCAAGGCCCTCCTTGATCGTGCCGGCCTTTTTGATCAGGTTCAGATCGTCGACCACCCCATCGAGCAAAAGAGCCAGGCCCGCTGAATCATAACCTCGGTATTCCAATCTCTTCAGACCATCAACCAGTACCTCCCGCGCATCGCGCGGTCCAACATAACCAACAATTCCACACATAATCCATCCTCCCTCCGGAGATTAACGACCGCCGAGAGGATACAGAAAGCCCCTGCGACCACCCGCTGTCCTTTGGATCCCCGGTTGCCCGGGGGGTTTGAGACAACGGTCACGACCGGTCATGCCGTGGAGCATCCGCCGATCCCTCGATAAACTCCAACCTCGTCAGCCCGTAGGGCTCAGGCGCTTGTCAGATCACTGCAAGCTTTCCGATCCTCCTTCATCATCTAACTCAACCGTTCCGACACCACATCGGCCAGATCACGGGCCATTCTCTCGGCCTCTCCAGCCCCTGGGCATTCAACCATCACCCGCACCACCGGCTCCGTTCCCGACGCCCGCACCAGCACTCTCCCCTCGTCGCCCAGCAGGCCCTCAACCTCCTCGATCCGGGTCGCTATCACCTGATCTCCCAGCAGGGCCTCCCGATCCCTGACCGGCACATTCACCAACACCTGGGGAAACTTGGTAAAACCCTCCAACAGGGCCCCAACGGATCGTTTTGTACGCACCAACACGGAAGTGACCATCAACGCTGCCAGGATTGCATCGCCGGAGACGGAGAAGTCCTCCATCAAGATGTGCCCCGATGTCTCGCCTCCCAGGCTCGCTCCCTCTCTTTGCATGGTGTACATGATCTCTCTGTCGCCGACGGAGCAGTGCACCACCTCCACTTCCTCGGTCTTCAGGCTCGCGTCGAGCCCCCGGTTATTTACAATGGTGGTCACAACCCGGTTGCCGGGGAGCAGATTTCGCTCCTTCAGATCCCGGGCCAGGATGTAGAGGATATCATCGCCGTCGAGGATCTGTCCCTCCCGCGACACCGCCACCACCCGGTCGGCATCTCCGTCCAGACTGATGCCGAGGTCATAATCACCCGCGAGCATCGCGGCTCGAAGGACCTCGGGGCGGGTTGATCCGCATCCGCCGTTGATATTGAACCCGTCCGGCTCATCGAACAGCGCCGTTACGACGGCTCCTGCATCGCGAAAGGCCGCCGGCCCCAGCCGGAACCCGGCCCCGTTGGCGCAATCCAGAAGAATCCGGATCCCGTCCAGGGAATGACCCGGGGCACAGGCCAGGTCATGGAGATAGGCAGCAACCTCCTGGGCTCCGTGATGGACCACCCCAACGGAGGTTCCCCGGGGCAGACAACCCGGGCACTGCTCCAAAAGGCCCTCGATCTCCGCCTCATCATCCAGGCTCAGCTTCCGCCCCTCTCCACCAAAGAGTTTAATCCCATTGTATGCGGCGGGGTTGTGAGAAGCTGACACCACGATACCGCCCACTGCATCGGACGAGTTGGCCACCGCATGGGCCACAGCGGGCGTGGGCACCACGCCGAGGGAGAGAACGTCGGCTCCCGTCGAGGTCACTCCCGCGATCACGGCAGCCGTGAACATGTCTCCGGATCGCCGGGTATCCCGGCCCACGACAACCACGGCCCGACCGTCCCCACCAAACTTGCGACGAAACCACACTGCAACACTCCGTGACAACCTGAACACCAACCCAGGCGTCAGGGAATCATTGGCAATCCCTCTCACACCATCGGTTCCGAACAGTGAAACGGGCACAGGCTCACAACCTCCCCTTCATGGGTCCGCACCTCATTCTACCGGGTCTACCCGGTCCACCCGGTCCAGCACCAACCGCACCGTCACGTTGAGCGGATCGATGCGCATCTCAGCGCCCCTCTCGTCCCGAGGCACCACAAGGGGCACTTCCTTGAAGATCTCAAGGGGCTCTTGGGGCTCTTCATCCTCACCCACATCTTCGCTGTCAATAATATCAAGGTATTGCTCTTGCAGCTGCAACATGTCAATGGGTTCGGTCACAACATACTCCAGTCGGTCCACGGCCTCCTCTGCACCGGTGACCGTCGTCCATCTCGGCTCAGTCTCCATCACAAGAACAACAATCTTGAGATCCTCTGATGCCATCAGGGACGGACGAATGGGGATCTCCCTGGACATCTGTGTCGCGAGTCTTGGCACGTGAATGTCCACCTGTCGCGGCGTGACCAGCACACCACGGACCTCATTGCCCCGGATGTCCACTGGCGTGCAGATGACCCTTTCATCCACAGCCTGCCCAACCCCCTCCACATTTACCTCGGCAATCACCTGGAGCACGCTCCGGACCCGACTGGCCGGTCCATTCACCACGACCTGTGGGGGATCCACAGAAGGTTCTGCCAAAGATACGATGGACTCCCCCTGGACGTTCACCTCGACACGATAGAGCTCCTCGAGGGATCTTTCCAGGGTGACCGCGACCGTCTCGGGAGCAACCTGCACCAGCTGCACCCCGCGGGGCACCGACACCGTAACATAATAATCAATAGAACCGGGTTCACCCCCGGTGAGGCTCACGGTGGCGATCAAGTCCTCCCTCGACAGGTTCTGCATCACATCCCGAAAGCCGCGAAGCGTGATGTCGACCCGTGCCGGCTGCATGTCCAGAACACTCATGGACTCGGGAAGATCCCTCCACTGCACGGGTAGGGCAGTGAAGTTCCGCTGCACATCCTGGGCCCTCGCGCCCGTCACCTGAAACCACAGCGCCAGGGCCAATAGGACAGACACAACCCAGACCACCCGGTCATCGAAGAAGAGCCTACCCATCACCTCCACCTCCGTTGCCTTGTAAGAACGACAGCAGGCTGGGTTTCTCCGCCACCAGGAAGAGGTCCTTCAGGATGCTGTGCAGGTTCTCCTCGTCCAGGTTCCGGATGAGCTTGCCGTCCCTTGCCAGGGATACGGCCCCGGTCTCCTCGGAAACCACCACCGCCACGGCATCGGTCTGCTCCGTTATGCCCAGGGCTGCCCGGTGTCGACCGCCCATCTTGGGGTCGACCTGGGCCTCGGTCAGGGGCAGGAAACAGGCCGCTGCCACGACCCGATTCCCCCGCACGATCACCGCGCCATCATGAAGGGGCGTGTTGGGGATGAACACATTTACAAGAAACTCCGGCGAAACCCGGGCATCAATGGCAATCCCGGTCTCAGCGAAATCATTGAGACCGGTCTCTCTCTCCAACACAATCAGTGCCCCCACCTTGTTGCGTGAGAGCAGACGGGTAGCCCGGTCAAGGCTCTCAATCAGTTTCTCGAGCTCGGGTTCGTCCAGCAGGGGCAGGCCGCGCCAGAAGATTTTCCCTCGTCCCACCTTCTCGAGGGCACGGCGCAATTCGGGCTGGAACACGATTGGAATAGCAATGAGCAGCGATAACCTGGCCTGTTCCAGCAGCCAGTTGATCACCGACAACTGCAGCCACCCGCTCACGACCGTCGCCAGCACGAGGACCACAACTCCCTGGACCAGGTGAATGGCACGCGTGCCTCGGATCAGAAGAATGACACGAAAAAAGAGATAGGCTATGAGGACAACATCGATCAGAGAAACAATGATATCCGTCGCCGACATGTTCTCAATGTGAAATACGATACTGGTCCAGGTCGGGTGCAATCCTGCACCACCTCCCTACTAATCAGGGTCCTACTCCAGAGATCCCCGGGCAAAATAGGCAAGGCTCCGCATCTCCGAGCTCAGATCCACGGATGTTATTGCGACTCCCTCGGGTGACTCGATAAACTCGGGAGCAAAGTTGAGTATCGCCCGCACCCCAGCGCTGGCCAGAGCATCGACGACCTCCTGGGCCACTCCACCGGGAACGGCCACCACAGCCAGCCGGATCTCCTGATCCTTCAATGATGTCCCCATCTGGGAGGCATGCTCAACCCTGACCCCCGCGACGATCTCGCCCACGATCTCCTCATCCACGTCGAAAATCCGGGTGATCCGAATATTGTGGTGCTGCACCTCGACGTGTCGGGCCAGGGCCTGACCCAGCCTCCCTGCCCCCACCAGGACCACGGAGACTTCTTCATCCAGCCCGAGAATCGTCCTCAATCGTTTCTTGAGCAAGTCCACCCTATATCCCACACCCCGGGTGCCAAAGGCACCGAAGTAGGCCAGATCCTTCCGAATCTGCTCCGAGGAATAACCGGTCCTGATGCTCATGTCCCGGGAGGAAACAATCTCCGCATGCTCTTTCTCCAACTCACTCAGCAAACGTAAATACGCCGGCAGTCGTCTGATTGTCACTTCTGGAATGCAAAATTCTATGGTCACTGCCCCTTTCTGGCTTATCCGCCCGCGATTCACCCGGACTCCGACACCAGCCGATGAATCTTGCGAAAATGATACTCCACTGTTGACTTGCTCACCGGAGGCTGCATCATCTCTCCCAGCTCCCGCAAGCTCGCCTCCGGGTTTCGCACCCGCAGCTCCACCATCTCCCGGGTGCGAGATGACAGTCCCTCGCGCAATCCGGGACCAAGGGACTCTATGTCCCGCAGTTGGTTCAACGACGCCCTGATCGTCTTGGCCATGTTGGCCGTCTCACTGTTGACAAGGCGGTTGATTCGGTTTCTCAGGTCTTTCATGATCCGAATATCCTCGAGGCGGAACAATGCCCGCGAGGCCCCAACGGCCCGGAGAAAGTCGGAAGCCGACTCCCCATCCTTGACATAGACCAGGGGTCCGTCCCCCTCGGCGATGAGATGCGCCCGAATACCCAGGCCCACGAGGATCGAGCGGAGACACCGTGCGTTGCTCTTACTGTGGCAGCGGATCTCCATGTGATACCCGGAATTCGGATCGCTCATGGAACCGCCGCCCAAAAAAGATCCCCTCAGGTAGGCCCTGCACAAACTGGGATCTGACTCGGGGGGTATCCACCCGGGCTCCAGGCGTATTCTTCCCTCCTGCCACAAATTCATCTGTCGAAGGGCAGATTCGGTAGCATTGTCCAGGCGAACCCGCACCCGAAAGGACACCTGTCCGTTGAGGGCTGCTCCCCTGGCCACAATGACGACCGGACGGATCCCAAAGCCCCTCTGCCACAGGGAAAACGCTCTTCGCACCGTCGGCAAATGGGTGCTGACAATGTGAAGACTGCTCTCTCCCCCCCCAATGTGTACCGAACCGGAGGTATACAGAAAGGCGGTCAACTCCGCAGCCACCTCCAGCTCCTGTTCGGGTAGGGGGCTTCTGGCCAGCTCATCCTTGACGGAACGGGAGAACGACGTGTTCATGAACACCCCTCGCTCAGTAAAAAGACCCCTTATCCATCCTTTTCGCCCTCAGCGTCCCCAGTCCTGCTTGGATGGCCGTCCTCTATTTCGCGGTCCGGCCATTCGCCTCCACTGGGGTCAAGATCCCGGTGCTCGATGACCACCGGGTACCCGCCCTCCCTGAGATGTAGCCCCAACTGACGGGCGAGAACCACCGATCGATGCCGCCCCCCAGTGCAGCCAATCGCAATCGTCAACTGGCTTTTCCCCTCGTTCTGATACTGGGGCAGCAGAAAGGTGAGGAGGTCGACCATTCTGGAGAAAAACTCCTGTGTGAGAGGGGCAGACCACACATATTCCTCCACTTCCGCATTCAGTCCAGTCATCGGCCTCAGATCCTCCACGTAGTGGGGATTGGGTAAAAAACGGACATCAAAAACGAGGTCCGCATCCCGGGGAAGGCCGTTCTTGAAACCGAAGGACATCGAAGAAATGAGAAGACGCCTCAGGTGCTCCTCGCCAGCAAACAGGCTGAACAGACGGGCCCGGAGGTCTGCAGGTCCCAGTTCCGACGTGTTGACCACGTGGGCTGCGCGTTCCCTCAGGGGCTGCAGTGCCTGCCGCTCCTGCTCCAGGGCCTCGATGATACTGCCCCGAGATGCCAGGGGGTGGCGCCGCCGGGTCTCCTTGAAACGCTTGATCAACACCTCGTCGCTGGCCTCAAGGAACAGCAGCGTGATCGGTGCCCCGGTCTCTTCGATCCCGGCGATGGCCTCCGAAGCCTTCTCGAAAAATCCTCCGCCACGGATATCCATCACGAGGGCCACCCTGTCCACGTAGTTCTCTGGTGCCGCCAGCAGGCCGGCAAACCTCGGCATCAGGGCCGGAGGCAGGTTGTCCACGCAGAAGTATCCCATGTCTTCCATGCTCTGCAACGCCACCGTTTTGCCGGCCCCCGAAAGCCCGGTGATGACCACAAACTGGATCTCAGCCATCGCGCCTCACTCTCCCGCCCCCCGACGTTCTCTTCCCGCCCAGGTGTTGCGAATCCTCTCTGGCGCCAGGCCCCTCGCCCGGGCCAGGGCGAGTCCATCCCGCAAATCCCCAACAGATGCCGGTTCATGGGCATCACTTGAACACCAGAAACTCACCCCCGTGCGCTGCGCAACGTCGATGAATCCTGCCATGGAGCTCGCATAACGGGCGCTGATCTCCAGGGCAGTCCCCCGCTTCTCAGCGGCCCGCGCCAGCTCCTGCGTATCCACATCCACGCCCAGCCCGGGATGGGTCACCAGGTCAACGGGGTGTAAATACAGGCAGGAAATCAGGGCCTTGGTATTGTCAATTCGATCCCGCCGCCGCCGGGCGGGTCCGTCCCAGAACCGGAGCCCCTTTCGAGAAGATCTGGGGGCTCCCGCCGCCGAGGGGTGAATCCCCACCGAGAGAAGATCCAGATGGTCGTAGATGTTGGGCGGGACGTCAATGTCGCCCTCTGTGCCGACGACATTAGCCTCAACCCCGGCCAGGACCTCGATATCGAGCTGGCCCCGAACCTGCTGAACCTCCCTCAAGACGCTCAGCAGCGTCTCGGCCCTCCACATCCCGGCTGTCAATGCAGCGGGCCCGTGATCGGTCACCGCCACGGACTCCAACCCCAATTTCTGGGCTGCCCGGGCATTGTCCTCCACGGTCCCCATACCATCACTGTAGACAGTGTGTGTATGCCAGTCCGCCATCGGCTTCCAGGGGTCTACGCTCACGCTCAGAACGGCTCACTCCTCGTATGAAGTCTTCTCCTTGGGCTCAGCCCGCTCGGGACTCTGGGCCCGGGGAGGACCGTCATCTTTCTGGTCCGGAGGAGGCGACTGATCTCGGCGGCCTGACATCAGCAGCGCCACCCCGGCAACGACCAGCAGCAGAGGCCAGAGAGTAACTCGAATGCTGATCACTCGTTCCAGCAGGAGATAGGCACCCACGGCAACCAGGATGATCCCAGCCAGCCGCGCCCTCTCAGCGTGGTCCACCTCATACGCCGGCTCCCCATGGAAGCTCTCCCGGCTGTGAGCCTGTCGCTCCGGAATAATGATCCACGCCAAAAGGTAAAGAACAATGCCTGCCCCACCCAGAAGGGAAAACAGGACCCAGGCGAGCCGGATCACCGATACATCCGCCGCAAAATACTGGGCAAGCCCCCCACACACCCCGCCGATCACCCTATGGCGGCGGGAACGATAGAGTTTATTCATAACCCACACCGGCCTCTCCGAACATGCATGTTCTCACTGCCTACCGCTCAGAAGAAGGCTCCTCCGGTACAATGATCAACGCCGCAACATACAGCACGATCCCGGCCCCCCAGAAAAGGGAAATCAGGGCCCAGCCCAGGCGCACCACGGTCGGGTCCACGACCAGGTACTCGGCCATTCCACCACAGACCCCACCAAGCATCCGTTGATCTCGAGAACGCGTCAACTGCCTCATCGTACCGACACCAGCCTCTCCGTCCATAATACCCAAACGCTAACTACACTTTAAAGTCAGAGCGACCTCAATGCAAGGTCACCGGCGGAGCGGGGGTCAGAGAGCCCAGCACAACGGAGAACTCGGCCCCCGTGACGCGTGGCAGATTCGTGGGGTTCCCCGCCGCAAACTCCCACGCCAGCAGGGCAAAGGCCATCGCCTCCCGGGCCTTGCCGCACTGCCCCAGGGCTGCGAAGGGCACGACCTCCCTGGGTGCAAGCCCCTTCTGCAGCTGGGACAGGATCACAGGGTTGTTTGCACCACCGCCTCCCACCAGGACCTGATCGACGGGGCCAACCTCCGTGCAGGATTGCACAATGGACGCCACCGTCCACCCCGTCAGGGTGGCTACCAGATCCTCGGGGCTGAGCCTGTGGGCCATCCCACTCCAGGGAAAAGCAGAATCCGCGCTGTACAGTTGCTTCAAAAAGGCCGGGCCGTATTCGCGCCTCCCAGCTGACCGGGGCGGAACCGCACGCAAGAAGGGATGGGTCATCAGCCCCTCCAACTCCGAGTCCCGCACCCTCCCGGCTGCGGCCATCTCACCCCCCCAATCGCAGTCCATCTGTCCCGCGGTAATCCGTCGTACGGCCGCATCGATGACCATGTTCCCAGGTCCCGTGTCAAAGGCCCTTACCCCGTCTTTATCCGCCCCAGCGGGAAGATAGGACAGATTAGCAATGCCGCCGATATTGACCACACAGCGGCTGTATCGCGGGTCCGCAAGGGTCACCCAGTCGAAATAGGGGACCAGCGGAGCTCCCTGTCCTCCCCAGGCCATGTCAGCACTGCGGAAGTCCGAGACGCAGGGAATCCGGGTCGCCTGGACAATGTGGGCCGGGCTTCCCAGCTGCAGGGTGCTTCCCCGCCCTGGCGGAGGCTCGTGATAGACGGTCTGGCCGTGGGAACCCACCAGGAACACTTGCCCTGGCGTCACCCCGGCATCGTCCAGCAGCGAACGCACCGAACTCCCGAAGAACCTGCCCAAATCAACGTGAAGCTGGGCCAGTCCTCCCACCGGTGACGGGCCGCCTTCGAGAACGTCAAACAGGGCCCTCTTCAGCGAACCCGGAA
>PXCI01000268.1 GCA_003566675.1 Clostridia bacterium
CCCGCAGCGTCGGGTTGGAAACAGGGTTCTTTGACCTCGGTTTTGTGGTCGAGTATATCAACTTGTTGGCCGATATGGGTCTCGTTCAGTTGGGCGATTGAGAACAGGCCGTCCTCGACTTCTTCTTGCTCTGGAGTGCAGTTGAACCACCGACCGAGGCTGCCCGGAGACCTATCAATGATATGGCAGTTGAGGGTTGATCTGCCTCTGATACTGGGATGAGAATGCAGGTTGCGCATCTTGAATGGAACAAAGGAGGGGATGACGTTGAACACACAGCAGATCTTGGAGATGGCACTCAATATGGCGGAACTTGAGGATACACCGGCTGATTCAGGGATCATCGTTCCCTCGGACGGTGTGAAGCGAGTCATGTTTGGTGTCGATATTGATACGGCAGACCTGCTGCTGGCACAGCAGCTGAAGGTTGACCTGGTGATCGGACATCATCCCGTGACCGACTGTCCGCGGGCTAACAGCTACAAGGTCATGGAGAGGCAAATCGAGATGATGACACAGGTGGGTATCCCGGTCAACAAGGCATGGAATCTTTTGCGTCCGCGCATGGAGATGGTTGATCGTCGGCTGCATTCTTTGAACTATGCCAAGACAGGGCAGGCGGCCCGTCTTCTCGGTATGCCCCTGATGAACCTGCACCTGCCCCTTGACATAATCTCAGAAAACACCGTCCAGGCTCACCTCGATAACTGTCTTAAGCCTACTTCAAGAGTTAGCGATGTCATGGCTGCATTGAACGAATTGCCTGAATATGAAGAGCCAGCCGGTCCCCGGGTCCGCTGTGGACGGCCTGACGATTATGCGGGTAAGGTGGCCGTGAGAATGGCAGGGGGCACAACCAAAGGCGGTGGCGAGGTCATGAGAGCCTATTTCGAGGCCGGAGTCGGTACCTTGATCCTGATGCATATTCCCGAGGATACTCTCATGGCCGCAAGGGAGCACGGCATTGGCAGTATCATCATTGCCGGGCACATGCGTTCCGATTCTGTTGGGATCAACGCGTTCATCCGCGCCCTTGAAGGCGAAGGTTTGGAAGTCATTCGTATGGGCGGGGTTATTGATGCGTGAGGGCAGATGCCCTCACGCAAGTTGCCCGTACATCTGAGTATGGGCACCAAGTACCTCGAGGCGATGAGGAAGCGGAATAGGGATTGGAAAGCGGTAAGAGCGGGCGAACTATGGCCTGCGAACAGCGAGGGCGGGACGAACGTATGCGTCCAATATGGTGTGACCATTAGCTTTGCATCGCAGAGAGGTGGTTGAGGTGGGCGGTTTGTGCTGTTCAGGGCTGAGGCATCAGGCCGCTCTGCCGCTCGACTTGGGGGTTGCCTCCGCCTTCCATTAAGTACCGCATCCGGAGTGACCCAGCTCATGATAGGCTTATTAATACGATCCACTAATGACGGTGCAACGGTATTAGAGGGTGTTGTTATGCTGGCCTGCTATCGTTGATCACATCACCCACTGAGTCTGCATCCTACACAGAGAAGAGAGGGAGATGTTGGCGTGATTCGCAAAGCTTTGACCGGAGGTTCTGTGCTTGCCCTCATCCTGGCTCTATCGTTCTTTGTGTCCTCAGGGGCAGATACCTTTGGGAGTGTGTCCATCGATGCACCCTCGCAAGTTGCCGGGGTGGCCGGAGTTCTCCATGAGATTGCCAGTATTCGTGCCTGGAACTTCCGCCTACGGTCGGACGAGTCTCTCACCAGGGAACACCTGGAGACAGTGGCGTCAAGGCTCGTGAATCTTGGTCTGGAAGGGGCCGATTCCCACGGTCAGTCGACAAGCATCCATGAAGAAGCACCGGGATGGTGGTCATCTGGTCACAAGCCCTTCGAACATGGCCTCATGCGGAGTTGGTATGCGCAAGAGGGCTGGGTTTATGATGGCTCGGGCCGGGTTACCATGGACGGGGCGACTAATCTGGTCCCGAGGGCACGGGAGCGACAAACAGAGGCCATGGCATCTGATCCGGCAGCCGTAGTTCCGGACGAGCTCCTGGACCTGGAACTGTTTAACTCGGATGTCCACGATAGGTCAGGTGAAGCCGCGACGAGGGGCGAGGCCGCCGAAATTCCGGGTGTGGCCATGTTTGGGGTCACACAGACAGATGGACCTGACGACTTCCCTGCGGTGGCAGCTAGTGGAGAGTTGGTGTCCCTGCTGGAAGGCCTCCCATCACCCGGCCTGTCAGCTCCCGCTCCACCCAAAGATGAAGAATCCGGATCCCTCGAAACTCCCGCTGATACGTCGTCTCCTCCCGCGGTCGACCCCCCCGAGACTGTATCGGAAGAGTTCGAGGAGCCCCCTGAACCGCAGGACAGCACCCATGACACTCACCTGAACAGTTACATACAGGACATCATCAAGACCTATGTTGGGAATTATCCCTACCTCCTGAATACTGACTACGCCAACTATAACGGTGTCACCGAGGACCTTCACTTCCAGGGCGGTCTTCTGGCCAGGGCCCATCCCAGCGGCAACCGCGCCAGTCATTGCTCAGGTATCACGTTTGAGGTCTTTTTCAAGGCCATGCAGGCACGGAATCTCAAGCTGGGGCTTGATGCCGATGATTTCAACGGAATGACCTTTGATGAGTTATTTGACTTCCTGCTGATCTGGTACGTGGCTAAAGGGGACAAGAGTACCAGCAACATCGAGGTGGCCGTGGAGACATACGGCATCGGGAAGCGCGTGCCGGGTTTTGAAGCAGCGAGACCGGGAGACTTCGTGGATTTTGATCGTAGCAATGGCACTGGGCATACCGTCATATTTCAGAAGTGGGTCCGGAACCAAGATGGCAACATCATCGGCCTCGACTACTGGTCTACCCAGGGTTCCACCAACGGTATTGCCTTTCACACAGAGTACTTTGACACCAGCGGTCGAGGAAATATCCTATCCAACCAGATCTACATTGCACGTGTGCTTCCCGTGGACCAGTACAAGTCTTTCAGGTAGGGGCAATCTCCTTAAAGGACACAACGTGCAGCCATTGATGTGCACGCATTTAGGGGCCGACTCGGTTGCTCCCTTGTCACGTCGAAGATGTCGAGGCGGGCCACCTCCAGTGTCTGGGCACCGCTCCCCAATTCCCGGGGCACCGGACAGGTGCGAGGATGTTGGAGATGGCCCGTGTTGCCTGCGTCAGGACAGGGCAACTATTCAGGTCAAAACCGAGATTTACATCGTTTCTTCCAGGAACGCGAAAATATCGCCGTCCTCACCGATGATCTTCGAAGTCGGCTTTCCTGCACCGTGACCGGCCCTACTTTCCACTCGAAGGAGTATGGAGTTGTCTGATACAGCGACCTCCTGCAATGTGGCGGCGAATTTCATGGCGTGGGCGGGCACCACCCGGTTGTCACTGTCAGCCGTCATGATCATCACGGGAGGATAGACCAGGCCGAAGCGAATGTTATGAAGCGGGGAATACCTGAATATGTATACGAAGTCTTCGGGGTTCTCCTCGGCATTGCCGTACTCGGTGGTCCAGAACCTGCCCACGGTAAATCGATGATAGCGCAGCATATCGATCACCGGCACCCTGCAGATCACCGATCCATAGAGGTCCGGCCGTTGAAGCATGCAGGCTGCCACGAGCAACCCACCGTTGCTGCCTCCCATGATGGCCAGTTTGTCACTGCTGGTGTATTGGTTGTCAACCAACCATTCTCCCGCAGCGATGAAGTCATCGAATACGTTCTGTTTCCTTTCAAACATGCCCGCTTCGTGCCATTGCCGTCCGTATTCGCTGCCGCCGCGCATACATGCATGGGCAAAGACGCCGCCTCGTTCCATCCAGACCAGGATGCTGGGTGAGAATGTGAGGGAGGCTGCGATGTTGAAGCCACCGTAACCAACCAGAAGGGCGCGGTTTTGGCCGTCGCACTCCAGGCCCTTTCGGTGCGTCATGAACATGGGAACGGGCGTTCCGTCCTTTGAGTTGCAGAAGACCTGCCTGGTCACGTAGTCTTCGGGGTCGAAATCAACATCTGGGCTCCACAGGATCTCGGTCGCGTTGTGTTGCAGATCATAGCGAAACACCGTCATCGGATGCAAATACGAGGTGAAGTCAAAGAACAGCTCCGGATCATCCTCCCGACCTGAAAGAGCCCATATAGTCCCCAGCGTTGGCAGCGGAATGTCGTCCACCTGTTGCCCGTCGGTAGTATGGATTCTCAACTGGGAGTGTGCATGATGACGATAGACAACGGCCAGATGTCCCCCTGTATAGCGGGAGAAGGCCACCGCATCATCGCTTTCGCCGATGACCTGGCGCCAGCGGTCGGGCCCGGGATCGGTGATATCCACGGCAATAATTCTGCCACGGTCGGCATCTCGGTCGGTCTGGAAGTAGAACACATCATCTTCGTTGCCCAAGAACACGTAGAGGGCATCGTTTTCATCCAGAAGGTGGACGAAGTCGCCGGATTCATCAATGGGTCGGTAGTAGACTCGATTGCGGGCCTGGGTTCCCACCGACACGTCTAGCAAGAGGTATTGCCCATCTTCGGTCACCTCGGGTCGGAACAGTTGCTCCTTATTATCCGGATTTTCAAAGATGACCCTGTCCTCGGCCTGGGGAGTCCCCAGGCGATGGAAACATACCTGGTTGAAGTTGCTGGAGTCTTCCGGCGGGACCGAACCGGGCTCCGGGAATCTGCTGTAGAAGAAACCGGAGCTGTCAGGCATCCACGGGAGGTTGGTGAATTTGCAGAACTCGATAACTTCCTCGAGATCCTCGCCCGTCTCCAGGTCGCGGATGCTAATCTGTTGCCAGTCGCTTCCACTGCTTGAGCATGCATAGGCCATGTATCGTCCATCTTTGCTGACGGAGTAATTCATCAGTGCCACAGTGCCGTCATCGCTGAGCGCATTGGGGTCCAGGATGATCTCGGGATGATCATCCAACCGGTCTGCCCGGTAGAGTATGGGTTGATCTTGCAGGCCGTCACTTCTCTGGAAGTAGTATTTGCCTGCGTACTTGGAGGGGAGCTGGTACTTGGTATAGTTGAAGACGTCTCCGAGGCGTTCGCGAATCTCGTCCCGTTCAGGAATCGCGGCCAGAAATTCTCGAGCCCTATCGTCCTGTTCCCGGGCCCATTCCCTGGTCCGGGATGATTCCTCGTCTTCCAGCCAACGGAATGGATCGGCAACGAGGGTCCCGTGGTAGTCTTCAATGATCCGATCTTTGTGTGCCATTGAATCCTCCCTTTGAATCTAAGATAGGCAACACTCCCCAATTACTCCTGCATGACCTCGTTCTCCTGCAAGATTTCAGAGGGCTTCCCGGTCAGTTTTCAGAACCCGCGGACCCCGTTCTCGGCAGAATACTGCGGTGAGAATACGAAGACAGGTGCCCTGGGCGGATCCCTTTCCCTGCGGGGAGTAGCCCGGGGCCTGAGTCCCGTCCAATCACCTTTGCAGGGAGTTTTGAGGGCTCGCCCTGGCCAGTGAAAGGTGGATCAACGGGAGTGATTGGACCTTGCATCGATTGACGACGAGATCCTCATGGATGTCCAGCCTTAAGCACATCCAGCAGGGGGTGATCCGGTTACTGGGGTCAGATGGATTCTTGCCGGCAGGGAACGGAGCCCCGTTGACGAATTTAGCAGGGGTGAAGTTTGGGGTTGTGACCAAGAGCCCCATACGTTGCCCGTGCAACAAGGGTGCTCGATGAGCTCACCTTTTACACAACAACCGTGGCAATCCCTGTTGAGGACCCGGAGCCCTTCACCGCGAGGTTTTACGTGCGCTGCGAGGGTGAACCCGGATCCGAACACGCCAGCACCCTCGCGATCGCCTTACCCATCTCGATGGCCTCGTCCCGAAGGCTCCCGTGGTGGCACGGTGATCCAGGTAGGTGCGGGTGTTGATTGTCAATGGAGGGCGTATTGTCATCCGAAATTTCTGTTCCCAGCGGGTAAAGACTAGCAAAGCCACCCACGGCGCATTCACTGCCGTATCCACAGGTGAAGCATGCATACTCTCCCTGGGCTTCCACATGACCGACGAGATCGAGCCGTGCGTCGCGGAAGTATCTCCGTAGGTCCTCCAGTACTGGCTTGCCGGCGCCCCCGTCCCCGCCAATGGCAACGATTGCTGCCGGTTTGCCCTGGAGGGGAAAGAGGGCATTGTGACGCCCGGAGAAACACAACCTCTCCCAGAACGCTAATCCCTTTGAATTCATGTGTCTGAAATGGTTTGGTGCGCCGAAGACGAGTGCGTCGCTTTCACGGACCTGATCCGCTGCCCAGAGGAAGTCGTCGTCCAACACGCAACGGTTTGTCGCCACGCAACCGTTGCACGCCTCGCACGGTCGTATCAGCTTGCCCGATAAAGAGACGAACGTGGGATCGCCCTTCACACCGTCCAGCACGGCCTTCACTACGGATTCGGTCACCTTGTTCTTGCGCCCTGCACTTATGCCTATTACGGGCAAAACAAACCCTCCTCATGGGGATGCCGTGCCTATACCCAGCATCTGCGCACAGGCAACAATAGGTCGTGTAGCATGAGGGTTGGTTGCTCGCCCTGAACACCCAACCCTATCTCAAGATGACATCCATATCTCATTGCAGTGCAAATGAGTTGGCACGTCAGTGGGTTCAGCGATAGCTTGCTTAGCAGCTGCGAATTTCGGGCGTGGCCCCATCAGGATTCGTTCATCCACTCCCGCTCTCGTTCCTCCTTCAACTGACGGTAATACTGTTGCCACGCCTGCTCATCCCAACGCTCGGGCCCCAGTCCGGGTCCTATGTCGTCCCGGTAGAGAAATGCCCTGTCGTCGTGTTCCAGGGGGACACTGGTCTGGGCTCTTTCGCCGAGGTTCAGTTTGGATCCTTCGTAAACCCGGATCTGGTTGTAACCGCAGGGCTCGCAGGCATAATGGCCCTCACATACCGTGGGCTGTGTGTTCCCATCACGGTCAATCTGGCTCTGAGACAGCAGAGACTCATTGATGAGCTCGAAAGGCTTGCTCCCGCAGTTCGGACATGGTTTGCCCAGCACATAGGGGTAAGCGGTGTGAGCCAGGATACCCACGAGGAACACAACGATGAACCAGATGAAACGTGGATCCGCCTCCCTGCCGTCCGACACGGTGAGGACGGTATCTGAGCTTTCCGTGAACCGGCTGGTCGTGTATGTGAACACGTGGTCAACCTCGTTTCGGCGTCCGTACAGATGTACCCGGTAATGCAGTGGGCTGACGCCCTGCCCCTCATCCGTCACAACGAGACCCTCAGGCTTTTCATTGTAGGCGGCTTCCCTGACATGAGATGGAACATTGAGGGGCATGTACCAGATATGTCTCGACAGGATGAGTAGAAACACAGCTGCAACCAGGATCATGGCCAGAAATATCATGTCCCGTTTTGTGAGGCGTTGCTGAGCCCTTGGAACGGCCCTGCTGCCTCCTTCGGAAAGACTCCCTCGTGTCTGGCCGAAACCGGGATGCTGTCTGTTCATGTTATCACGGGCGATCCGGGTCGCGATCACCATCAGAATGATCGAGACACCCAGGGTCAGTAGTCCGGTGTACTGCATAGTCATACCTCCTCACGTGAGACTCAACGAATGCCGTCTCCAGGGCGGGACGCCTTTTTTCGTGCAGTGGCTATTAGTGACAGGCAGTGTTCCCCCTTGAGTCTGATGAATCGGCATTAGGCTCTTGATATCTATATTTCTCCATTGAGGGCCTGATACCTCTGGGGTTTCCGCACGGACACCCATACGCCTACGAAAGGGCAGAGAGACCATCCCACGGGGCCCAGGGGCTGCGAGACGACGCCGTTGACATTCGGTGTCATCGGCAGATGAGTGCACAATCCTCAGAAACGTATTCCGTACACCACATATCGGTTCACATACCAGTCTCCAGGTAGGGAGGGAATCTCGTGCCAGTCCTCCTCACGGTACACTGGAAACTCCAGGTGTGTGGCATCGAATTGAGTGAGAGTTGTCAGATGCTCTACGGCATGATCCGGCATTTGGGGGGCGGTCCTTAGCAGCAGTAGATGCAGTTGGGGTTCCGCAAGGGTATTGATGAAGGCGTTGATGTGATCTCCCGCACAGGACAACTGCACGGGAACGAGAGACTTCACATAATCTTGCGGAACTGCAGATTGGGGCCATGGGATCAAGGCGTAGGGACTTCGCGGAAGCACACCGGACTGCTCATAGGCTCCAGCAAGTAGCTGAATCTTCTCCTGCTTCTTCATCTCGAGCCTCACATGAGGCGGGAGATGCCCGTTCTTGCTGCAGGGACTGTGGAAGTTGCAGCTGAGATGATGTCCCACGATTTGCAGGCCGAGCTTCTCGGCCACGCGCCGAGCTGGGGTATTCTCCGCATTGGTGCAAAGGCCCACCCATGCAGCGCCCTGTTGCCTCGCCGTGTTGATCAATGCCTCGCCCAGCCTGGACACCACGCCCCGGTTCCGGTAGCGTCGGTCTACACGTGCCAGACCCAGATAAGCGTGATCCGAATCGATGTGCCTGAGCATCGTAACACCCACCATGCGTCCTCGTAGCGTGGCCTTGTACAGGTGCCCCTTTGCGGCAACGTCGGTGAAGATGTCTGCCACGTAGTCGTACTCCGTTCCGAGATCCATTTGCGAGTAGTCTCCAAGGTCTCCTGGGTTCGCCTGCTCTATCTGCATGATGTCCCCCCGTTGCGTGCATGGAATGTCGTGTGGCTTTGCCCTGTAAGTACTTCGAGGAGAGTTATTGATTTCCTACTTGCCCTCGACATGGGGGGACATGGTGCCGTAAGATGATGCCGACTGTGGCTGAACAGACAGGCTCTGTGGATCTGTAGGTCTGTTCATTCAATCTGAGGTCAGCATGATGCTGGTAGATGTGCATGACCCAGGCCGGCCGCCAGGTGGTCTGGGTCTGGATCGGATTGTACACGAGTCAGGCTCCAGCGCTGCGTCATGCGCTATAGAACCTGTCGAGTCACTTCTCTTTTGCAGGTATCACCCAGAGGTCGGGTAGCTCCCTAGCTCAGTTCGTGAGGGTGGGGTCCAAGATGTCGCGCAGACCCACCCCCAGCAGGTTGAAGCCGAGGACTGTCCACACGATGGCCAAACCCGGGAAGGTTGAGATCCACGGAGCTAGTGCATCCTGCCACAAGCTCCTTCCCTTTTTGGCGACGATGATCGGGCCTTGATGATCTGCGAGTCTGCTATCGGGTTAGTAGTCAGCGAGTACCCAGGAGAACTGTGTTGTGAGCATCTGTATCAGCTCTGGGATGGTACCAGTAAACGCTGTTGATTCCCAGCGTCCGCGATGGTC
>PXCI01000227.1 GCA_003566675.1 Clostridia bacterium
CACCGACCGCTGCGTCGGGGACCCCGACGACGAAGGCGGGGCGGCTGTCACTGCGCGGTCGGACCTCGAGCATCGGCATCGCGTTCTTGACCGCCGCCTCGAAGACATCGAGGGCGTCTTTTCCGGTGCGGTTCTGGATCACAGCCATGGCCCCGTAAAAGAGGCGCTGTGACAGACCCTTCTTGCCATCCTGCATGACCTGGTTGATGAACTTCGTAACCAGGCGTGAATTATACACAGGATCGGGCGTAACCTCTCGTTTGGGGGCACGTCCTCGCCTCGCCACTGTCTTCTCACCTCCCAAACCCTAGTTAACCAGGTCTCTTCGTACCGTACTTTGAACGAGACGTTTTCCGTCCCTCCACGCCAGCAGTATCCAGCGTACCGCGAACGATATGATAGCGTACACCCGGCAAGTCCTTAACCCGGCCTCCCCTGACCAAGACCACGGAGTGCTCCTGAAGATTGTGGCTCTCTCCGGGTATGTAGACGGTCACTTCCTCGCCGTTGGTGAGTCTCACCCGGGCAACCTTACGCAATGCAGAGTTCGGCTTCTTCGGCTGCAGTGTTCTGACCAGAAGGCACACCCCCCGGCGCTGCGGGGATCCATGCAGGGCTGGCGTGGTTGGCTTAGCCTTCTTCGACTTACGACCCTTCCTGATCAGCTGATTGATCGTCGGCACGTCATTCACCTCCCCAAAAAGGACGCCACGCACCGCAGAGGGATGTATGGCGTCCGGCACTTCTCCCTATTCTCAGGTGCACTCTCTAGACTATTCCGGTTAACACCACCCGCACTGTAAAGTCGCCCGGGCTAACAAGCCCTCCGCTGAATCAACGAAGAATGCCTGCTGACGCCGCTCCAACCGAAATTCCACAAGCCTTACCCAACTGAGACATGGAGTCCACATAGACCACATCAACCGACCGCTGCTGACTCATGTCGATCACCGAGCGGACCACATACTCCTCTGCATCTCGAGCGATGAATACCCTGGCCACCCTATCTTCGTCGAGAGCTTTCTTGGTCTCCCTTGTTCCCACTGCCTTCTCAGAAGCCCTCTTAAGCTCTTCAAGAAGCATCATGCCCTCTCTTTCCAAAGACGAGACCCGCCAGGTACCTTACCTCAATGCAAATACCTTAACATTCTAGCAGTGCAATCGCACAGTGTCAACAGAAAATCCGGGAACATGCGTTACTTACCACCATCGGCGACCGTCGCCTCTTCCTGCTCTGAAACATCCCCTTCGGACTCCTCAAACTCGATCACAACATCATCGTGACGGTACATGCCCGTGCCCGCAGGTATCAGCTTTCCAATGATGACGTTCTCCTTCAGGCCGCGGAGAAAGTCCTCACTCCCCTCGGTGGCCGCCTGGGTCAACACCCGGGTGGTCTCCTGGAAGGATGCGGCCGACAGGAAAGAGTCTGTGCCGAGAGATGCCTTTGTTATCCCCAGAAGCAGCGGCTGGCCCTCTGCAGGTTCGCCACCCTCAGCCTCGGCCTTCTCATTGGCCTCTATGAACCGGTACCTGTCGACCTGGGCACCCGGCAGTAGCGTGGTGTCACCAGGCAAGCTGATGCGAAGTTTCTTCATCATCTGCCTGATCACGACCTCGATGTGCTTGTCGTTGATCGCAACACCCTGCATCCGGTAAACCCGCTGCACTTCCGAAAGAAGGTGCAGTTGGACATCTGCAATGCCCTTCACACGCAGGAGGTCGTGGGGGTTGATCACCCCTTCGGTCAGCTCCTGTCCCGGCAGCACGTGATCTCCCTCGGCCACCTTCAGAGGTGCACCATCCGTCAGGGTTTGCTTCTCCATTCCGCCTTCGGAATCAATGATGGCTAGGGCTTTCTTGCCCCCACGGGTCGTCTCAAAGCTGACGACTCCCTCACGGTCTGCAATAAGCGCCTGCCCCTTCGGATTTCTGGCCTCAAAGAGCTCTTCGACCCGGGGCAACCCCTGGGTTATATCGTCCCCGGCGACGCCTCCGGTGTGGAAGGTTTGCATGGTCATCTGTGTTCCGGGCTCGCCGATTGATTCTGCAGCAATGATGCCAACAGCCTCACCAACGCTAACCAGGTTGCCGCTGGCGAGATCGCGCCCGTAGCAAAGGGCACAGATCCCATGGCGGGTGCTGCAGGTGAGAACCGAGCGGACCATCACGACGAACTCCTTACCGTACTTGGCCTTGAGTTCATCGATGCGTTCACTCGCCTCTTCCTCCACCATCTCCCCGGCGGCGGTGAGAACCTCGCCCGTATCGGGGTCGACAATATCCAGCAGGGAGAACCGTCCCAACGCCCGAGTTCCTACCGGCTCAATCATCTCGCCATCATCGTAAATAGGATCGAGGGTGAGTCCCTCGGTCGTGCCACAGTCCCTGGCCCGGACCAAAACATCCTGGGACACATCGACCAGTCGGCGGGTCAGATAGCCCGACTGGGCCGTGCGCAGAGCCGTGTCTGCCAGGCCCTTCCGCGTGCCATGGGTTGAGGTGAAGTACTCCATCACGTTCAGCCCCTCGCGGAAGTTGGATTTTACCGGAAGTTCAATGGTACGTCCGGAGGGATCAGACATGAGTCCTCGCATACCGGCCATCTGCACGATCTGCTGCTCGCTACCCCGGGCTCCTGAATCAGACATCATATAAACCGGGTTGTCCTTGGACATGACCTCCATGATCCTTCGGGTCAGCGTTTCCTTGACCCGGGTCCACTCCTCGATGACCATCTCGTGACGCTCATCATCGGTGAGGAGTCCACGGCGGTACTGATCCTCGATCTCTTCCACCTTCTCCTCTGCTTCGGCCAAGAGCTCAGCCTTATCCTCGGGAACCTCGATGTCGGAAACCGCGATGGTCAGTCCAGCGCGCGTGGCATAGGAAAAACCGAGATCCTTGACCCGGTCCAGCATGGTGGCCGTGGCACCGGTACCCACCAGGCGGAAGCACCGTGCCACCAGCTCGCCCAGCCTGCTGCTCGGGACCACTTCATTGATAAAGGACATCTCGGGGGGCAGTACCTCGTTGAACATCACCCGCCCTGGTGTTGTCAGGATGCGCTGCCCGTTGATCCGAACTCGAGCCGGTTCATGAAGATGAATCCTGCCCGTCTGGTGGGCCAAGAGCATCTCATCAGCTGATGTGTAGGCCGGGACGTCTTGCTCATCCACTTCATCAAGGGGCTTTGAGACAAGGGTCAGGTAGTAGATGCCCAGCACCATATCCTGGGTCGGTGTCACCATCGGGTGACCGTCCTTGGGGTTCAATATATGATTGGAAGCCATCATCAGCATTCGGCACTCTGCCTGGGCCTCTGCTGACAGGGGCACATGGACCGCCATCTGGTCGCCGTCAAAGTCTGCATTGTATGCGGTGCACACCAGGGGGTGAATCCTTATCGCGCGGCCCTCGACAAGGACCGGTTCAAAGGCCTGGATGCCGAGCCGATGGAGCGTAGGTGCCCTGTTCAACAGAACCGGATGATCCTCAATCACCTCGGCGAGCACGTCCCACACCTCTTCACGACCGCGATCTACCATCCGTTTGGCGCTCTTGATATTCTGCGCAAGGTCCCTGTCAACCAGTTCTCTCATCACAAAGGGTTTGAAGAGCTCCAGCGCCATCTCCTTCGGCAACCCGCACTGGTTCAATCGAAGATTTGGACCAATCACGATGACGGATCTGCCGGAGTAGTCCACCCGCTTACCCAGAAGATTCTGTCGAAAGCGCCCCTGTTTGCCCTTGAGCAGATCACTGAGGCTCTTCAGCGGCCGATTCCCGGGGCCCGTTACCGGACGTCCCCGGCGACCGTTGTCAATCAGCGCATCAACGGCCTCCTGCAACATCCGCTTTTCGTTTCGCACGATGATGTCCGGTGCACCCAGGTCCAGGAGACGTTTGAGGCGGTTGTTACGATTTATGACCCTGCGATACAGATCGTTCAGGTCAGACGTGGCGAACCTGCCTCCGTCCAACTGCACCATGGGCCTGAGCTCCGGGGGAATGACCGGAAGCACATCGAGAACAATCCAGTCCGGGTGATTCCCAGAGGTCCGAAAGGCCTCCACAACTTCAAGGCGTCGAATCGCACGCATCCTGCGCTGACTCGAGGCGGACTTGATTTCCTCCCTGAGCTCATCAGACATCTCTTGCAGTTCCAGTTTGGACAGAAGATCCTTAATGGCCTCCGCGCCCATGCTGGCGGAAAACTGGTCCCCGAACTTCGAACGGGCATCCCGGTATTCACTCTCGCTCAGGATCTGTTTCTCCAGAAGGCTGGTCTCTCCTGGATCGATCACCACATACGCGGCGAAATAGAGGATCTTCTCCAGATCCCTGGGCGACATGTCCAGGGCGAGGCCCATTCTACTCGGAATACCCTTAAAATACCATATATGTGACACGGGTGCAGCCAGTTCAATGTGACCCATCCGCTCCCGGCGAACATCCGAAAGCGTGACTTCCACACCACAACGTTCGCACACGATACCCTTGTAGCGAATTCGCTTGTACTTGCCACACCGACACTCCCAGTCCTTAGTCGGGCCAAATATCTTCTCACAGAAGAGACCGTCTCTCTCCGGTTTGAGCGTTCGGTAGTTGATGGTCTCCGGCTTCTTTACCTCACCGTGAGACCAGGCGCGAATCCGCTCCGGTGACGCGAGTCCTATACGGATCGAATCGAAAGCATTAACCTCTTCGACATCCGTTGCTGCGGGCGTCTCGCGAAAATCTCTGACAGCATCCATCTAAATCTCACCCCCACCGGATCCAACTCTGCGCTGATCCGACTCCTTTTCGATCTTGTCCTCACCGGTGTCGAGTTTAAGATTTCTGGCCAGACCCTCAATGTCATCACCGTCGTCGGAGGTATCAACCCGCTGGCTATCACCCGCTGCGGACCGAACCTCAACGTTCAGAGCAAGACTCTGCATTTCCTTCACCAATACCTTGAAGGACTCGGGAACCCCTGGCTCAGGAACGGTGTCACCCTTGACAATCGCCTCGTAGGTCTTTACCCGACCCAGGGTATCGTCGGACTTCACCGTCAGCATCTCCTGCAGGGTGTATGCAGCACCGTAGGCTTCGAGAGCCCAGACCTCCATCTCACCAAAACGCTGGCCGCCCATCTGGGCTTTGCCGCCCAGGGGCTGCTGGGTGACCAGGGAGTACGGTCCGGTCGATCGAGCATGCATCTTGTCATCCACAAGATGGTGCAACTTCATCATATAGATGTAGCCAACGGTAACGGGATGGTCATAGATCTCTCCTGAGCGCCCATCACGAAGATCTACCTTGCCTGTCATCGGCAGGGACGCCTCCTCGAGGGCACTCATGATGTCATCTTCCCGGAATCCGTCAAACACGGGAGTTGCCACCTTCCAGCCGAGGACCTTCGCCGCCCAACCCAGGTGCGTTTCAAGAATCTGCCCAATGTTCATCCGCGAGGGCACACCAAGAGGGCTGAGAACAATGTCAATCGATGTTCCGTCGGGCATAAACGGCATGTCTTCGTCGGGAAGCACCTTGGCGATGACCCCCTTGTTCCCGTGCCGTCCGGCCACCTTATCTCCTTCGGAAATCTTGCGCTTCTCCGCCACATGAACCCGCACGAGTTTATTGACGCCAGGCGATAGTTCGTCGCCGTTCTCTCTCGAGAACACATTCACGTCGACGACCACACCACCCTCACCGTGGGGAACCTTCAGCGAAGTATCCCGGACCTCACGGGCCTTCTCGCCAAAGATCGCCCGGAGCAGACGTTCCTCAGCCGTGAGCTCCGTCTCTCCCTTGGGCGTCACCTTGCCGACAAGGATGTCGCCAGAGCGGACTTCTGCTCCCACACGGATGATTCCCGTCTCGTCAAGGTTCTTGAGCACATCCTCACCGACGTTCGGTATGTCCCGGGTGATTTCCTCAGGGCCCAGCTTGGTGTCCCGGGCCTCGGACTCATGCTCCTCAATGTGAATGGAGGTGTATATGTCGTCCTTGACCAGTCGCTCACTGATCAAAATTGCATCCTCGTAGTTGTATCCCTCCCAGGACATGAAGGCCACCAGAACATTGCGGCCCAGGGCCAGTTCACCGTTTTCGGTGGAAGGACCATCGGCTAGAAGCTGGTCCTTCTCCACCCATTGACCGGTTCTGACCCTCACCTTCTGGTTGAAACAGGTTCCCTGGTTGGATCTCTGGAACTTCTCCAGCTCGTATACATCCCGTTCCGTCTTGCCGTTTTCCTCGCAACGAATCACGATCTCGTCCGAGCTGGCGCGGACCACCTCGCCCGCTCGCCTGGCTACGGTCATCACCGCAGAGTCACGGGCAACTTTTTCCTCCATACCCGTTCCCACCAGGGGAACCTCCGGAATCTGCAGCGGAACCGCCTGTCGCTGCATGTTGGCACCCATGAGCGCCCGACTGGGATCGTCTGTTTCGAGAAACGGGATCAGGGCGGTGGCTACACTGACCACCTGCTTCGGGGACACATCCATGTAGTCGACCTCGTCCCGTGGAAGCAGGCGGACGCCACCGGCGTAGCGGATCGTGACCCGCTCCGCCAACATGCCTTGCTCGTCAATTTCGGCGTTGGCCTGTGCAATGACCGCCTCTTCTTCCTCATCTGCCGTCAGGTAGACGATATCGTCGGTGACCTTGCCCTCCTTCACCCTGCGATAGGGCGTCTCCATGAACCCGTACTCACTCACCCGGGCATAGGTACTGAGGTTACTAATCACGCCAATGTTGGGGCCCTCGGGCGTCTCAATAGGACACATGCGGCCATAGTGAGAATGATGCACGTCACGAACATCGAATCCGGCGCGATCCCGGGTCAGCCCTCCAGGTCCCAGTGCGCTCAAACGCCTCTTATGGGTCACCTCAGACAACGGGTTGGTCTGATCCATAAACTGCGACAGCTGACTTGAACCGAAGAATTCCTTGATGGCGGCCACGACGGGACGAATGTTGACCAGGTCCTGGGGTGTGACCACGTCGGCGTCCTGTATGGTCATCCTCTCCCGGACGACCCGCTCCATGCGGACCAGGCCGGTGCGGAACTGGTTCTGCAGGAGTTCGCCCACGGTTCTGAGGCGCCTGTTGCCAAGGTGGTCCTGATCATCGGTGTTGCCAATACCGCTAAAAAGAGTGACAAAGTAGTTCAAAGAGGCAAGAACATCATCATGCACGAGGCATCGAGTATCCATAGAAGGTTCGCCGTTGCCGTAAACAACAACCTGATTACCCTGATCATCCTCAACCACAGCTCGATGCACCCCAGCCGACGTGATGGTATGAGCCATCTTCCGGCTGATCTTCTCACCAGCGCGGACCAGAATCTCTCCGGTGTCCGGCGCCACGATCTTCTCTGCGGCGATCCGATTTGCGATGCGGTGCCTGATGTTCAACTTCCGGTTGAGCTTGTACCGACCCACAGCAGCCAGATCATACCGGTTGGAGTCAAAGAGCATGCTCTCCAGGAGTTCCCGGGACGTCTGCTCCGTGGGTGGTTCTCCCGGACGAAGGCGCTCATAGATCTCCATCAGGGCGGCGGCCTCGGAATCAGTATCGTCCTTCTCCAGGGTATTGAGCACGACCTCAGTCTCACCCAGGACGTCCTTGACATCCTCATCCCGGCCGTAGCCCAGGGCCCGTACCAAAACGCTGATGGGAATCTTGCGATTGCGGTCGATCCGGACCCGAAGGACCTTTGCCGCCGTGCAATCCATTTCCAGCCATGCACCCCGGTTAGGGATAAATTTGGCACTGAAGGATTTCCGGCCCGAATTATCAACTTCATCGAAGTAGTATACGCTGGGAGACCGAATCAACTGACTCACAACCACGCGTTCTGCACCGTTGATGACGAAAGTTCCGCGATCCGTCATGAGGGGCAGATCCCCCATGAATACTTCCTGTTCTTTGAGTTCTCTCGTTTCTTTGTTGATCAACTGAGCCCGAACTCTCAATGGAGCAGCGTAGGTAACATCGCGTTCCTTGCACTGCTTCACATCGTACTTGGGTTCATCAAGAAAGTACTCTCCGAACTCAAGGATCAGGTTGCCTGTGAAGTCCTCAATCGGAGACACATCGTCAAAAATCTGTCGTAAACCCTGATGCAAGAAACCCTGGTAGGATAGCTGCTGAATCTCGATGAGATTGGGCATCGCCATCGGCTCGTAGATCCTAGAACGAGACTGCCTTTTCTGCGTGTCAGCCTGACACGAATGGGACATGCAGTTCACTCCTTTTCGGCTGAACAAACGTTAAGAGAACCTCACAAGAACCACGCTTCACGGCGGTCCAATTTAGGTTCTCATAAACGCAAACCGGTTCATTATAGCCTCACCGGAACTGCCATCAATTATACATTCTGGTTGATTTTAGCCACATCTACCCCAAACACAAGAACTAGTAGCAAGCTTGTATGTTATCATTGATTGACTCCGGCGTCAAGAAGAATCGACCATCTCGCGAAAATAACACGAAATAAGGCCTGATGGGCAAAAAAGAGGGGACAGGAGTGTCGTGTTGTGTGTCAAGACAACACCCCTGGCCCATACGCCCCTAGCGGATTTCGACCGTGGCACCGGTCTCTTCCAGCTGGTTCTTGATGTCATCGGCCTCTTCCTGAGAGACACCTTCCTTGATCGGACTGGGCTCCTTCGCCGCAGCATCGACCACACCCTTGGCCTCCTTGAGACCAAGACCGGTAATCTCCCGGACCACCTTGATGACGGGGATCTTCTTCGGCCCGATATCGGTGAGAACGACATCAAACTCGGTCTGCTCTTCCTCGACATCACCCGCGCCGTCCGCTGCACCAGCCGCCGGAGCAGCTGCGACCGCTGCTGCTGCGGAAACTCCGAACTCCTCTTCAAAGGCAGAGACCAGATCTGCCAGCTCAGTTACCTTCATTTCTCGTACCAGTTCCAGAACTTGCTCTACTGCTGTTGCCACTTTTTTCACCCCTTTAAGGATTGATCACACATTAATCTCAAACCGCCCTCTTCTCTTGCAGCTGAGAAGTGACGAGAGCCAGATCGCGAATCGGTGCCTGAAACACCCGGGCAACCTGGGTCATGGGACCGGCGAAACACGCCGCCACCTTGGCCAGAAGTTCTTCCCTCGATGGAAGATCGGCAAGGCGGATCCCCTCGTCAGCACCGAGAATCGAACCCTCCAGGATCCCCCCCTTGATCTGAACAACGCGAG
>PXCI01000359.1 GCA_003566675.1 Clostridia bacterium
AGGAAACGCGAGGGCCGCTTCAATTGCGATCTGCACCGTGGATCTCACCGGCAGATGCAGGCCGAACATGCTGACCAGCATCAGGCTCCAGACCGGCACGGTCAGGACAAACGCCCAAATCACCTTCTTCTGGGCTCGATGCATCGCCTCCATTTCAGCGTCGGTTTCCTCATCGTCATCAGAGCGGGTTACCACCGAATAACCGGTTTCCTCTACGGCCTGCACCAGGTCTTCTTTGTCGATGACGTCAGGGAGATATTGGACCCGGGCCGTTTCTGTGGCCAGGTTCACACGGGCTTCCAGCACCCCTTCGCGACGGGAAAGTGCCCGTTCGACGCTTGCTGAGCAAGCGGCGCAGGTCATGTCGCCGATAGACATCTTCTCCGTCTTCGTCCCCACCTCATATCCGGATCTGGCGACCGCCTCAGCCAGCTCCTTTACGCTCAGCCGATCAGGGTCATAAGTGACCGATGCCTGTTCATTGGTGATCACAACGGACGCTTCCTCGACACCTTCGGTCGCGTTGAGCGCCTTCTCCACGTGGCTGGCGCATGCAGCGCAGGTCATTCCATTGACTCGGAAGCGAATCTGTTTCATCTTGATTGTCTCGGTCGTCGATGCCATATCTGATTCTCCTCGTATTGCGCAGGATTGATGTCTCATCTTGCACTCTCATTCCGCCGCGAGCAACATCTGTCCGGTCCACCATGATAAGAGAAGCCCCGTTTTCGAGGGGCCTCAGTCGGTGAATTTTTCGATGACTGTGAGCAGTTCCTCGATGATGTCGTGGTCGGGGTCATTTTCGGTCTCCAGCGCGGTGCGAACGCATCCCTTCACATGGCCGTCAAGTACTTTTAGCCCCACCTTCTTCAGAGCACTTCGTGCCGCGCTGACCTGCGTTAGTACATCCACGCAGTACCTGTCGTTTTCGATCATCCGCCGCAGACCACCAACCTGTCCCTCAATTCGGGCCAGACGAGTCAGCAGTTTCTTCTTACCCTCCCCATTCAGTGAGTGCATCTTTCACCGCACCTCCCCTTCGATGGTTCCCGTATTTATATGTTTCGTCCCCGTTCATCGGAAGATGATCGCGTTTCCGCAAATAGGATATACCCCTACAGGGTATATGTCAGCGTATCATCCGAGCGGGGGGACGGTCAAGGTCGGAGGCGCAATCAGATGTTCTGGCAGCATCTCCGACCGGCTCACAGTGTGACCCGATTTTCAACACTGGACCAGGCCCATTGGCGCGTTTCGTGCTGCTCACAAGAATCTTCAACCTGCCGAGTTTCTCAGAAGTCACGGTGTTCCGTGGGTTGCCCATCTGCCTTGTCACGAGAACAACACCTTCCTGTAGGAAGGTTGATCGGTAGGTGGAGGAGAAGTGAGTGAGGTGTGTTACGTGATTCTTGAAGAGGGGAGCTGAATTCGAATGCTGGATTATCACAATCACCTGGAGAAGGGCGATCTTTCCCTTCCTTACCTTGAGCAGTTCGGACGCCAGGCGCGCCGGCGCGGGGTGACGGAATTGGGTATCAGCGAGCACAGCTACATGTTCAAAGAGTTCAGGCCGCTGTATGAAAGGGATTTGAGGTTGGTTTCAGGGGAGCTCAGCGTTCGGCAGCGGAATTGGCTGGAGGGAAAGGCTTTCCGCTGGCGGCTGGAGGACTACTTCGCCCTTTTGCATTCTGCGCGGGTTGAGGGCGTTCAGTTTAGGATCGGCCTGGAGGTTGACTACTTCCCTGGAGACGAGCCGCTCACCGCTGAGCTTCTGGGAGACTGGCCCTGGGATTATGTGATTGGGTCGGTTCACTGGATCGATGGGTGGATCTTTGATCTATGGCCCGAGACCTGGGAGGGAAGGGATATCCAGAAGGTATGGACCCGCTACTTCCAGGTCGCCGAGAAAGCGGTGCGATCCGGTCTGTTCGATATCCTGGGGCATCCCGACAGCATCAAGATCTTCGGTCGTCAGCCGCCTTCGCCTGTGACCGAGGATGTCAGCCGGCTGGTCGATGCCCTGGTGGAGACGGGCGTCGCTGCCGAACTGAACACGGCCTTCCGTTACCGGGGCCATTCGTCAGATTTCTGTCCTGCTCCCGAGTTCCTCCAGTTGTTGGCTGGAAGGCGGGCCAGGATCACGCTTGGCTCGGATGCTCACTCGCCGGATGAAACCGGTTTGCTGCTGGATGTTGCCGTGGAGCAGGCCCGGCACTGCGGCCACGACAGCAGTCTGCAATTTGTCCGCAGAGAATCGGTTTCCCAGCCGTTGATCCACCCACCAAGAGAGCAGGTCAGTGATGGAATGGCCTCACCTGGCCGGATTCGAGAGCGGTACCTGGGAAGCTTGCTCGGCCTGGCAGTAGGAGATGCCCTGGGGACGACCCTCGAGTTCCAGAGCCCTGGCACCTTCACGCCCCTTGAGGACATGGTGGGAGGGGGGCCTTTCGGGCTGAGACCCGGACAGTGGACGGATGACACGTCAATGGCCCTGTGCCTTGCCCGCAGCTTGTTGGAGGCTGGCTGTTTCGACCCGACGGATCAGATGCAGCGATATCTGCGCTGGTCCCGGGATGGCTACATGAGCAGCACAGGACGGTGTTTCGACATAGGAAACACCGTACGCACTGCATTGATGGCGTTTTCCGCGTCAGGAGACCCGATTTCCGGATCGATGGATCCGATGTCGGCGGGCAACGGCTCCCTGATGCGATTGGCCCCGGTTCCCCTGCTGTATCGTCGTTATCCTCGCCTGGCCCTCGAGTATTCGGGTCAGAGCTCCTGGACCACCCACGGGGCGCCGGCGGCGGTAGATGCGTGTCGGTATATGGCCGCCCTTCTGATCGGTGCACTGAACGGAGTGGGAAAAGAAGAACTGCTGAGTGGGTGCTTTGAACCGGTGCCCGGGTATTGGGGCGACAGGCCCCTGGTCGAGGAGATTGAGGGGGTGGCGAGGGGATCCTTCCGGCGCAAGAGCCCTCCCGAGATTCGCGGCACGGGCTATGTCGTTGAGAGCTTGGAGGCGGCCCTATGGGCCCTCGATAGGACCACGAGCTTCCGGGAGGGCTGCCTGATGGCGGTGAACCTGGGCGACGATGCGGATACCACCGGTGCTGTTTACGGACAGATCGCCGGCGCTCTATATGGGATCAACGGTATTGAACAGCCCTGGCTGGAGAATCTGGCGGATCGAGCCTTGCTTCAGGAGACGGCGGAGGATCTTTATGAGCGGGCGGAGGATCTTCCCGATGCATATTCCGAGTGTCTGCCGTCTTACTGAGGACCGAAGATTGGAGACGGTGGTCGCGTCTCAGGTGCTCATCTATCGAATTTCCTTTCGACATGGATGTGCAGAAGATGTTAATAGTAAGGTATTGGATCTGTTGTGAAGGCTGAGCTGTAGGGTGAAGTAGTGTTGTCTGATAGAGGTGTGGCATCTCTGGCCGCTGAGCCCTACCCATCGTTTCACACCTCGCCTCCCGGGGCCCGGTTTCGTGCCTGTCCTTGATCAAGGCTATACCTGCCTGACCTGGCTACCCTTACTTCATCGACGGTCAGGTTTTGCCGTGGCCAGGTGCTTCGTGCGATGATAGGGTAGATGGATTGAAAAGGGTGAACAGTTGTGAGTGACAGAACCGAGAGAGCCTATTATCTGGTGGCCATTCCCCAGGGCGAACTACTGCAAGAGGCCGCTCGTCTCCAGCGGGAGGTATCGAACCGATACTGCATGTATGATGAGCCCTATCCTGCCCTGCACGTTACGGTAGGTACCGTCTATCCTGAAAATGCAGAGCAGCTCCAGCAGGCTTCTTGCATCATGAAGCGGACCTTGAGATGCTTCGTCCCCTTTGATATCCACGTCAACGGTTCCAGTTGCTTCTCACCTCCCAATAAGTCTCTGAACCTCGCAGTTATCGAGGATTCAACTGTGAGGCAGTTGGCAAAGACCGTACAGCATTCCCTTGCATCGGCAGGAATATCGTGCCAGGACATGACGGATTGGGACTTTCACATCACCCTGGTGAGTCCCATTTACGCAAAGAGAGAGTGGTCGGGAGAAGAGTTTCGGCAGGTGTGTAACTTGATGGAGACTCAGTCGGTCCAGCTGACGTGCACCGTGCGAATGCTGGAGCTTTGGAGCCCGACATTTCCTCCCCTCATTGTGATCGATCGCTATTCCCTGGAGTCGACCTCTTATACCTGAGAATCTGCACTGCAAACTCAGTGTCCAACTCATTGTGCCAGATTACCCTACGTCAGCTGGCTCTTGGTCGGGCCCGGCTGACCCCCGTGTCGGACGGTATCCTTCAGATATCTCCAGCTGCAGAACGCGGGATACCTCCCCACGCATGTGACCGAGAAAGCTCTGGACCTGGGTCGGGCGAAGCCCGTGAAGATCACCCTTGAGCCTGCCGTTGGCGAGGTCCTGGGTACCCGTGAGCGGAGTCTGCGCCACCTTGATGGTCGATCCATTCAAGGAGATCCACAGGGCTGGACAGGGTATTACATCTACGGTGATCCGGTTGCTGAATCCGAAAGGAGTGGATGGTGCGTCTGCAAAACGGCAGATTTGAGGAAGAAGTGACAGCAGAGACGCCTCGAGGGGACGGATCTACATGGAAATCGCCTGGCCCGAGTAGACGGCTATCTCGAGCAAGGGCAATCTGCTGATCAGGGATTTCCTGATCAGCCGGCGATTCTGGGACAGCAAGGTTTTAACAGATGGTTTGTTGAAGAAGGAATCATCACAGCTCGGGAGGTGGTTGCGATTCGCATTGTCGTCAGTGGAATACCGCGAGGGTCTCACTTTGTGCAACCAGATGGAAACTGGCTGCAGGATCGGCACCGGGAGCAGATCCTCTCGCTGTCTCCGGACATCGACCTGGTCGAGATACCTCCGGAACAGGTCACAGGGGCAGATCTCAGTGGGGTGGAAGTGGTCCTCGCTGAGGGAAGCAACCGCATGCATTATCCCGGAGAACTCGACTACGATGACTACCAAAGGTTGTTTGTTCCTTCGCTGAAGTGGGTACAGATCTGCAGTACCGGCTTTACCGACAACATCAATCAACACATCATTGACGGATCCGTAACCCTCACGAATGCTCCTGGATTGCACACTGCTGCGATTGCCGAGAGCGTATTGGGGGCCATGTTGGCCCATGCCAAGAATTTCAGGTTGCGCCGGGTTGACCAGTCCGAACATCGGTGGCGGATGAGACACAATGATGAATTGGGAGGGCGAACGGTGCTGATCATCGGGCTCGGGAGGATTGGACAGAGAATCGCCCAGCTCTGCGGGGCCTTTGGCATGCGCGTAATCGGCACCAAGCGGAGGCCAGAGTCGGTGCAGGCGGTCGATCACGTGTTTCCTGCCGAGGAGATGACTCGTCACCTTCCGGAGGCGGATTACATCGTGATGGCTAGCCCCCTGACTCCCGAGACAGAAAACATGCTGGACGATCCGGAGTTCAAGGTGATGAAGGAGTCTGCCTATCTGATCAACATTGGCAGGGGAGGGACGATCCGAGAGTCTGCCCTTCTGTCGACGCTTCGGCAAGGAAAGATCGCCGGAGCCTATCTTGATGTTTTCACCGAGGAGCCGCTGCCCGCCGATCACGAATTGTGGGACATGGGGAACGTTTTTATCATTCCCCACGACAGTCATTCGTCGCCGCACATCGGAGACAGGATGGTGGCGATCTTCTATGAGAACCTAAGGCGCTATGTTCAGGGTGAGCCATTGCAGAACGTCTGCAACCCCAGCATAGGGTACTAGTGTATCGTGTCATGAGTTCTTTCTCTAATTTGACGACGGTGCTCCGGCCTTGATGATTTGCGGGCATACTGCTGTATCTCCGTTTGGGAGATAGGGACAGAAAACCCGGGTGACCGGGGCAGAGAGTCACCCAGGGAGGGGGAGAACTGTGAACACACAATCCCCCGGAAAGTGTCGCAAGCCCCCCTGGTCATTGAGCATGTGAGGACGCCGACTGTGAGCGAGATCGCAGAGGGCAAAATGCTGGTTGCACCTGTGCGCTGTAAAATCGAAGCATTCTTTGCCCGGATACGACTTTTCGGTGCTACTTCCACTTAAAGGGCAGCTCGACGATCTGTCCCGGCTCGTCCATGGTTTCGAGCAATTCTAATGCGCTCCTCAGTACACGAAGCTGCTTCTGCTCATCCGTGGGATTTCCAACCGGAGAACCGAAGGGAAAGCGGAGGACTGCCGACCGAGGGGGTCGCACAATCTCCGCAACTTTCGGAATGAGGTTGAGTGTAAGGGTCGATACTTCTGCCTGCTCGATCTCCCGCGCTAACAGTCCACCGGACTGTTGACATATCGGTCAGACGGGTACGATCAGGGCGATGTCCCCCTCCATGTCCTTCAGCTTCCTGCCGATCTCCTTGCCAGAATCATAAAGCTGTCTGGGTTGCGGAATGTATCCGGTGATGCTGAAATGGATCTCGGAAGCGGCCGCGAGAAACCCTTCCTGGACCAGCTGTTCTGTGCGCTGCGCGGGAAACACCGAGTTGATATCCTGTTCTGCGTATTCCTTGTTGTAATGCTCGTGGGCCAATCGCAGTTGGCTGGTGGGTGTATTTACGGGTATCTCTCGATACGACTCGTCGACATCCTCCCGGTTGGCAATTGCAAAGGGCTCGTCTCCGTGGACGTAGATTCCCCCCGTGCTTATTATCGCTGTCTTGCTGTCCGATAGGCGTCTGTTGAAAGGCGTCCACGGAATATCCGCTGCCTCCACCCAGGGAAAGGAATCAACGAACTCTTTAAATCTGCTCACCTGCGTCACCTCCTAGCTGTTGCTATGCACCTCTTCTAGTCTTCCCCGAAGGGGCACTCGATCCTTCTCGGGACTGTTGTCCGATCCCCGGATCCAGGCTGTGCAGCCAAGGGGAGAGGGTCTCCTTGCACTCTCACCCTTTGGATCGGGGAAGGGACGGGTGACAGGGATCTGTGGTGGATGCCACCCATATCTAGTAACATGCGGTGAGGTTCAAGGCTGAATCAGGAGAGGAGGATATTGAGACGCCGCGGTGAAGCTACCTATGAAGGTATGCATAGTGTGGACTCGTGAGCCACTGCCCGGGGAGACCTTGCACCAACGATGTTTGACCGGTGAGGTTGTTCGCCCGGCCCCTGATCTTCGAGCAGAAATACTGACTGGCGAAGGCTCGTACCATGGTTGCTACTAATTGGCATCGGAAACGAGGAAAGATCAGGGTTCCTGGAGGACACCTGTCAACCAGGGTTTTTTCGTGCGAGGCATGAGTATCGGTCGCTTTAGAGTGAGAGAAAGAGGGGAGACGGATTACATGGGCAATTACGTGCTGGATGAGCTGAATGCAGAGACGATCACCGAAGCATTAGCCGACGTGATGATGCGAACCCTTGAAGAGCCGGAGTACACGTGGGGCCGGGAACGGTCCACCTTTGCACAAGACGAGGAGGGACGGCCCGATGTGAAGGTCGCGGTCGGCAATTGCTCCCTGGATTTCGATCTGTGGAAGGACCTGCGAAATCCTGCGAAGGTAGGCCTTCATCCTGTGGGACTGGACCAGCTTTGGGAGTACTACGCTCACAGCACAGTTGACGCTACCGATGAACTCGGTCGCACGACGATGTTTAGGGTACCTGAGCCATACAGCCAGGCAAAACAAAGGTTTGGGCGTGCGGTCATCGTATCCATGATGCTTCCGGTGGCGCACGAGCGGGCGGGGGAGTATGCAACACTGATGACTGGGGGCGTTTCGGCACCACCCGAGGGCTACCAGCGGTCTATTGGTGAGGTGGGCAATCTTCTCGATACATCGGTCACGCGCCTGGTCCATCGCTTGATCCGAGACGATCGGGCCGTGTTGGCCATGAACGCTCACGCGGTATCCGCGGTGACGGAGAAAACGGTACCGACAAGTCGTCGTGGAGATGCCCACGGAGCCTGCAAGGTGGTGAACTACCCGCAGAAGAGCATCGGCGTCCTCACGGGCCTGGGACAGTTTGGAGCCCACCGCCTGGTCATGCGGGACGAATTGGTTGGCGGCAGTGTCCGGCGTTTCCTGGGGCCGTTGTGTTCACTGGTCATGTTTGATGCAGGGGAACCCCGGGATGGCGACGGGATCCGGCTCCTGGATGAGGAGTGGCGGGATCGGGTGTTCCGATTGCATTCGGGCGATTCCGAACTAGCCCACCTTCGGTTCTGTGGTCACTTCTCTGGAGACGGATGCACCAGCTGTCTGCAGGTGTGTCCTGCTGATGCATTGGCCCATTCCACGCCGGATCCGGAGGGGCGATGGCCGGATCACATTGCCGGGCAGGCTCATCGATTCTGGGATGGGCAGCTCCAATTTGACTATAGGAACTGTACCCAGCCGCGGTCACAGATGGCGGACGTATACGGTGAGTGGATGTGCGGTCGCTGCCTGGCGGCTTGTGTCGCGATGGGTGGACGCAGTGTAAAGGCGGCCGGAGCATTCACTCGGACGGTGGATTCGCTCTGAGGGCTGAGGTTACTCGGATGTACCAGTTTTTGCAGCTCAGCGCTTGTTACAAATGTCAGTCAACCCAGCTGACAGGCACTGGGGTGGTCGGGGAGACGTGGTGCAGTGCCCTTCGTGGAGATCCCCTGGGAATCCTTCGGCGGGCCGCGACCAGTTTATTAAGGTTAGCTACATCGGCGGGATTGCAACTGGGATGTGCCGTGTTCGGATAGCACCGCAGATCCATCCGGGCCACTCTGAAGGGGACTCAAGAGCGGAGCGCGAACAATACACAGACACAGATCTGTTACGGACGAGGAAAGGGTGTTTGGGATGTTGAGCCGCGATGCAAGCATTGGCTTCATAGGGTTAGGGGTCATGGGCAGACCGATGGCCAAGAACCTCTTGAAAGCCGGATACTCCCTGAGTGTTTACACGCGAACAAAATCGACCGCCAGTGACGTGTTGGAAAGCGGAGCCGCGTGGAAAGACAGCATAGCTGAGGTTGCTGCCGCATCTGATGTAATCATCACCATCGTCGGGTTCCCATCTGATGTCGAAAGCGTCTATCTTGGTGAGTCAGGAATACTTAACAACGCTCAACCGGGCTCATACGTAATCGATATGACAACGTCACAGCCCTCACTGGCCAGGCAGATTTATGAGCAGGGTGTTTCTGTCGGCATTCAGGCGCTTGACGCTCCCGTGTCGGGTGGTGATGTTGGTGCTCGCAACGGCACTCTGACCATCATGGTGGGAGGTGATGATGACGCATTCCGTGCATGCCTCCCGATCTTCGAGGTGATGGGCGAAAATATCGTCTTGCAAGGACCTGCAGGTGCGGGTCAGCATACCAAGATGTGTAACCAGATCACCATCGCCTCTACCATGGTGGGGGTCTGCGAGGCGATTGTGTACGCCGAAGGTGCAGGATGTGATCCACAGCGTGTACTTCAGAGCATCTCCACCGGAGCTGCCGCAAGCTGGTCCTTGAGTAACCTCGCTCCCAGAATCCTCGCCGGTGACTTTGACCCTGGATTCTACGTCAAACACTTCATCAAAGACATGACCATCGCACTGGAATCAGCCCAAGAGATAGGAATCATGACGCCTGGCTTAAATCTGTCGCTCTCTCTTTACAGGCGGTTGGCGGAGCAGGGCGAGGAAGACGCTGGTACGCAGGCTCTGATTAAGCTCTTTAGTCGCTGCCAGGCCAACTAACGCTGGCCGGTCAATCTGAAGTGAATGTGCATGGCATCGTAAGCCATGGGGGATGGGGTGTGCCCTGGGTTCTTCGAGGGATTCCCGAGAAAGCCCTAGCCTTCAGGCGTTGGCTGTGAACGTGCCGGTTCTCGCATAACCTGGAGGGTTGTTGCCCGGCCTTTATCTTGCGTTGCACCTGCCGCGCAAAGTCTACTCACCTGGCGGCGGTTCTGAATTTTCGGGTAGATGTCCGTAAATGAGGATCATGTCCGGCACCTCAGTGGCCCAGTAATGGAGCCACACTGCCACGTAATGAAAGACTCCTGAGGCAATACCGATGTTGGACCGCAGTAGCAATCCTGGAATCACAAACATAAGGGTGCCGAAAGTGTACATCGCATTAGGGGTGTAACGGAAGATCGCCTCGCGGACGAAATCCATCCGGCGGTAGTCTTCTGAGAAATGATCTGCACCCAGGGCGTGCTTTATTCCGAAGTACTTGAAGACGCTGAAGAATGTCCAGCCCACCAGAATCACAGTAGCTGCACTTAGAACCATCATCAGTGTTGGTATTCGCGTGAGAGTATGGGGTGAGCTTACCGAAGCCAGAACGGTGCTTCCGATGCGGAGAAAGAAGAATGTGAAGAATTGAGCTCCGTGTGCGAGGAGGGCCTGACGACCGAAAACCCTGGACATGTGTTGCCCATGAATCTCTGAGCGCCAGATGACTGCGGTTGTCCCCTGGTGCAGTGTGGCGGTAGCAAGCGCCACCATTGCCCAAATGCCATCACCACCGATAAGGGCAAGATACAGGTACAGGAGGCCCGACAGGACAAGTAGGCCTATGGCGTGCTGAATCTGCCGGAAGGTTGGAGGGAAGGTGCGGGTGGTGTCTTTCAATGAGTTTGCCTCCCTGAGTACATGGTGTTTGCGTCCCAGTTATCTTAACTCACCCATCGAGGTGGTCTCGTCATCTGCCCCCTGTTTAGATGTTGCCTCGCTTCAATAGATTCTGTTCGCTTCTGCAGGACACCTGCATGAGATTCGGATATGGACGTATCCAGTGCGCCTGCTTCACATCGATTCATGGGAAGGCGTGTGGTTTTGCTATGCACCTCGACAGAGGCGAGCATGGCCAGGTGATGCACATAGTGGCGGAGTAGCACTATTGGCCGGAACACTTTCGGGGCAGCTGGCTGGAGCGGGCAGCTGCCATGCTCGGCGAGATGTACCGGGAGGAGATCAAGATCATATGGTTGTACCAGAGCGGCCTGACGAAGCTGGGCGCGTCGGCTCATCGAAGGACCTATGCGTTGCAGACAGTCGGAGTTGCTCCGAAAGGGGCGGCACGTTCGGGTGGATGTTCTCGAGGCAGAACCGCTGGGTGGAGATGGGGACGCCTATCAAGGAGGACGATAAACCGAAGCCCATCTTCCAGGAGGATTTCGCCAGGATCATCCCCGACCGGGATCAACTGTGACGGGATCCCGAAACCAGACCGTGAACATCCCTCAGCCCAGCCTTGTCACCACTTGGCGCTGAAGCCTGGTTGCGGCTGGCTCATATCCTCCTGAATCATCCCCTTGACGTGTTCCATGAACGGATCCATCTTCAGCATCTTCCGCTTCCTCTGCTGCGGCACCGGCAACTCCTCGACATCGGCATACTTCTTCGCTGTCCGCCATTCCATGATCCGGCTGATCTCTGAGATGTCTTTGCCTTCCCACTGTCGCAAGGTCCTGATACACTCAATACGGGCCATCCCCAGCATCCTTTCGTACCTCCTTCGCGTTGGCAGCTTAGGAGGTGTATTCAGGACGCTGAGGGGTGGCTCCTCCTTTTAACTGGAACCCTAACCCCTCTGTATTTTTAGATTGCCACCGTCTGTACTTCCATCTTGCCACCTACAGTCCAACGAGATTCACCAACCCAATGATCTCGTATTGTGCCAATCTCCTGGAGGAGAGGGCATTTTCCGTCACATTACTTGAGTTTTGGTGGGGGAGGTGCTAAACTAAGTGCACTAGCAAACTAGTGCACTAAAGCAATTGCCGTAAATCGGGTGCACTATTAAACTAGTGCACTAATGCTCTTGTGATGAGGTGATGTGAGGACATGGACATCAATATCAGGCTTAACTTCGATGACGATACGCCAATCTATCGGCAGATCATGATGGAGATTGAACGCGCAATTGCCCGGGGTGAACTGGCGCCGGGTCGGAAATTGCCATCTCAGCGGGAGATGGCGGTACTGTCCGGGACAAATCCGAACACGGTTCAGAGAGCATACAGGGAGATGGAAATTGAGGGTGTGATCGAGACACGCAGGGGACGGGGCACCTTTGTGCGCGAAGACTCGGAAGCCATCCTTCGGATCCGGCGTCAACTGGCTCCTGAAGCCGTCGATGCGTTCATCGCGAAGATGAAGTCCCTGGGGCTAACTGCACAGATGATCCGCCAGATCGTGGCAGATCGACTCGAGGAGGAGGGTCCTGGTAGCGGCAAAGAGGGTAGTGACGATGCATAAAGTGCACAAGAGTATAGGCGTCGGATCGCCATTGAAACGCCCTGACCTGGGGGGCAAGTTACTGGCTCGATACTGGACAGAGAGGTTCGGAGATAATCGACCTCATCAATGACATGGAAGATGACATGATGCTGGCTTCGGGGTTTATGACCGCGTCATCTGGAGGAACACTCCATGCAGTCGGCGTTGTTTGCCATGCTGGCCGCAGCCTCAGCATCTACTGGGCGGATGGGTGCTCGTGGCGACGATGTTGTCCGCGGGATTGTACCTGCGAGGAGATATGCCAGGCTGGCATACGATCAGGTCAACGCTGGCCGGGGCGATCCTTTTGCTTCTTGTCTAAGGGTGCCCTATCTTCGGATATTGGCAGAGAAGACAAGGCAGGGAAGATGTTCAGTCCCCTCAACGTGCAATGTATTCTCTGACATCAAGCCCAGGTCCGATATGCCACAACGCAGGAGCTGCCCGGCGTCGTCTACCCGCTCATCAACATGAAGCGCACGAAGTCAATGAACCAGTGCAGTGAGATTGCAGCCACGAGATCTCTCTTTAACTGCAGCATGGCCATGGGCAAACCAAACAAAGAGACAGGACGATCAGCGACACCACGGCTTCTATGGGATTGGCCAGAAACACATCCGGGAGATGCAGTAGGGCATGAGGCACGACCAACAGCACCAGTATGCGGACCTTCTTATTGCGCAAGTCGCCTCGAATCAGGTAGATGCACAATGCGTACAGGAAGAACCGGAAGATCACTTCTTCGGAGATCGCAGGGGTCAAAGCTCGCACTGCCGAGGAAAGGGGATTGCTGAAAGCCAACATACTGAGATCAACGCTGCCGAGTAGGTTGAGGGCTGCAAGGGGAATTCCGATTGCAACGCCGATGAGAACCGAAAAAAGGGCACTGGACGGTCTGTTGCGGTCTGCGATCAGTTTGATCTCATTCAGCTCATCGTCAAAGACCATGGCTGCGGCGTAAAAGCAGAGAAACGTCATTGCAGAGTTCCAGGGGCTCCATACCATGATGCTCAGAACCGTGGCTGTAATGAAAGCAGGCAGACGGAAACGTCTCTTGGTAACCACGATATAGATCGCAACCAGGGCGATCAGAACCCATGAAGCGACGGTGATTCTCTCCATTCGGTTGGCAAACATCGGGGTCAAATTCAGTGGTATGAACAGATTTGCGACCCACACGGCAAGGAAACAGGCAAGAACCCGGATCAGTTTCCTTGGGTTTCGCACGTCATCTCCTCCTCAGATCCTCGGGGCTGGGCGTTTCTGGGTTGGTGGCTTAAGAGGGCTGATGGCAGCGGTCACCTGCGGTAAATCCATGGCCCGCTCTCAGACCAACCCTCGTAACCGGAGTCAAGATACATCCAATTGCCTCCTGATGGATCATCAGTCGACGATACAATAGCACGCCACACCCCTCACGAACAACTCAGAGGCGGAGGTGAGAGGTTCGAGTTTCTGCGCTGGCCTGGGTACGGCATGATTACCCACCTTTCTTGGCGGCCACAGCCCCCCGCTGCCGACGCTGCATGTGGCCTGCCTGGGGTCTGATTATCCGCAAAGGTGATGGGTTCACCTCGGCTTTTCAGGTGCCAATCCGGTAATGGGACCGGATTCTCTTCAGGGCAGCGATGGCACTGATGCAGGCCATGTAGGTGGTCTTGGGGTTTTCTGGTACCGGAAGGTTCTCCAGTACCATGTGAAAGCGTCCCGACTCCCCCTCGCAGTGGATTTCATGGGTGTTCAACGTCACCGTTGGATCGGCCATGATGCGGATCTGGGTCCGGTCGAAACCCACTCCCGCCAGGCTCAGGGCGGCGGCGATGTTGATGTTCTGAGGAAATTTCGTTACGCAGTCCCGCGCCGAACCTTCATACAACAGCGTGGGTTCTGTCATCCGATCCAGGTCCAAGTTCAGGCTCTGCACGTAGGTTATGTTCTTCCATGCTACCGGAGGCTTACGGCTTGTCATGGTCACTTCATAGACTTCCGTGTTCACTGCTGCTTGCAGAGCGTCCAGTCCCCCTATTCCTCCGGAGGGGATGTGCAGGATGCTGCCGCAATCCCTGGCGGCGTCGGTCAGAGTCTCAAGCAGCTCCGCATTGACCAGGGCTCCCAGGCTCAGAGGGATCAGATCGATTCCGGCGCGCAGGATCGTCTCTCCGTGTTGTTGTAGGGCCTCGTGGGAGGCCGACTCTATAATCGCCTGAGGGTGGTAGTTCAGCATCTCCTCAATGTCAGTCACCAGGGGAATTCCATAGCTCCTCACCTTTGAAACACCCCTGGATCCTTCGCTGCGAACACATACGACTGCAACCTCGCAGCCGGGGATATTCCCATTCATGAGGCTGTTAAGGACGTAGCTGCCTATGGTACCGCAACCCAGAATGCCGATTCGCATTGTGTCACCACCTATTCTAGTTTATAGACGCATGGGACAACCGGGCCGACGTGAAAGGGGGACACCTATCCGGGTCTCTGCACGGGTCCGGACGCTTGAATCACGTTGAATCATCGGAGGGGGCCCTGTTCCAGAGCGCTCCTGCCAGCAAACCCAGTCCAGCACCAATCAGAACCCCGAGCCAGGTTGGCTGAGCAGGAGGTCGAAGATTACGCCCAGAATCACACCTGCACCCATTGCTCTGCTGGCATGGTCACGATCGATTGGCTGCAACGCTACCTGGGGTCATGAAGACCTTGTCGTACCATCAAGTTGATGTTTCTGCGGAAGGGGCTCCAAATCCTCTTGCCGGTTTGCAAGCATGGCTCCTGGTAGGAGAAAGATGCACAGATGATGGTGGAGCAACAGATTCACGTTGCTGGATGTGTACGGTCACATCGCACCTCTCCACAGATCACCAAGAGCAATGGAAAGTCCCTGGAATTCTGGATGCTCCATCAACTCCTCGTCCATCCCGGCCGCGACCATGGAGTATAGGCCATCCAGAAGCGAGAAGCATTCAAGAGTTTTTTCCTCGGGATCGGCGAGCCAGTAGTGTTGCACTCCTGCATTCTGGTAGATCCGGAGCTTCTGAAGCCGGTCTCTGCGGTTGGTCGAAGGAGATAGGACCTCGACCACCAGCGTGGGCGGGCCATCCACCCGGGCATCCTTCACGATACATTTTTGCTCCCCACAAACGTAGAATAAGTCAGGCTGGACCACGCTGACATCATCAAAGGTTACGTCCAACGGTGCGATGAAGACCTCACCGGCATGATCGACCTCCCAGAAATAATCCTCCAGGATTCGCAGGAGCCGGCGGGTGACTCGTTGGTGCGCAACACTGGGTGACGGATCCTTGACCAGCATGCCATCCAGGATCTCGTGGCGGTAGCCTGGTTCCTCGGGTAGTGCCAGGTAGTCCTGGTAGGTCAGTTTCAGCGCGCCCTTGGGCGCGTACTGGGAACTTCCTTCCTGGATCAATGCGCTGGTCACATCGTCAATCCGGTAGCGGTACTGTTTCCTGCCCAGTTTGATGTGGGGGATTCTCCCCTCCCTCGTGTATCTCCAGATCGTCTCCACCGAGAGATCCAGGACTTCGGCCAGATCCCGGGCAGTTACCAGATCCATGTTTCTGGGCATGATGACACCTCCATCCCGACACTATCATGGGTGAAGCACTAAACACAATTGTAATCAACTAAAAACATCCTGTGGAGGCTGAACGAGCCGCTCAGGAGTGAAAATCCTACCCCAGCTTCCAGCTCGGATCTGCTCAGATAACAGCCATGTTTAAATCACCTTAAATTGTTGTTGACATTCCGTGGTGCGGCATCTAGAATGTACCTTAATAGCTTCACCACTTCAAAGACGATGAAGGGGATCAGTAAGCCGAGTGAGTTCCCAGAGAGCTGAGGGTGCTGCGACTCAGTAGCTCCATCAGGCTGAAGTACCCCCCGGAGTCGCGGGCTGAACGGAAACAAGTAGGCCTCGCCGTAATCCGACGTTACCCGGTGCGGGAGTGTCTGCTCCCAACAGAGTGGGCCCTAGGGGGTCAATTCAGGTGGTACCGCGGTGATTTGCCGTCCTGTATAGGGACGGTATTTTTTTTGGGGAGGTAGATCGAATGAGAGCGGTACGAGGTGCGACAACGGTGCAGCAGGATGGGCGGGATGAGATCCTCGATGCCACGGAAGAATTACTGGCAGAGATGGTCAGGAAGAACGGCCTCTGTGAGGAACAGATTGTCAGCGTTTTTTTCACGACCACTCCAGATCTTGTGGCCTGTTTCCCTGCCAAAGCAGCTCGGAGACTGGGGTGGGTGAACACTCCCCTCATGGGGGCTGTGGAGATCGCGGTGCCCGGGGCTCTGCCCCGGTGCATCCGGGTGCTGATACACGCCAACTCAGGTATGGAAAAGGAAGATGTGCGCCACGTATATCTCCGGGACGCCGCCGCATTGCGTCCTGACTTGAGCAGAAAGGGGAGCGAAAGACAATGATCATCGTAATGGGGCAGGGAGCAGGCCAGGAGGACCTGAACCGGGTGGTAAGTATGATTGAGACGAAAGGACTCAGCGTCCACCTTTCGGAGGGTGTGGAACACACGATTGTTGGTGCTGTGGGGGATGTTCGCAGGCTGGTCGTCGAGGAGTTGGAGGTGCTCGCGGGGGTTCAGCGCGTGGTGCGGATCATGCATCCTTTCAAGCTGGCCAGCCGGGAATTCAAGGCTGAATCGTCCGTCGTCAACGTGGACGGGGTGCAGGTGGGAGCCGAGCAGGTTGTGGTGATGGCCGGCCCCTGCGCCGTTGAGAACCGGGACGTTCTGCTGGAGACGGCAGAGGGTGTCGCGGCGGCCGGGGCCCAGGTATTGCGGGGCGGAGCCTTCAAGCCCCGGACCTCCCCATACAGTTTCCAGGGGTTGGGCGAGGAGGGGCTGCGCTACATGGCGGAAGCCCGGGAGACGACGGGACTCAAGGTTGTGACGGAGGTGCTGACGCCTGAAGATGTGGACCTCGTCGCCTCTTACGCAGACATCCTCCAGATTGGATCTCGAAACATGCACAACTACAGCTTACTCAGTGCGGTGGGCGAAGTCGACGTTCCCGTTCTTCTCAAGCGGGGCCTGATGTCGTCCATCGAGGAATGGTTGATGGCTGCAGAATACGTCCTCGCCAAGGGAAACGAAAAGGTGATCCTCTGCGAGAGGGGAATCCGGACTTTTGAAAAATACACCCGCAACACCCTGGATCTCAGCGCGGTTCCCCTGGTCAAGAGCCTGAGTCACCTGCCGATCATCATCGATCCCAGTCACGGCACCGGTCGATGGGACCTGGTCAGCGCCATGTCACTTGCGGCAGTGGCCGCCGGGGCAGACGGCCTGCTGGTGGAGGTCCATCCTCGACCCGAGGAGGCTCAATCGGACGGGGGGCAGTCCCTGAAGTTCCCTGTCTTCCAGGAGATGATGCGGCTGCTATCGCCGGTCGCCGAGGCGGTCGGCAGGACGGTGAATGTTCGTGAAGCTACGTGAGGCCACGGTCTTCATCGCCGGCCTGGGATTGATGGGTGGGTCCCTGGGCCTTGTAACCAGGGGATGTGCGGCCGAGGTGATTGGAATGGACCCCGATCCCGATGCCAGGGCCCAGGCGAAGAGGCGAGGTGCCGTTGGGGAGGCTGTTGGCCTGGAGGAGGCGATCGAGGCAGCCTCCTCCTGTGACCTGATGGTCCTCGCCACGCCCCTGGGCCGGATGGGAGAGGTTCTGCGGCTCGCGGGTCCCGGGCTTCGTCCGGGGACGGTACTGACCGACCTGGGCAGCGTCAAGGGGCCCCTGATTGATGAACTGAATCCCCTGGTGCCTCCCGGGGTTCTCTACGTCCCCGGCCATCCCATGGCCGGTTCCGAGGAGCAGGGAATGGAGGGAGCGAGGGAGGACCTGTACCGGGGTGCGGTCTGGATGCTGGCTTCCGAGCCTCCCGGCCTTCTGTGCGAGTTGATTGTTGAGTCGGGAGCCGAGATCCGGTTGATGTCTCCCGCTGAGCATGATCGCATCGTGGCTCACACCAGCCACCTTCCCTACCTGATGGCGGCGGCCACGGCCGCTGCAGCCTGCGAGGGGGCTCGCGATGACCTGGAGGGCTTTCGCGCCCTGGTAGCAGGGGGATTTGGTGACACCACCCGGGTGGCAGCAGGTTCGGTTCCCATGGGAGCGGATATGTGCCTCTACAACGCCGAGGAGCTGCTGCCCGTACTGCAGAGAGCAACCGGAGCCCTCAGCGACCTGGTCGCGGCCCTTCGGCGCCGCGACCGCGCCGGTCTCGGAGACCATCTATGCACCATACAGCAGCAGCTGCTTCGGGTCAGGGGTGAGAGCGCATGAGGGTCTCTGCTCTTGCTCCACTGAAAGGATCCATTGCCGTTCCCGGTGACAAATCGGTATCGCATCGCGCAGCCATCTTTGGGGCCCTGGCCTCGGGACAGATCAACATCTTTAACTTTGCTCCAGGCGCCGACTGTGAGAGCACCCTGGGAGCCCTGGAGGCCCTAGGCATTGCCCTGAAGCGATCTGGATCCGCGGTCTGGATGGATGGCGGAGGTGGGATCCTGAGGGAGCCGGACCGGGTGATTGACTGCGGCAATGCCGGGACCAGCATGCGGCTTCTCCTCGGCGTCCTCGCGGGACAGCCTTTTCATGCCGTGCTCGCCGGCGATCCGTCCCTTTCGGGCCGTCCCATGGGCCGGGTGACCGGACCCCTGGGACGGATGGGGGCCCGGGTCCGCGGTCGCGATGGAGGTGCGTACCCGCCCCTGAGCATACTGGGCGGATCTCTCCGGGCGATTTCCCACCGCAGTGCCGTGGCCAGCGCACAGGTCAAGTCTGCTGTTCTCCTCGCAGGGCTGTATTGTGAGGGGCAGACCTCCGTGTGGGAGCCGCAACCCTCCAGGGATCACACCGAGAGAATGCTTGAGCATTTCGGCGCCACGGTGAGCCGCTCGGGAACCGAGGTCTTTCTGGACGGCGGAGGGATCGGTGCCCTGGAAGCCCCCCGGGAGCTCAGGGTTCCCGGGGACTTCTCCTCCGCAGCCTTCATGATTGCTGCCGCCTTGCTGGTCCCGGATTCAGAGGTTGAGATCCGGGACGTGGGCCTCAACCCCGGGCGGGCAGGGATGCTCGAGGTATTGAGACAGATGGGTGCCAGGGTGACCGTGCGCAATCAGCGCCTGTGGGGTTTGGAACCTGTTGGGGATGTGGTTGCGGCCCATGGAGAGCTCACGGCCTTTGACGTCCCGGATTCGGCGGTTCCTTCCTTGATTGACGAGATCCCCATCCTGTCCCTCCTGGCCGCGAGAGCCCGGGGACGGAGCGTCTTTCACGGTGTCGGTGAACTGAGGGTGAAAGAGACGGATCGTTTGGCGGCTATTGCGGAAGAGCTCAACGGACTGGGAGGCAGGGTTGAGATTCATGGAGATGACCTTCTGGTCGAGGGACCCTCTGCGCCTGAGTGTGGGATCGGAGATTCCAGGGGCGATCACCGGATGGCAATGACCCTGATGCTCTCGGGCCTGCCTCACCGGAGGGTGGAGGTTCGTGATGCCCGGGCGGTGAGCATTTCGTATCCCGGCTTCGTTGATGATGTCGAGGCCCTGGGGGCGACGGTCCACCGGGGCCCGGCCCGCCAGATGCTGGGGCTCATCGGAGATCCCGTATCCCACAGCCTCTCTCCGGGCATGTTCCGGGCGGCCTTTGAGGAACTGGGGCTGGAAGGTTCCTATCAGCGGTTTCGCGTACCTGACGAGGATTTGCGAGAAGGGGTCGCCGCCCTGAAGACCCTGGGATTTGGGGGGTTCAACGTGACCGTCCCCCACAAGGTCCGGATTCGTTCTCATCTCGATGCACTCGATGAGTCGGCCCGGGCTGTCGGGGCTGTCAACACCGTCGTCGTCGAGGAAGGGCGCCTGATCGGGCACAATACCGACGTCCACGGGGTGTTGGGGGCCCTGGAAGAGGGCGGGTTCGATCCCCGGAGGAGATCGGCCCTGATCCTGGGTGCTGGGGGTGCCGCCCGGGCGGCTCTTGGGGCCCTGGGACGGGCTGGAGTCCGGGAGGTCCACATCGGCAATCGGACCCGGGAGGCGGCGGAGTCCCTGGCTGATCAAGGTAACAGAGACTATCCCGGGGTCCGGATCACAGCCTCGAGTCTCGGGGACATTCCAGCGGGATTTGACCTGATCGTGCAGTGCACTCCGCTGGGTATGGCTCCCCTGGAGGATCGCTGTCCCCTAGCCGAGAATTATCCCCTGGATGAAAGCGTCACCCTGTTGGAGATGGTGTACAATCCTGCGGTCACTCCCCTGGTGAGGCGGGCGGAGAGGGCCGGTTCGCCGGTGATCAGGGGGCTTGAGATGTTGGTGCACCAGGGGGCCAAGGCCCTGGAGCTGTGGACGGGCTTAAAGGCTCCGGTGCCTGTGATGAGAGATGCATTGAGGAGGGAACTGGAATGTTGAGGTACCTGACGGCGGGAGAGTCCCACGGGAGAGGTCTTCTGACCATCGTGGAGGGAGTACCTGCGGGCCTCACCCTCAAACGGGAGGACATCGACGCCGAGCTGGCGCGCAGACAACTGGGCTACGGCCGGGGCGGCCGCATGAAGATCGAACACGACCGGGTGCAGATCATCTCCGGTGTGCGGGGAGGCGTGACCCTGGGCAGTGCCATCGGGCTCATGATCGATAACCGAGATTGGGAAAACTGGCGGGACCAGATGTCGCCCGACGAGGTGACGAGCCGTCGTGTCACCCGTCCTCGTCCCGGTCACGCAGACCTGGCTGGGATTAGCAAGTACGGACACCAGGACATCCGAAACGTCCTGGAGAGGGCCAGTGCTCGCGAGACAGCGGCCCGGGTGGCAGCTGGGGCCGTGGCCTCCACCTTGCTGCGTCAGATGGATCTGTGGATCCTGGGTTACGTTGTGGCCCTTGGAGGCATTGAAGCCGACCGGGGCAGGTTTGACCTACCCCCCGGCGACCCAGGGGACATGTGGAGGAGATGGAGGGGACGGGAGGGGGACGCTCCCCTGCGGTGCCCTGACCGTTGTGCAGAGAAGGAGATGATGGCCCGCATTGACCGCTCCAGCGAGGCAGGGGACACCCTGGGTGGTGTCGTCGAGGTGTCCGTCTTCGGAGTTCCGCCAGGGCTGGGCAGCTATTCCCAGTGGGATCGGCGGTTGGACGGGGCCCTTGCCCGGGCGGTGATGGCTGTGCAGGGCATCAAGGCCGTGGAGATCGGCCTTGGTTCGGCTGCCGCTTCCATGCCCGGTTCAGAGGTTCACGATCCCATTCTTCCCGGCGAAGGAGGCCGCTCGTGGCGGAGGGGATCCAATCATGCCGGAGGGCTAGAGGGCGGCGTCAGCAATGGAGAACCCCTGGTGGTCCGGGCGGCAATGAAGCCCATCGCGGCCCTGGGCAGCCCCCTTCCGTCGATCGACATCAGGACGGGGGAGGCGGTGCAGGCCCATCACGAACGGGCCGATGTGTGCGCCGTCCCCGCGGCGGGAGTGGTGGTGGAGGCGGCAGTGGCCTTCGAGGTGGCAGGGGCCTTTTTGGAGAAGTTCGGAGGAGATTCGATGCAGGAGATTGAGCGCAACTACCGGGGATACCTGGAGGAACTGCTGTGAAGATCGTATTGGTGGGGATGATGGGTGCCGGCAAGACCGCGGTGGGAGAGGGTCTTTCGCGGAGACTGGGAGTTCCCCTCCTGGACACCGATGCCCTGGTTGAGGCCTCAGCTGGAATGTCCATCGCACGGATCTTTGAGCGGGAGGGCGAACAGGGTTTCCGGCGGAGAGAGAGGAGGGTCGTTGCCCAGGCTGCGGCCCTGGAGAACCTCGTCATCGCCGCCGGCGGTGGGGCCTGGATGGATGAGAAGAACCGGGAGATTCTGCTGGCTGGGGGTGCCCGGGTGATACGGCTTTTTGCCCCGGCAGGGGAGCTTTTGAAGCGCCTGGGGGACGCCGGGGATCGACCCCTTTTCCGCAGTTTGCCCTCGAAGGAGAATGTAGAGGAGATCATGGGACAGCGGGAGGAGATCTATTCACTGGCCCCCGAGCAGCTGAACACGGAGGGGTTGGGTGTGGATGAGGTGGTGAGCCGGATTGTCCGCGAGGAGTCGGCGAACGTGGCAGGGGGAGGCGATGCCGTCCGGCTGACGGTTGCGGTTGCAGATCCCTACGAGGTGGTGGTGGGATCGGCCCTGCGGCAAAGGATCCCGGAACTGCTGGAGGGAGCCGGCGTCCCGGCGAGGCGCATAGGCCTGGCTTCCGATCACCTGGTGTGGACCCTCTACGGCGAGGAGGTTCGAGATCGGCTGGAGGGCCCAGGCTGCAGCGTGGTGGACTGGCAATTTCCGCCCGGCGAGGCCTCAAAGAGTCTCAGCGAGCTGGGCCGCGCATACGATCACTTCCTCGAGGGAGGCGCCGAGAGGGATTTCCCCCTGGTGGCCCTCGGGGGCGGGGTGACCGGAGATCTCATTGGCCTGGCAGCGGCGACGTTGTTGCGCGGGATCCCATACGTGCAGGTTCCCACCACACTCCTCGCCCAGGTGGACAGCAGCGTGGGGGGGAAGGTGGCGGTAAACCATCCCCGGGGTAAGAACCTGGTCGGCGCCTTCTATCAGCCCAGGCTTGTCCTGTGCGATGTCAGTTTTCTTCGAACCCTGTCGGGACCGGAATTTCTCAGTGGGATGGGTGAGGTGTTGAAGCACGGCATCATCACCGGGGGAAGCTACCTCAACCTGCTCGCGGAGCGGGGTGACCGGATCATGGAGCGAGATCTCGAGGTGCTGCTGGACGTGGTGGCCGGAAGCTGCAGGATCAAGGCCAGCTACGTGATCCGTGATGAGAGGGAGGGGGGCGTGCGAAGACACCTTAACTTCGGCCACACCCTCGGTCACGCCGTCGAGAGCGCATCGGGAGGGGCGATCCCCCACGGAGTGGCGGTGGCCTTTGGGATGGCGGCCGCGGCCCGGATCTCTCGATATGAGGGGCATTTGTCGGCAGGCGAGGCTCGTTTCATCGAGGATCTACTGAGTCGCTGGGGATACCCCGTCTCTCTTGAGGAACTGCCCGGTGCTTTTGGGGCCGATGAACTGCTGCAGAATTTAAAGTTTGACAAGAAGCGCAGAGATGGAAGAACCCACTGGGTCCTGTTGCGAGGCGTGGGGCAGCCCCTGGTGAGTGGGGATGTCCCCGAAAAGACCGTGCTGCGCGCATTGAGGGGGGAATGATGTGAAGATAATGGTCATAAACGGTCCGAACCTGAACCTGTTGGGGACCCGGGAGCCGGAGATGTATGGTGACACCACCCTGGAGACGATCGAGACCCGCCTGGCGAGTTTGGCCCACGAGCTCGACGTCGAACTGGAGTTCGTGCAGTCGAATTCCGAGGGCGAGTTGATCGATCATATTCACAGAGCGGGGACCCGGGCAGATGGTATCGTCATCAACCCGGCAGCCTACACACACTATAGCATCGCGATCAGGGACGCCCTGGCCGCGGTGTCCGCGCCTGCCGTGGAGGTGCACATGACGAATGTTCACGGGCGGGAGCCCTTTCGCAGGCGGTCGGTGGTTTCTGCTGTGTGCGTGGGAGGGTTGTGGGGCTTCGGTGCGGCCACGTACGAAGGGGCCCTGAGATTGCTGGTCGATGGATTAAACGCGGACGAGATCTCCTGATGATCCCCCGGGGCGATGCCCCAAATCGGCCTGTGCAGCTCCCAGCGGGTGGAATAATGGGGTCCGATTGGATAAGATGAGTGACGGATATGGGTTGTTTCTGTCGATCGAAGGGATCACATCATGCGGATTATTGCCGGAACATATCGCGGTTTCCAGATTGCTGCGCCCCAGGGATCCGGCGTCCGACCGACTTCCGACCGGGTCAGAGAGGCCGTTTTCAACATGCTGGGCGATTCCTTCGCCGGGACCGGGGTTCTCGACCTGTTCGCTGGTAGTGGAGCGATGGGGTTGGAGGCGCTCAGCCGGGGGGCCCAGGATTGTCTCTTCGTGGACAATTCCTCTGCTTCCTGCAGGGTCATACGCCAGAATGTGCAGAAGCTGCAGGTCGGCGATCGATGCAGGGTTTGCCGCAGTGACGTGGAAGCATTCATCCGGCGCCCCGTTCCTCGGCGACAGCAAGGCTACTACGGTGCAGTTTTCGTGGATCCTCCCTATGCCCACGGTGCTTACGGAAGGGTGCTGCGGCAGCTGTCCGGCTGGCAGGGCCTCCGAGATCGTGCCCTGGTTGTGCTCGAGAGTGCCCGTGAGGATGCCCTCCTGGACGAGGGAGAGGCTCCCTGCGATGGCATGATCGTGGTGCGAAAGCGCAAGTACGGCAATACAGCAATCACCGTTGTACGTTATACTGGAAGGGGGGATGCTGCCGATGACGAAGAAGGCGATGTGCCCCGGCAGTTTTGATCCCATCACTTGCGGTCACATTGATATCATAACCCGGACGGCACGGATCTTCGACGAGGTGATCGTCACCGTTTTTGATAACCCGAATAAGGATCACTTTTTCCCCTGTGCAGACCGCATCAGGATGGCCAGAAGAAGTCTCAAGTCGATACCGAATGTTGTCGTGGAAAAGGGAGAGGGACTGCTGGTGGAGTATGCGCGCAAGCGGGGTATTGGAGTTGTGATTAAGGGTTTGCGTGCGGTTTCGGACTTCGAGTATGAGTTCCAGATGGCGCAGATGAATCGTGCCATAGCGAATCATGTCGAGACCCTGTTCATGATGACCAGGCCAGAGCATTCCTATCTCAGCTCGAGCATTGTCAAGGAACTGGCCGAGTTGGGAGCGGATGTCAGTGAGATGGTGCCGGCAGAGGTGATGGAGGCTTTCAGGGAACGCGCTGCGAAGACCTGAGGGGGGTTGGGGAGAAGAGTTCCCAGTGGGAGGCAAACATATAATGAAGCAGGATTTGTGGAGCATCATAGAGGAACTGGAGGCAGTGGTGGCGGATGGGATGCATATTCCCCTCAGCGACCGCGTGTTGATCAGTGAGGAGGAGGTGTTTTCGCTCATTGACGAGTTGCGGTCGGTCTTGCCCGGGGAGCTGACCAGGGCCAAAAGTGTGATGGAGGAGAGTGAACGGATCCAGGCCCAGGCCCGTGCCGAGGCCGAACGCATCATTGATGAGGCCAAGTCCTACGCTGATGAGATGACGGACGAATCCGTGATCTCTGCCCGGGCGGAGCAAACAGCGGCCGAGACGGTCCAGCAGGCCGAGGAGATTGCCCATAAGACCATGGTCGAGGCTCACCGCTACGCCGACGATGTGCTCGGGCAACTGCAAACGATTCTCGAGAAGGCCACAGGAACCATCTCTGGTAGTCGGGATGAGTTGAGGAAGATGCCGCCCTTTTCGAGGGACAGTGTGGCTGCCACCCGGTCCGAGAAGGACGGTTCAGCGCGGGGTGGCTCGGAGGGAACATACCGCCGCTCCAAGCCCGAGAAGTAGGGCCCAGACGGCAAGAAACCGGTGGGTTGAGGCCGTTGCGATCTCCAGCCAGGACATCGCAGACAGCTGCACGGGGTGTAGGGCGAATACAGGAGCTACGCCCGACAGGGTGGCTCCGAGGCTGGGAGCCAGGGGCAGAAGAAGCCAGGTCACGGTTCCGGCGAGGATTGCGTGAATGAGGCGGCTGCAAACGTACGGCAGAACGTTGATATCGGTGTCGTGCAGGATGGCAGCAACCTGGGCGTGGACGGACAGACCGCTCCAGCCGATGATGGCCCCGGTTATGATCAGTCGATCGGCCAGGTGAGCTGGGGCGACACTTGCAGCCTGGCAACCCAGGGTGATCTCAAACGTTCCCCGGGTGACCGCTGATGCCAGCTCAGCCGAGAGGTTGACCAGGTTTAGGATCTGGATGAATGCGGCGCCAAACAGCCCCATGAGAAAGGTTGTTTCGAGCACGCTGATCACGACGGAAAGAAGAATAATCAGTCCTCCGATGAGCAGGAGGGTGTCAATGGATTTCCTGACGGCATCTCCCAGGATACTGCCCAGGGGCCGACCGTCTCTTTCTCGCGCCTCGAAGAGGGCGCGCACTGCCCGGACAAATACGGAGTCCTTTCCGGAAGGGCGATAAGCGGTCTGGGGAGTGCCGGGGGCGTGAAAACGGACAATCAGTCCGTTCAGAAGTGCAGCAATATAGTGGGCGATCATGATCAGAGCCGCAATGCTCTTGTTTTCGAACATACCAATCGCCACGGCGCCTGACATGAAGAGGGGATCGGCCGTGTTTGCCGCAGACACCAGCCGCTCGCCCTCATATTTGTTTACCATGGCATCTCGCCGCATGTTGCCGGTCAGCACGGCTCCGATGGGATAGCCTGAGGCGAGTCCCATGGCCAGCACAAAGGCACCGCAGCCGGGGATATTGAACAGGGGCCTCATGATCGGTTCAAGGATCACTCCCATAGCATGAACGACACCCAGCCCGAGGAGGATCTGGGATCCGATGAAGAAGGGAAGCAGCGCGGGGAATACTACACCCCACCACACTTCCAGTCCGTCGATGGCGGCCTGGTAGGCGATGTTGGGTTTCAGTACCATGCTTAAAACGATGGTGATTGCGATGAGGCTCAACATTACGGTGGTAAATTTACCGCCGTTCATTGGCTTTTGGACCCCCCTGTCGGCATTGATAGTATTATGATGTGGATCGATGATTAGAACACCTGAGGAGTGATGGGATGATCGGTCGCTGGAAAGACATACTACCTCACATAAAGTCGGCGGTGAGTATACTGGTCATCGTCGCAATCCTATGGTTTGTCCCCAGCGGCTATGTCCTCAACATGCCTGGCTCCGCGGTGGATGTGGCTCCCATGATTGTGATTGACGGTGAGGAAGCTACCAGTGGGCAGGGTGTTATGCTCACAACGGTTTTCACCCGGGAAGCAAACCTGGCTGTGGCCCTGTTCGGACTCCTGTATCCCCGGGCTGAACTGAGACCCCGGACCGTTTACCTGCGCGAGGGCGAGGATTTCGATCAGTATTTTGAACGGACTCGCCTGATGATGCTCGAGAGTCAGAATGTGGCCAAGTATGTGGCCCTACGGGAGGCAGGATTTGAGGCCCGGATCGAAGGGGATGGGGTCGAGGTCGTCTCGTTGTCCCAGACGTCTCCTTCTGTGGGCAAACTGGTTCCGGGTGATGTTGTGGTCGCAGCGGGAGGCGTGGAAACGATCATAACCGATGACCTGCTCGCCGTTGTGGCGCAGTATTCTCCCGGCGATGAGCTGGACCTGGTTTTTGAACGTGAGGGTCAGACCCAGGAGATTACTGTCGTCCTGATGTCCGCCGATGATGATCCGCAGCGGGCCCTGATCGGCATTGGGGTGGTGACGAACAACCCCAGGTACGTGTTCCCCAGGGACATTGACATCGATGCCGGTGCCATCGGGGGACCCTCCGCCGGGCTGGCCTTTACCCTCGAACTCATCGATCGCCTTCTTCCGGACGATCCCCTGCCCGCAGATGTCAGGGTAGCCTGTACGGGTACGGTGAACGCCAGGGCCGAGGTCGGCAGCGTGGGGGGGGTGCCCCTGAAGGTCTGGGCGGCCCAACGCGCTGGGGCAGACCTGTTCATTGTCCCTCGGGCCAACTACCAGGATGCCCTCGATGTGGGGGCGGACATCAAGGTCGTGCCCGTCGACACGGTTAAAGATGCTGTGAATGCTGTGCGTGAGCATTCGTCTGAAGGTGCTGGGGCCGCGTTGGGCCGGGTGGCGTGATTTTATTGGGTCTCTCATTGAACTTGTCCGGCACAATCGGTACAATGATGTAGTAGTTATGGGAGTGTGACAAGGATGACGATGCAGATATCGGTGGAGTCGATCTGGAATGAGCTCGGGGGACACGTTCACTGCGATCTGCCTGTTGATATACCCCCATTCCATCTCCGAGGCGTGGAGATGGTGGTAGCCGAGGGCTCGACGGTGGCCTTCGATGTATACCACACCGAAGAGGGATGGTTCCTCACCGGCCAGGGAGACGTTGCCCTCACGGCCCGGTGCAGTCGGTGCCTGGGCGAGGCTGAGGTGGTCGTTCCAGTAAGTTTTTCCGTCGAGATCCCGGACACGGGGGATCGCAGAGATGATCAGAAGTCTGTCGATGAGGACGAGGTGATTCCCCGGATCACCCGGCAGGGCGACCTGGATGTTCAGGAGCGTGTACTCGAGGAGATTATCCTGTCCATCCCCCTGAGGATTCTGTGTGATCCGGACTGCAAGGGGCTTTGTCCCGTCTGCGGGGTGAACTTGAACGAGACCACCTGTGAGTGTGAGCGGGATCCGGTCGATCCCAGGCTTGCGGCACTGCAGAAGCTAAAGGAGACCCTCAAGGAGTGACGATTATACATTAGGAGGCAGGTGAGATTAATGGCCGTTGTTCCCAAGAAAAAGCATTCCAGGGCACGCCGAAACCGGCGCCGCGCCCACTGGAAAATAACGCCCCCCACTTTGACCGAATGCCCGAGGTGTCACGAGATGAAGAGGCCCCACCATGTCTGCATCAGCTGTGGATACTACAAGGGGCGCAAGGTTGCGAACGTCTGATTCGCTCGGCATTATGTCCAGTTCTTTGCCCCCGGCTGTGCCGGGGGCCTTCGTTTGTGAAAAAACAAAGATGGTCTTGGTGAGTATAATAAGACTGCGGAGTGTTGAGTGCATCAGTGGGAGGGGGTCAAAATGCCTGATTCCAGAGTGATCTCCATCGGTGTGAAGGATCAAACATCTCGAATCAGTCAGCGCCTGATGGAAGAGGTGCGCCATTGCAGTTGCAGGGACTCCCAGGCCAGGGTGGAGCAAAAGGAAGACGGACCGGTCACCGTCATCAGCCTCAGTCTTGCCGGGGCGGCGGAGGAAGAGGTGCGGGAGACGTTGTACTGTGTGGCCAATGCCCTGTCCGATGCCATTGTGAACGGGTGGGAGCCGGTCCTCATAAGAGATATTCTGGACAGGGAATACGGATTTTTGGACATTGGAGAGCGGGTGCACGTTGTTCGGCAGGTGAACGGTGAGATGAGTCCCGGGGACGACATGACCCGGTACAAGATACGCCGGAAGGGCTTTGTACTGGAACGCCTGTATGAGTACCTGGAGAACAATGATCACCTGTCCATCGATGGGTTCGTGGCGTTCCGACTCAGGGACTACGTGGAGGCACTCACCCACAGAGTCGATGAGTCCGTCAATGATCTGCTCGTCGCCCGGGAGTACGTCCAGTGGACCGAGCTGTTGCGAGACCTGTCACTGCCAGAGATGGATTCTCCTGAGGTTGTGCACGCGTTGTTTGATCCGGAACAGGGATGGGAGCTCCGCGACGACGAAGGGTGTGCGCTGAGGGACCGCCTGCTCGGAGAATACAGCTGGTGGTATGTTGAGAAGGGTTTGGATCATCCCGACCTGGTCATAACCAGCCTGATTATCCTCCGTCCCAAGAAGATGGTGGTCCACGATCCCTGGGAGATCGGGGATCACCTTGGTGTCATTTCTTCCCTGGAGGACATCTTTCTTGACCGCTTGCAAATGTGCTACGGATGCGCCCACTGTGATTCCGATGAGTAGAACTGCCCCCTCCACCTGAGACAATACTACCAGGCCGGACTCCATTGGCTGGGGGCATTACATGGCTACAATGGCCAGGCGGGGACCTGATGAAGAAGGTCGGTTTGGCACGAGAGAGCGCATGGAACTCCCCTCTGAAGCCAGACTGGTTTTTCAGACGACCATGAACCGAGCAGGACGATCACCTGTCCTACCTGATCGATGGTGCATGTGGTATAATATGACATGCTGACGTTAGCGTATTCGCGGAACTGGTTGCAAGTCCGTGGGTGTGTCCGCCTTGCAGAAGGATCTGGAGGGCCTTCCACGGGTGTTCTCTTTGCGTGGGTCCCAGCGACGGGGGCCGGGTTCCGGGCAAGAGAGTAACGAGGCTGGCTGGTCAAGTAATCTTAGGGAGGTAGCCTGCATGGTTGACAAGATAAGCGCCCTGTGTGAGGCCAATGGGGTTTCTCTTGTGTACCTCTTTGGGTCACAGGCGGTTGGTGGTGCCGCATGTCTTTGTGGTGATGCGATCGTGCCATCGGATGATCGCCTCGTTGATCTGGATGTGGGTGTGGTGATGCAGGGATCTCTTCCGCCAGCATCCGAGCGACACCGGCTCTACTCCGTACTGCACAACGCGTTCCAGGATTGCTTCCCTTGTTACCGGGTGGATCTGGCTTTTCTGCAGGAGAACCATTCGGTGTTTCAGTATGAGGCCATAAAGGGGACGTGCCTATACCAGGCATCCCAGGAGGTGCGCAGTGAGTACGAAATGAGGGTGCTCCAGCTTGCCGCTGACTTCCAGCCCGTTCTGAATACTTTCCTCAAAGAGGTTCTCGAGGAGGTTTCCGTATGATCAACCGCACGTTGGTGGAAGAGCGTCTTGTGTTGATGACTGGATACCTGAAGGAGCTTCAACGACTTTCTGAAATACCCCGTGAAGCGTTTCTTGGGGATTCCGTCAGAGTGGCCGCGGCCGAGAGCTTCCTGAGGCGCTCTTTGGAAGCAGCCTTCGATGTCGGGCGTCACATTCTTGCAAAGTCCGGTTACTTGGAGATGGCCGGGGAATACAAGTCCATCGCCAGGGGTATGATGGAGCTCGACGTCGTCGACGATTGTCTTGGCCAGGCGCTGGTGCGTATGGCAGGATATCGGAACAGGTTGGTACATATGTATGCCCGCGTCAGTGATGAAGAGCTGTACGAAATTATTGTGCATCATCTTGGTGATATTCGAGGGTTTGTTGTTCAGGTCCGTGACTTTGTTTCTCGTCTCGACGCTTGAAGGACAGTCGCCGTATCATTTTGAGGACATCTTGCTTTGACCGTCTCTAGATGTACTACTGATGCACCTGCTGTGACTTCGATGAGTGAATGTGCCTCCTCCTTCTGATATAATACTGCCAGCTGAACACCACCGCGATTGGCTGGGGGTATTACATGGCAGAATCGGCCCGGCGGCGCCGATCAGATCTGGGGGAGAAGTGGCTGCAAAGCGACCTTGTGCGGCGCGTGATGTGGATTTCGCTGTATCTGGCCGCGGCCTTTCCCCTGGTAGACTACGGGTTGAGGAGGGTATTTCCCGTCCTCCTGCTGGGGGCCCTGTGGGATGCGGCTATCATCGGGTTCCTTGGCCTCTGCGTGGTGGCCAGGCTGGTGTCGGGGGCCCGGACCCCCCGGTTCTTTTCTTCCCTATTTCCCCTGTTGGCGCTGTGTGCTGCATACCTTGTGGCCCATCTGAGTGCTCCCGGTGTCACCATCGAGGGCCTGCGGGCGATCCTGCAGTTTGTCCCCTTTTTCTTTATCGCATATTACCTCGTTGAGGAACGGAGGCAGGCCGTCGTCCTGCTCCAAATCCTGGCCGTCGTGGCGGTTCTGATCGCCCTTTTTGGCATCATCCAGGTGGTCACCGGGGTGCAGACCCCTGCGGGCTGGGCCGATGTGGGAGAGACGATCACGGTTCGGATCTTCTCCATCGTGCAGAGTCCCAATGTGTTGGGGAGTCACATGGCCCTGGCGGTCCCCCTGCTCCTGGGCCTGGCTTGGTATGAGAAACGCAGCGGCTTCCGGATTGCGTGGCTCCTGGCGGCGGGCCTGTGTTCCGGTGCGCTTCTACTCACCTTTTCGCGGGGGGCATGGTTGGCCTTCGCTG
>PXCI01000196.1 GCA_003566675.1 Clostridia bacterium
CGCTCCCTCCGTTCGAGTCTACCTTGCCATAATTTTACCGTGTTTCCAGAGTTGGTGTAGATTGCCTGTAGAGACCTCCCAGACAGAGGAAAACAGATCCAGATGACTAAAAGTCTGGTCATGATGCCGCCTGGCCCCTTAATCGCCCGACATATGGGGCTTGGGGCCATGCGTATCGTTATCGACTGCTCAACTGGGGCCAACCCCCCTTAACCTCACCAGGCTCCACCAGTCGAAATCATACGTCTCTCGAAGCAGGGAATCAATCTCCGTTGTTTCGAAAAGCGATCTGGCTAGATGACCACACCATAAAGACATGGCGAGGATTGCGACGTACCAGAGCACCATGCTTCGGCCCGGCATGCGCAGCTCGTAGCCGACCACGTCACCAAATACCGGAGCCAATAAACTGAAGATGATCATTCCCGAAACACCAGCGAGTACACCTGTCAATACCACCTGCAAGAAGTAGACGAGCGATACCTGTCCCGGCGATACCCCCAGTACCTTGTAAGTTCCAAAAGCCCGTTGCTGGTCGACTACAACAATTGACAGGATGACGGTGAGGGCAACCGCTTGAAGGAGGAATATCATCATGGTGACAGAAGCGAGGCGGCCGCCGAGGCGCGTGTACATGCCCCGAAGGCCCATCTCTTCACTACCATCAACGCGCGCCCTGCCCTCCACCAATATTCCATAAGGCAGGAGCCTCCCCGCGGCCACAGCACTGGAGAACAGGTCACTAGCCTCGACAAACGAACCTACAGTTGGTGCGCGTGTTCCCCAACGCAGGCCGAGGAGGAGATCAGCCAGCTGGGGCAACTCGTAAGACATGGTCTCGCCCGTAACGGGAGAATGAACCTCAACTGGCGCCACCTCCTCCGACCAGAGAAGCAGCAGATTGCCGGAATCAACTCCTGTTAACCGGGTCGCAGTGTTCACCGTGGTGATGATTTCCGGAAAGACGTCGTAATCACCCTGAAAACTGCCCACGACTTCAACTGATAGGCGGAGCCCCTCCCCTGAGACGACCCGTTGTCCTACCAGCTCTGTCTCCTCCCCCAAAACTAGGCCGGTACGGGAGGCAAAACCCACGTGTACGGCAATTTCTGAATGATTCTCAGGCCACCTCCCATCGATGAGCTGGAGCGATGCTTCTAACTGCTCGGGTACGTTGGGAAGCCCCCACACGATCACCGTCCCCCCTTGCGACATCACTGGAAGGCTGATTCCCTCAACCGATGACTCCACCAGAGGGGGAAGAACGGTTGGGCGGTAGGCCGTCGGAACCCGGGTCCAAAGATCATGCTCCTTGAAACCCTCATGCAAATAGGATTCGGCGATATACTGCGAGGGTGAAAGGTCGGGGGCTTCAACGCCCATAGCCCAGTGATCTACTTCCAGGATGATATCTGAAGGAATCCTGAGAGGCGTAATGTCCACATCTGCAGTCGAGACTGTCGCCTCAGCCCATGACCCGTAGAATGCATAGAACAGAAAGCCCAAGAGAAACACAACGAAGATAATCGTGCTCTCACCCCAATGCCGTTGCAGGTGCCTTCCAAAAACCCATAGTCTTCCCCCCCTGGTGTTCTTCACGGGTTATCCTCCTCCCCCGGTCAGGGACTCTTCGGCGGCCCGCGACACGAGAAGGTAGGCGGGCACTGCGCCGAACAGGGCACAGACCGATACAGCAACTGCAAGCACGTACCCACCGAGTTCAGCTACCATTCGCAGGAGTTCTGCCGTTGAGGGAGCGGCCGTCCCCAGCTGCCAGAGCACAAACGGGGCCATCACCACGAGACCAATAAGTGCCCCGGCGATCCCCAGGGTAACCATCTCCGTCAGGACCGCTGTAACCACCTGCCGGTTGCGGGCACCAAGCACCTTCATAAGGGCCAGTTCAGTGCGCCTCTTCATGAAGATCACGTAGACCGTACCTGCATAGAGCATGGCACCCATGATGTACGCAGCCCAGGTGATCAGTGCTACCACAACCCGTGGCGGTGCGAAACTTGCAGAGGTGAATCGTGGCTCACTCTGCCTTAAGCGAAGCACATCGCTGGGGGGAAACATCATCAGCGGCTCCGGAGCCATGAGGTGGTTGTCAAACCAATCGGCAACCGCCAGGACCGTTCCGCTACCGAGATCACGCCGGATCTCCTCCACCAAGGCATTCACCATTGCATGCGACTGCACGGATACGGCCAGGAGCGATGGTTCGGGCTCCCATCCCGCCTCCTGTGCAAGTGCTTCGAAGGTCTCATGGGTTACCTGTACTTGTGGTGTCGTCCAATAGCGATGCTCGGACACGTATTTTGAGGGAGGTCGATCCCTTTCGGCAGCAGTCCTCATCAACCCAACCCAGTCGATAACGGTATCACTCCACTGGACAGATCTGGTAGGCAGCTCGACTAATCCCACAACCGAAAGTTCGGCCTCTTCTGTCTCGGTAAAATTCCAGTGCCCATCGAACCTCGAAATCTCAAGGTGTAGCTGTTCCCCTAGTACAGGCGGCATGATGTGTGAGATAATGGGCTGCCCCATCGACAGATAGATTCGCTGTCCATCGAATCGATCATAGCCGAACTGGCGACGCCCTTCGTACTCCGTCTCGGGTCGCCAGTTCTCCAGTACCGCTTCTCCCTTTTCGGAAAGATACCGACCGGAAACAACATAATCACCTAACCCCAGCCGGATATCCTGCTCCATTACTCGGGAACGAAGACTGGCAAGTACGAACTCATCATGTAGGCGCAAAAACACCGGCATGGTGTACACGGGATAAACATCGGTGACACCCTCAAGATCCAGTATGGCTGCTCCCGCTTCAAGCAGATCGTCTATTCGATGTCTCGTGTCAATCATCAGGCCAGTGGAAACGGCCGACGGCATCAGCTCGATCAGTAAGTGCTCATTATCATAATCAGCACGACGCCAGTGCCAACCGGGATTTGGATGGAGACTTGCATCAGCCACCGCCATTGAGTCGGGAAACACCATGATATCGCCGCCAATGAATGCCCGGGCAGTCATCGCCGCTTGACCGGGGCGCCCCATTGCAAGGTGCCCAGCAGCTATGAGGGTTACTGTGGCGAAAGCTATGCTCAATACCGCAAGCACACTCCGGGTGAAACTGCGGCGTGCCATCTTCAGGCCCATGAGGACGAACTTCATCGAAGGTCATCCTCGATTCTAACAATCTCTCCCGCCTCCAGGTGCAAGGCACGCGTGGCGTACTCAAGAACGCTCATATCATGAGTCACAGATACGATTGTTTGGCTTAGCCTTTTATTTAGGTCATGCATGATACCTAGGATAGACTCTGTGGATTCAGCATCGAGGTTGCCGGTGGGCTCGTCGGCCAGCAAAACCGCTGGCTCATTAGCGAGTGATCGGGCAACAGCAACGCGCTGCTTTTCTCCTCCGGAGAGCTGCCGAGGAAAATGGCCCATTCGGTCAGCCAATCCCACCATTTCTAACAGCATTTCCGCTCTTTCGACCTGTTCGGCTGGATTCATTGTGGAAAACTGAAGCGGGAAGAGTACGTTCTCCAGGGCAGTCATGTGCTCCAGCAGGTAGTAGGCTTGAAACACGAACCCCAAGCGGTAACGCCTGATCTCGATCATGTCCCGCTCACCTGCCGAGGTCAGGTCAATATCATCCAGCAGCACTCTTCCAGACGTCGGACGCACGAGTCCTCCTAGCATGGATAATAGGGTGGTCTTTCCACAGCCCGATGGGCCCATGATCGCAATAAATTCTCCACGTAGCACGGTAAGATCTACTCCATTGACAGCCTTTACGAGCAGGTGCGGGGTGGCGTAGTGTTTAGCCAGGTTTTCGGCCTTCAGAACCTGTGTTTGTCTGCCATCTGATCCCATCTTGACTGTGGGCATGATAGCAAATCACCTCCTGGTGGCTAGAGCAAAAGATTGAAGCAGGGCCCCGCGCTACAGTGACTGCTCTGCAAACGCTTTCTCATTCGCATACGATAGGCTGATCCCTGTATAAGGCACAACAGCAAGGGCGAGAGGGATCGCTGTTATCGCCAACTCGCACACAGTCTCCTTATCTCAGTACCATATATCCAGACGACTTACATCATCTAACAGACAGAACAAGTTTTTGTTGTCGTTGTATCTTGGTAGACGAAAACCGATCTTGTGCAGTGCTTCATCGCTACAGACTTGTTTTAGTTATAAGACCGTTTCTCTGGAGATCGTCTACGAATTCACGGATATCATCTTGCAATACTTCCGTATCCACATCATATGTCGACTCTAGGCTGTCTAGCAAATCATCGAGAGTCAGGGGGGTCTTGAGGTACTCCCATATCCGATGCCCTGTCTCGTCTAAGCCGTAGAGTTGCTCAGTCTTTACATCAAGTATAACGTACTGTTCATCCACCCTCTTGATTCTTACATGAGGAACTCGCCGAAATCGCATTACCCGTCATCCCCCTCCGCTGTGGGAGCAAACTCACCTATCGACAAATATGGCCCCGGACGACCCCACCATCAGATGGATTCAGTGTTTGTTTCTATGACCAATCATACTCTTGGGACCCAATTCCCTCGGGTGTATCACCTGCAGGTGGCCCAAGTGTCGCCTCCACTAAGCTCCCATACCGATGGAGTTCGGGCTTGCAATACTCCTCCATTAATTCCACCCCCTTTCGTCGAACTGGATTGCTAGGTGCGACACCCGGGGCCAATGCTACTGCTGTGCTATCCAGATCAAAAGGTTAATGGCATTCCGAAGACGAAAGTCGTTAATCACCCCAAACTTGACCGACTTGAGTTGTTTCTCGAAATTAGTGATGTCGACAAATTCTGAAAAAGAAATCTTGTGCTGTTCCACTAGATGCTCAATATACTTGACGTTATTTCGTATAATTTCTATATAGAAATCGCCCGTAACACCAGTACACTTTCTACTCAGAATTTTCTTAGGCACGATGCCATCTACCACAGATCTCATGAGGATCCGATCATTGCCACGCCATTTTCGAAACTTAGCCTCAATATTCATTACTTCTCTAATGAGCGGCATGGAGTAGAAAGGATGAAGGCGAGTTGCTCCAAAACGCCCGTATATATTTTCATCAGCCCATTGATAACCAGCCGAAGTTGACAAATCCGCGATTCGGCTTCTCACTGTACAGGAAAGCATCCTAAGATCTGGTGGTAAGCGATCTTCTTTATCAACCAGATGATTCGTACGCAATAAGTCATGTGAAATCCATTGTGGCACTGCTGTACAGAAGCCGCTCTCTCGCCACTCAGGCATGACATACTTTCGCATTATGGTCCAAGGGCCACAAGAGCGCTCATAACCAGCAAACAGAAGCTCCCTTATAAAGGATACCACTTCAAATTGCCTGAGAAGGTCCGCAAGGTAAGCCATATCACCCCGCCACAGCTGATCACCTCCATATCCAGTAAAAATGGCACCGTAGTTCTTAAGCTTACGAGATATCGGACCAAGCATAGCTGTATCTAGAAGTGCTCCAGGTTCACCTGCAGAAAGAAATGGGTTTTCAGACCAAGAGGGCATTTCACTTGGCTCAAACACAAACTCGTCGATGTCTGCATATTCTTCTAGTGCGGCCAAATACTGACGTTCGTCCGATCGTGGGAACGAAGGAAAAACGAACGAAAAAGCATTGGGTTTGACATTCAACACTTCTCCAAGAAGACACAAAATCGCTGAGGAATCAAAGCCACCACTAACCTGCACGGTTATGTTTTCATATCCACTGAGAAGTTTTTGAATGCAGTCCTCTAGAACACAAAGAACCTTGCCTTGATCTGGATAATTCGCAGTTAATTCCTCACTCCAACTCCAGTAGCGGCGATCCAACATGACACCGCCGCTAGAGAAACACACCAAATGTCCTCTCTGGAGTCTACCGATCTCCTCAAATGGAGTGAGCCAGTCATAGGGAAGCTCGAGCAAGTAACGAAAGAAATACTCCTTGCTCCAGGTCAATCGTAAGCCTCGTAATGAGGCGAACTCCTTAAGATCACTAAGGTCAGAACTTACCAAAAGCTGATTGTTACGTCTATCAAGGTAGTAATATATTGAGCACAGTCCTATCGGATCTCGAGCAAGCGATACTCTTTCGGTATTAGCATGCACAATTGTAAATCCAGCATGATTCTGTCGAGCAAGCCGAACCACACGGTTGGCAAAATCATCTGTGTTAACTGACTTACCTGGGAACGCCCCTACGTCACTAAAAACACTCCTTAGACTGAGGGTATCGTAAGAGCATTTCGTCTGACTATCGAAGGATGATTCTTCGCTGGAAGCATCAAAATCGAATATACTCACCATATCATTCACCAACACATAATACTTGTAAACTGGTTGATGTAGTTAGCGTCATCAATGAGCACATCGTTATCGATCTGAATCCACGCATGGCTTTGAAAGCCCCTGAGGCTTACGCCCACATGAAAAGAAGTAGCATAATCCTTCCTCCGTAAGTAATTGGATAATACGATTGACCGTTCCAAGCATGCAACTCGGACTGGTGACAATCGACTGGTGCGGTCCACTGCCTCAGCAACTACTTCGACATATTCGTCAGGATCTCGTATTCCATTAGCAGGTCTAGGGGGCATACACCACCTCAGCGCCACCTGCAAACCCCATATGCACAGGATACAGTGGCAGACGAGCAATCTACACCAGATAAAGAAGCAATCAACAGAAGTGATTCTATATTCTTGAATGCTACGTGCAGTTCCAGCCATCGCCCTAACCCCTTTCATCAGCATACTTTCTAAAACCGATACCCGATTTCGCAACCCTTCAAAGCACAACTCCGTCATCACCATCCTCTGTAGGTGGCGATTGCAAGTTGCCAGCCGCGGCTGCCTACAGACCGACAGGTATTATGATTAACACTGCCCCGAGAACCGCACTTGGTACCTCCCCAGTATTCTAGCCATTCCCTCTCTCCGCCTTTCGTAGGTGTGTTCTCGTAACTCTTTCCGCACCCCCCCCCTTCCATCCCTCCCCATATTTCCTTATAAAAGAAGACATGGCTTAATAAAAGTAAACACCTTGTTTTGGTTGTCACAATTGGTTCAGATAATCACAACAGGAAAAATAATGCTCGGTATGGAAAAGATAGAGTACATGCCTGACTGGAGGTGAGATTATGCTTGCAAAGATCATCATTAGGCAGCGGCAAGCCCTATCAATGACACAGGAGCAGCTGACCTCTGAAATCTGCAGCCGTTCATATCTTAGTAAAATTGAGAGCAATGGAATGACGCCGAATCCCAGGATCATGATCAAACTTGGAGAGAAACTGGATCTCTGCATGACAGACTGGGTAGAATTCTATCTACAGGGAAACTCCGGAGCACACTACAAGGATCTCTTCCTGCTCGCCCGGGTTCTCGCAAGAAACGGTCACTTCGATCATGCCAGTAGGTTCGTCGCAAAGGCGGAGGAATCAGCTGAGGCACTGGACAACGACTACCCCTATCAATGTGAACGGCTGGCAACCGAGGGTCATATTCTGGCCATGCTTGAGGATCATCCAAGAGCCCTGAAGACCTACCAGGACCTCCTGACCCTTCGAAAACGCCGGCCGTCTCAACGATTTGAACTGGCACAGGCGTACTATACCGCGGGCAATGCAGCCATTTATGCCGGAGATTATGATCAGGCCCTGAAGGATCTCTTTGTCGGGCTGAGCCGCCTGCTATGCGATGATCCCGACTCCATGCCCCAGGATAGCAAAAGAATAGTGCGCCTGCATCATCTCATGACCCAGGCCCTGATGCACGTTCTTTACACGAAGCAGCAACATCGTTTTGCAGATGCACTGCTTCAGATGATCCTCGCTCGATGGCAGGAAATGAGTGTTCCCGGCAACGTTCCCGTCATTCAGTTGGCAGAAGGGACAAATCACCTGCATACTGGAGATTATGGCTCTGCGATCCAGGTCTACCGCCAGGTCATCTCCGTAACCGATGACCCGGTCCACACGATCTGTGCATACAGCAATCTTGGGCTGGCCTACCTGGGACAGGGGGAGCCAGCACGGGCCCTCGCCAGTCTCGAGACCGCATGGGATCTTCACAAGGACCACGATTATTTCCTGTCCAGGCGAAGAGTGGCCAATGGCATGATCCGCAGCTACATCGACCTCGGGCACCTGGATCAGGCAGGTGAGAGGGTCACAATCGCCGACAGCTTTGTCGATGAAGGTACTGCCCGTTATGAACCAACCCTTCCCCAGGAAACCCTGTTCTTGAAGGCCGAACTCGAACTGAGAAGAGCTAGGCCAGGAAAGGCCCTGTGTCATCTTCAGAACATCAATCCTGATGTCATCAATGATGCAGCAAAACAGATGCTATCGTTCATGAAAACCGAGGCACTCCTTCAAGAGGGTCAGGTTGAAGGAGCACTTATTCAGATCAGTGAAGCCAGAACGCCCCTGTGGAAGGATCTTTAGCGAAAGGAGGCGACACCATGAACCTGCACAGGCTACTGATTCCTATAGTAGTATCTCTGTGCATCTTTGTCATCCTGGCACCAACAATCCCAGCCTATGCCGAGATGCCCCCTGAAGAGGACGGCGGCAGCAACCCGCCACCACCCAACCCGCCACCCCCTCCGGAACCTGACGGGAACAACCCACCACCCGGCGGAGGAGGAGATGACTGATTCATGCATAGCTCATCTGGCCTCTAGGAATCGCTCGGATGTGGGCATCATCCCTCATCCGAGCGCTGGAGATATGAAGGTGAGATACGGGCATCAGAAGGATGCGAAACCGTGGCTACCTGGCAACAGTGGAAGATCACGAGGGCCCTCCGCTGGACACCCACTCCTAAAAACCGTACCAACCTGGCAAATGAAGAGGTGTCGGTCTCCGGGTGTAACAGGGTATCGGCTCTGGCAGCGATCCAGGTGCCGTCGCACCTCGGCCTGGTTCTTTCTCTCCTTGACTTGGCCGCGCACAGACAGGTCCCCTCGTCCCGGAACACACCGAACTGCTCGAGGTCTGTCTTCAGAGATGCAGATCGTTGGGATCCGTTGTGGATTCATTCATGGTGGTCTCACAGTACGGCTCAGCTGCCAGTGTCCGGGCTGTCGAGTGCGACGGCCAGGCCGTCTGGCTGGTGCCCACCCGTCTGCTGGCGGAACAGCACTACCAGACCCTGCGGCGTCATC
>PXCI01000339.1 GCA_003566675.1 Clostridia bacterium
TCACCCTCCCCCACTCAGGACGGGCTACGCTGCACACAGTCGTCCCGCATGCAGGTTAACCCCAACCCGTAGATGGAGCTCGCGGGCTCTTCACCACGCAGTTGGGCCTCCACACAGAGTAGGGACACGACCCGCATGCCATTGCGGAGCACCCCACCCTGCTCTCCTCCAGCACCGACCCCTGACTGGGCGTCAGCGGCCTGCACCATAGGCTTCATTGATGTGCCCTTAACGGCTTTTTAGGGCCGCTCTTAGACGCTGCGACACCGACTAGGATACTGCTCCCCTGCCCAGAAGTCGGAGATACGTAAAACCTCGCTCGGTGCCCATTATCATCTGTTCATTTGCTGCGATTATCGTATCAGAGGACTCCCCACATGTCCAGTCTTGAGCAACTCCCACAGCAACCTCAGTGGGAGTTGACCTACTGCAGCATACCCACTCACACAATCAAATGCTCCAAGACCCAAACCTTCTGCTCAGGCAACCCCACTATCCCTCTCGACGGATCACATACTCCATGAGTTCCTGCAGGTCCCCGGTGCGGCCATTGAAGAGGCCCAGGGCCCGCAACCCGCGTTCGACTGCCTCTCGGGCCATCGCGTGGGATTGGGTCATTCCGACCAAAAGGGGATACGTTGAGCGTCCACCCTGCACATCAGATCCTGCATAACGGCCGGTCTTTTCCGGATCCCCGACAACATCAAGAACATCATCGGCGATCTGAAAGGCGAGACCGAACTCTTTGCCGTATTCGGTCAGAGCCTTCACGGAGGCAGCGTCACCCCCCCCAGCGATGGCACCGAGTCGCATCGAGGCCTGAAAAAGCGCTCCTGTCTTCATGGCATGCAAACGATCCAGGAGCTCCGGCTCTCCGACCTCCCCGCCAATGTCCAATACCTGGCCTCCCACCATACCCGTCGATCCACAGGCCCAGGCGAGCTCGTTCACCATGCGCAGGCCCTGTTCGGGAGTGTATCCGGAACGCCTGTCCGAGAGGATCTCAAAGGCGAGGGCCTGCAGTGCGTCGCCGGCCAAGACGGCAACCGCCTCACCGAAGACACGGTGAGTGGTCGGCTTGCCGCGGCGCATGTCATCATCGTCCATGCAGGGAAGATCATCATGAATCAGGGAATAAGTGTGAATCATCTCCACAGCGCAAGCCGCTGGGAGGGCCGCCTCGAAGTGTCCTGAGACCACCCGGCAGGCCAGAAGCGCCAGCACCGGCCTGACCCGCTTGCCACCGCTGAACACACTGTAGCGCATGGCCTTGGCCAGGGCGGGTTCAATCTCGTCCTCTGTGCCCAACCACCGATTCAATTCCTCCTCGACGGGAGATCGCAGATCGTCAAGGCACCGCGGTCGCAAGATATCTGCTCTAGGTCTTCTCACCATCACCCGTCCACCATCCTATTCGACTGTCTCATCATCCAAACATACCCGCTGGGTCACACCGCTCTTCAGTTCAATCAGCTCTTCAATTCGCCCGTCCGCAGAGTCCAGGATTGTCTGGCACAGCTTGACCAGGTCCATTCCCTCCTCGAAAAGTTGGATTGACTCCTGCAGAGACAGGTTGCCCTCATCCAGAGCACCGGCAATGGCCTCAAGACGCCCGAGTGCCTCCTCGAAGGCGACTTCCTCACAAGCCTGATCTGCCTGACCGTCATCCCCCATTGGTTATCCCTCCACGCCATCCATGATACGCCAAACCTCACTAGGTCTTCTTCGGGTCCTCCGGGTCGTTCACCTCTAGGACCTGGGCTCCCACTTCCCCGCGATGAACCCTGACCGTAATCATCTCCCCAGGATGTAGCGATGAGGCCCTTCGAACAACCCGTCCCTCTGCATCGGTTGCAATGCTGTAGCCTCGGGCCAGCACCCCGGCCGGATCCAGGGCCTTCAAGCGTTCGCTGCGGGACTCGAGACGCAGTCTCCTGTCCCGCAGAATATGGACCTGCGCCCTGCAAAGCTGCATCATGAGAGCATCGAGGTGCTGCCGACGCCTGTCCACCAGATCCTCAGGACGTGTGAGGGGCCTTCGAGAGGAGACGGTCTCCAGTCTCTGACGGCGAACACCAACCGTTCGCCGCAGCCGGATGATCATGACATCGCTGATCCTGTTCAGATCTGCCCTCACCTGGCGGACATCGGGTGCCACCAACTCCGCGGCTGCTGAAGGCGTGGGGGCGCGCACGTCGGCGGCGAGGTCACATAGCGTGACATCCGTCTCATGACCCACTCCGGCGACGACGGGGGCCTGTGAGGCCCGCACAGCGCGAACCAGGTCCTCATCGTTGAATGCCCACAGATCCTCGAGGCTTCCCCCTCCCCGCCCGATGATAATCACATCAACATCACCTGAGCGGTTCAGACGATCCAGTGCCTCAATCAACTCGCCGGGCGCCGCATCTCCCTGCACCGATGCATGACATAGGAGAATATTCAGCCCGGGACAGCGCCGGCGGATAACCGTGACGATGTCCCGAAAGGCGGCACTCTTTCCCGAGGTCACGACCCCGACCCTGCGCGGGAAACGGGGCAGGGACTGCTTTAAGTGCTCATCGAACAGACCCTCCTCGGACAGACGCCTGTGCAGCTGCTGCCATGCGAGATGGAGGGCACCGGTGCCAGCCGGCTCGGCCTCACGTATGTAGAACTGGTACTGTCCACTCCGGTCGTAGATGTCGATATGGCCGAAGGCGAGGATGCTCATTCCATTGCGAAGGTCAAACAGGACCGAACGCCGATTGCTGCGGAACATGACACAGCGAAGAGCAGATGTGTCGTCTTTGAGGGTGAAATAGCAGTGCCCGGAAGCCGGTTCACTCAGGTTGGACACCTCGCCCTGGATCCACAGAGCGCGAAGCTCGGGGTTCTGGTAAAGGGTCTCTCGTATCTCCGCCGTTATATCAGCGACGGTCCAGATGCGCAGCTCATCGGGCACTGTATTCCTCCCCTGTCAACCAGTTCAGCCGCTGACGGACTTTCGAGCCGCCCGCACCGTATTCTGCAGGAGCATGGCGATGGTCATGGGCCCAACTCCCCCGGGTACCGGGGTGATGGCGCTTGCCACTTCCTTGACCGCCTCAAAGTCCACATCTCCGACGAGGGTCCCATCGTCGAGTCGGTTGATACCAACATCCATCACCACGGCACCGGGCTTCACCATCTCCGCGGTGATCATCTTCGGCACACCTGTCGCGGCAACGATGATGTCCGCTCTGGACAGGTGACCAGCCAGGTCCTGGGTGCGAGAATGACAGATGGTAATGGTGCAGTGCCGGTACATTAACAGAAGGGCCTGGGGTTTGCCAACGATGTTGCTCCTGCCCACAATGACCGCTTCCTTGCCGCTCAGGTCAATGTCCAGGGTATCCAGCATGTACATCACGCCGGTGGGGGTACAGGGCACCAGCTCGGGCTGGCCCGCCAGCAATTTGCCCATGTTCACCGGGTGGAAGCCGTCGACATCCTTGGCAGGGTCGATGGTATTGATGATCTCCTCGTCGTCGATCTGATCCGGCGTGGGCAACTGGACCAGGATTCCATGGACATCGGGATTGTCGTTGAGTTCTTGAACCGTTTCCATGACCTTCTCATGGGAAGAGTCTTCGGGAAGTCGTACGACGTTGGACACCATACCCACCCGCTCGCAGGCCCGGTGCTTGTTCCGCACATAGATCTTTGAAGCCGGATCCTCGCCCACGAGCACCACGGTCAGTCCGGGCGTAACCCCGTGCTCCTCCTTCAACTGCTCAACCTCGGCCTTGAGGTCCTTCCTCAGTTGCTTCGCAATCTTGTTTCCACTGATGATCTTTGCCGCCATGGGTTTCCCTCCTTTGGGAACAAAAACTATGGGGCCCGCAGGGGCCCCCGGTCACGTCTACTCTTCGACCTTACTGCGAATGTACTCGTCGATAGCCGCTGCAGCCTTTTTGCCTGCACCCATGGCCTGAATTACTGTGGCGGCCCCGGTCACGACGTCACCACCGGCAAAGATACCCTCGCGAGTGGTGGCACCGGTCTCCTCATCGGCGATAATGCCGCCCCAGAAGTGCGTGTCGAGGCCCGGGGTGGTGCTTGATACCACCGGGTTGGGGCTGGTTCCGAGGGCCAAAATGACCGTTTCCGCATCCATTTCAAACTCCGACCCCTCGATCGGAACGGGACGGGGCCTGCCGGAATCATCGGGCTCACCGAGTTCCATCTGAACGCATTTCATGCTGCGAACCCAACCATCCTCGTCGCCAAGGAACTCCACCGGGTTGGTGAGCCAGTGGAACTGGACACCCTCCTCAATGGCGTGATGATACTCCTCGACGCGGGCCGTCATCTCGCTCTCCGTCCGACGATAGACGATGTGAACCTCCTCTGCACCGCTTCGCAGAGAAGTGCGAGCGGCATCCATAGCCGTGTTACCGGCACCGATCACTGCCACACTGCGCCCGACCTTGACTGGCGTATCCTGCTCTGGGAACATGTAGGCCTTCATGAGGTTCAAACGGGTAAGATACTCATTAGCAGAGTATACGCCAAGGAGGTTCTCTCCGGGAATGCCGACAAAGGTGGGGAGGCCTGCACCTGCACCCACGAATATTGCATCGAAACCAAAATCCTCGAAGAGTTCATCGACGGTCATCGTCTTGCCTACGATTACGTTGGTCTCAATTGTGACACCCATGTTCTTGAGTTTTCCGATTTCCTCCTGGACCAGGGCCTTGGGAAGGCGGAACTCGGGAATGCCATACATCAAAACACCACCGGGCACGTGCAGAGCCTCGTAAACGGTGACCTCGTAGCCCAGCCTGGCCAGCGAGCCTGCGGCGGTCAGCCCAGCCGGGCCAGCGCCAATGATGGCGACTTTATGCCCGTTGGACTCAGGGGCTTCATCCGCATCGGGCTCGTTCTCCATGGCCCAATCTGCCGCGTATCGTTCGAGCCGGCCAATGGCAATGGCCTCACCGCGACGACCGACAATGCACCCAACCTCGCACTGTTCCTCCTGTGGGCAAACCCTCCCGCATATGGCAGGCAGGCTGTTGGTGGACTTGATCACCCTGGCAGCCTCTCCGATCTCCCCCTCCTTGAGATGATTGATGAAGTCCCGTATGGGAACATCCACCGGGCATCCCTTCTCACAATCGGGCTTTTTGCAGGACAGGCAGCGCTCGGCCTCTCGCATCATCTCTTCCTCGGTATATCCGAAGGGGACCTCGTCGAAGTTGTTTACCCGTTCTTCTGCGGGTTGCTCGCGCATCGGAGTCTTGACCCAACGATCGTCTTTGCTCTTAGCCACTGATCCCACCTCCACGCCTGCACTCATGGTCTTGCTGGAAGCTCTTATACGCCAATTCCTCTTCCTTGACGTACATCTTCACGCGCTTGGTGCTCTCTTCGAAATCAACGGTATGGGCATCGAAAAAAGGCCCGTCCACGCAGGCAAACTTCATTTCGCCGTTGATGGTGACACGGCAAGCGCCGCACATACCGGTGCCGTCCACCATGATGGGATCAAGGCTCACCCATGTCTTTAGGCCGTAGGGTCGGGTTACCTCGGCCGTGGCCCTCATCATAGGCATCGGGCCAACAGCAATAACCTCGTCGACCTGTTCTCCGCCATCAATCATTTCCTGCAGGACCCCGGTGACGAAACCGTGATAGCCCAGGGATCCATCATCGGTACAGATCCGGAGATCCTCGCTCACAGACTCCATCTCTTCGGCAAGGATCAAAAGATCGGCGGTCCTGGCTCCAATGATGGAAGTGACTTCAACGTTCTCTCTCTGGTTCAGTTCCTTTGCAATGGGATAGGCCGGGGCGATCCCGAACCCGCCCCCAATGCAGACAACGCGGCCGGATTCCGGCAGGGGTGCCTCTTGCCCAAGGGGGCCCACGAAGTCGGAGAACGCATCGCCTTCCTCCAGCTCGTTGATCATGGCAGAGGTCTTGCCCACCTCCTGCACGACAATGGTGATGGTTCCCTCTTCGCGATCAAAATCCGCCACCGTGAGGGGTATGCGCTCCCCTCCCTCACCGGTTCGAACGATCACGAAGTGTCCGGGTTGCACATGCCTTGTGACCAGAGGGGCATCCACGACGAATAGTTTGGTAACCGGCGTCAGATTGCGCTTCTTCAGGATACGATACATTGTCCCTCTCACCTCTTCCTTCCGGTTTCATTCCTCTATCTGGATGCCCGCCACGAGGGAACCCAGAATACCGTTCACGAAGGATGCAGCACGCTCCGATGCATAACGCTTCGTGAGTTCGACTGCCTCATTGATGGCGACACTCGGCGGGGTTGACATGCGCCTCATCTCGTGAAGCGCCATGCGCATTATAGCCGCCTCAACCCTTCCGATGCGGTGCAAGGACCACTTCCGCGAGCTGCCTTCAATGCTCTCGTCGTATTCTGCCTTGTGCTCCCATGTCCCTCGAATCAGGGATCCGGCAAAATCACGGTATTCCCCGACAGCAACTCCGTTTCGCTGCAAAGCCTCATGGCAGATATCCACTATCGAATCCGAGGTCACATCCTCTGACTCTCGTGACTCAATCTCAAATAAGGTTTCTAGAGCCGATATCCTCGCCTTTCTTCTCGACATGATCTGGTATAGGCATCTCCTTCAGGATACTCGGATCTGACTGAGAACCACGGTGATATCTCCCGGGCCCAGTCGAAGTACATCTTCCATTCTCTCATACAGGGCACTCACCAGTTGGCCCACGGCCGATGCAACATTTGTCCCTACTGCCACGGAAATGTTGAGATCGATGACCGTCCTCGCACCTCTCCTCGTGGCCCTTGCACGAACATCGGATATACCTTCTACCTGCTGACAGTATGCTACAATCAGATCTTGCATAGCCTCGCGGGAAATCCGGATCTCGCCCAGCTCCGTCTCACCGATCAACACAGCGCGGCGCCGGAAGTACCCGGTCAGCACAAACGAAGCCCCCAGGGTCAGAATCCCACCCCAGACAAACCCCCTCAGCAGTGGGGATAGCCCCTTAGATTCGCACCGGCATGCAGATTTCATTCCCCATCTTCCTCTTCATGGCAGGGCGAGAAGACCACTTCCTGGACATGAACGTTGACGGCCTTCACCTGCAGATCGGTCATGTTCTCGATCGCTTCTTTGACGTTGGTCTGAATTGAGCGGGCCACATCGGGAATCCTGCATCCGTATTCTACGTTGACGAAAATGTCAACACTCACTTCATCTTCCTGGGTCTCAACCTTGACCCCCCGGCCATGATCATGTCGGCCGAACCGCTCAGAAATGCTCTCCACGAGGCTGCTGGCCATACCCGTCACACCCTCGATCTCGCTGGTGGCAATGCCGGCGATAATGGCGAGTACTTCATTGGAGATCCTCACCGCACCGCCCTCCGTAACCCCATCCATTCCGCAGATGATCCCGGTCAAAGCGCAGGGGTCGTCACTGGTTATGTCAGACGCTTCATCGCATCCTTCACCATCGGGTACTGACATTGGAAGACCTCCCTTCATTGAGGAGCCAGAACAATCGATATCATTATACTAAAGGGGGTATGGCCCAACAAGTGAAAGGGATAACAAGGGTGTTCAGTATAGACTCTGAAACAGGAGAGCGGGGTCCTTTCTACGCGTCTTTTGCGCCGTTTCAGCAGTCGGGGCCTAGCCTCTGACCGCTTAATGCCAGAACCGTCCCGCCAGAGGCGAAATCCGGACATCCTTCGCATCAGCCGCCCCGGATTGGCCGACTGGGAAGGAGACCATTTCTAGAGCCCCAGAGTATCGAAACACCGGCACCGCCGGGTTCCTATGTTTCAAACAGGCTGTCCACCAACAGGTGACTCATGGCGGAATTGCATTGCATGTCATCGAAAGGATCGATCCCGGTACGTCCCCTTCACACGAACGTCGACTGAAAGTCCGTTACCAGTCGCAAATAAGAATGCGCATTCTCCTTTCTTCTTTGCTTCTCGATCAAGGGGCAGTAAACAGATTTTGCGAGGTGATGATACTACCGTGCCTGTACTCATACGACACGGAAAGACGAGTCAACTCACCGGGCATGCACCGTTCATGGGCACATTTGATTTGTGGTCGACCTGTGATCGAGCTTTTGTGCACTTGAGCATGAGGCTGAGAGCCACATCAATGAAACCGTCCGTGGAAGGCCCTGCCGACCCTCGCAGATAGCGGTTCACAGTACCCAATAACCGTGATCAAGCAATCACATGCAGGCACACACAAAAATCGCCGCACTCGCAAGAGAGTTCGGCGATCCATTCATCTGGTGCCGAAGGTGGGATTCGAACCCACACGGGCATAAGCCCACGGCGCCCTGAACACCGCGTGTCTGCCAGTTCCACCACTTCGGCATATCCTCGTCAGGAGAAATTGTAGCATAGAGCCAGGAAATGATCAAGAGGCAAACTCACATAGACATGAGCCACAGTACCCCCCAGATAACCAGGAACACAGCCAACACCAGACCCAGGAATGGAAAGATGATCTGGTACGACGCAATAATAAAGGCAAGGACATCTTTCCAGTCAAACTCCGCCGGTTCCTCGGCACCGGCTGGTTCCTCCAGTTCCGGGATGTCAGGCAGATGATACACTCCGCGATCCCTCAATACCTTCTCTGGAGATCTTCTCCTCTTTGCATCGTCACGACCGTTGTTGTCCCCTGTCACATCCTTCACTCCCTCTCTCGTGTTATTCCCCCGTACAACCAGCTGTAAACGCTATAGCTGTTGACGACCCTTCTGACAAACACTCGCGTTTCCTCAGCGGGAATGCGATGGAGGTCTTCCAGACTCCCGGTCCAGATCCCCTGGTCCATCCAAGTGCTCACCCGGGCCATACCCCCGTTGTAGGCGGCCACAGCAGGAGGTATGGACTGAAAACGGTCCATCAAATGCGAGAAGTACCAGGTCCCCAAGGCCACATTGGTCTCGGGATCGTGAATATCCATCCCTTCATAATCCATACCCATCTGATCGGCGACCCACTCAGTCGTGCTCGGCATCAGCTGCATCAGCCCCCTCGCGCCCTTTCCAGAGATAGCGCCCGCTCGGAAGCGGCTCTCCTCCCGGATCAACGCCGCCACCAGGTAGGGACTCAAATCGTGGTCGGCAGCCGAGCTGTATATGATATCCCGGTATGGAAAGGGAAAGGCTGCCCTTGCCA
>PXCI01000243.1 GCA_003566675.1 Clostridia bacterium
ACGGACGTTAAGCCCTCCAGCGCCGATGGTACTTGGGGGGTAACCCCCTGGGAGAGTAGGACGCTGCCGGATCCTATTTGCATCACAAAACGCCCCGCGAATCTCGCGGGGCGTTTTGCATTTGAGTTGAGTTTTGTAGCAAGATTCGGTACTGTAGATTCTGTTGGAGGTGAATCGGATTATTCGCATTCACTACCTGAGGAGCCGATGGAGAGGCGCGAGTTCCCGCCGCTGGCTGTGGCTCGCCAGCCTGGTAGCCCTGGTCATCTTGCTTCTGCCCACTCCAAGGGGAATGTCTGTTGAGGGGCAGAGAATGCTGGCTCTGCTCGCGTTTTTCGTCATTACCTTTGTGAGCGAGGCCCTGCCCGTTGGAGCCAGCTTTCCCCTGGTTCTCACCTGGATCATCTTCTTCGGTGTGCGCCCACCCATAGAGGCTATTGCGAGCTTCGCCCACGATTCTGCCCTGTTCATTATGGGTGCATTGATGATGGCCCGGGTCCTGGTGCGAAGGGACTTGCATCAGAGGGCCCTGACGCTGTTTCTGCGAATGGCTCCACCGCGGGTTCCCGCCCTGCTGGCGGTTGTGATGGTCTTCGCGGCCATGAGCTCAGCCGTCATATCCGACCATACGGTAGCGGCTCTTCTGCTCCCAGTGGGGACGACCCTCGTGGTTGCGGCAGGCGGCGTGCGGGAGCATCCCCGCCTGGCCAAGTTATTCATGCTGGCCATTGCCTTTTCCTGTGCAATCGGCGGCATGGCCACGCCCTCGGGTGGATCCCGGAATGTGATTATGATGGCCTATCTTCAGGATATTGCAGGCGTCCAGGTGAGCTATCGGATGTGGTTGGCCATGGCTTTGCCGATCACCGTGATCCTCATTCCCATTGTCGGGGTCATACTCTTTTTTCTCTACCGCCCTGAAAGGCAGGACCTGCGCCACGTCGAGGAACAGGTCGTGCATCGAATGCAGAGGAACGGGTCCATGGACACCGGCGACTGGACGACCCTGGGGATCTTCGCTCTGGTCCTTGTCGCCTGGATTACGGTCGGGGAGCAGTACGGCATCGGGTTGATCGCGATTGGCGGAGCACTGGTGTATTTGCTGGTGGGGCTTGCCGATTGGGATGAGGACTACCAGCACATCAACTGGGGCATCGTGCTCCTGTACTTCGCTGCCATAGCCTTTGGACGGGCCCTGGATGCTTCTGGTGCCGCGTCCTGGCTGGCGGACCGGGTGATGTTGCAGGTGCAGACGCGCCTGGGCCTGGAGTCCGGCATACGACTGGCCCTGTCCAGCTCGGTTTTCATGACCCTCTTCAGCCAGACGATGTCGGACGGTCCGGCCGTCGCCCTACTGGGGCCCGTGGTCCTCGAGAGTGCTCGCCTCACAAACTCCTCGCCCATCCTTGTCGGGATGGCCACTGCACTTTCCTCCTCCTTTGCGTATATGATGATAATAGGGACCCCGGCCAATGCCATCATCTACTCCAGCGGATACCTTGAGGCGCGGGATTTCCTCCGCGCTGGGTTCTGGGTGGCCCTGGTTTCGCTGGCGGTTTTGCTCCTGGTAGCAGCCCTGTGGTGGCCGCGCCTGGGAGTCATGTAGCGAAATTCGTTGGGAGGTTTGGCGAAGATGAAAATGCTGGTCTGCGTATCGGCGAAGCAACACACATCGGATGTCGTGACCTTCGCCTGCCGGCTGGCAAGGGAGTCTGCGTCCGAGGTGATCATCCTGCACGTCCAACCAGAGCCCTGGAGTCACTCCAAGGGCTACCTGGAGGAGCGGGAGAAAGAGGGACTCAGTGCCGCTTTTGCGGAGTTTCCCGATCACCTTGGACAATTCTTTGAACTCCCCTGTCGCCATATGAAGGATGCGGGAGTGGAGGTCATACCCAGGCTTGAGGAGTCCGATGATCCCTCAGCGTGCATCCTGCGGGTGGCCGAGGAGGAGGATGTGGATCTCATTATCTGCGGGGCTACCGTTCACAGGATGGTGGAGCGCCTGTTTCAGCCCAGTATCACGGCCCGGCTGATTCAGAAAAGCACCTGCCCGGTATTGGTGGTTCCCCATCCCGGTGAGTCGGACGACTGAAAGGGCCCTGGAGATACGCTGGGACATTGCTGTCTGGATGTCCCTCTGTCTCTGTGCCCTGGCCCATTGTGGGGAACGGGCCATAGCTAGTTGTGCTGGAATCGGGACGGCTTTGAATGGCCAGACTTTGTGGGAGCTCAGGATCCCTCCATAGCCGTCTTTGACTGCGGTCGTTTCTTCCCGAGGCTGCAGATAGTTAGGATGCCATCCCAGGATCCGTCTCACCATCAGCTATGGCTTGCAGGATGGTTATTGCCCGGACCGTGTCCAGTTCGTCGTTGATTGCACTTGTTAACGTGGTACCTGGGACCCTCAAGAAGCCTCTGCATGCGCTCGACGCGACCCTTTCCCAACGAGCGTGCCCCTGTAACCTCCGTTCACCTGGCTGGTCCGGGGCGAAGCTGCTCCAGACCGTGCCACATCAGATCGGCAACCCACTCTAGCTGATACCTACATCTTCGTCGTGCGGGCGCGGGTTGCATGCGGGCTATCCTGGAGGGCAGGGTGACTTCCCGGCTTTCAACATCTCCGGTTTGCCGACATCGGGTTGTTGATTCTTGAGATCTCTCATCTATTCGGAGCACGCTTTCGCCCGTCCCTGGCTGTACCAGGGGTGGCTTGTTTCACCCTGCCCCAATCTCGTCTTGGGCCCAGGGACCTGGATCACCGAGTCAACCTGACCGCAATTCACATGTAATGGTCCCTGATAGTACACGCTAAGGACGATCTTGAGGACGGGGGGACAGCGCATGCAGTTCATCAGGAGGTTGCTGGGCAGAGCTGCGGAACCGCCGCCAGATGATAGGATGGACATTAGCCAGCGCCATGAGCAGACGCAGAAATGAAGCTGGCCTCCGGCCTGGAAGCGAACTTGAAGACACTGAGCCAACTATGTGGAGACAGTGCGGATCTGCGCATCCGCCGGTTCACCATCAGCCAGCTCCCAGCGGCGCAGATCTGTCTGGGGTCGAGGATACCGCCGTGGAAGAGATTCTCCGGGCCCTGATGATCGATACCCGCAAGATGGGGCTTGATCCGACACGCAGGGAGCTCATCAACTCCCTGGAGAACTTGATGGTTGTCGCCAACATCAGCCGGGTGGACGGATTCGGGGACCTTTTTGCCCGCATGGCCCTGGGAGATACCGCTATACTTGTTGACGGACATGCCGAGGCAGTTCTCTGTGAGACGACCGGCTGGCAAACCCGGGCTATTAAGGAACCGGATGCAGAGATGTCGGTGAGGGGGCCGCGTGAGGGGTTCGTTGAGAGCGTGATAACAAATATCTCCCTGATCAGGCGCCGGATCAGGGTTCCACACCTATGGGTGGAGAACCACGAGATCGGGAAACTGACGCGGACCACCGTTTCCATCGTATATATCAAGGGGCTGGCCACCGAGGGTGTCCTGGGCGAACTCCGGGAACGGATAGGTAGAATAGAAATTGATGGGATCCTCGAAGGCGGTCAGCTAGAGGACTTCATCGAAGATACGCCCTACACGCTGTTTCCCCTTCTCCTCCGCACCGAGAGGCCCGACGTGGTGTGCGGGTCGCTGTTGGAGGGCAGGGTCGCAGTGCTGATCAACCGCACGCCCCATGCACTGATTCTTCCGGCCGAGCTCACCATGTTTCTGCAGGCGCCCGATGACTACTACGAAAAGGTCCCGATAGGTAGCTTCATCCGGATTCTGCGCTGGGCCTCTGCCCTACTTGCCATCATGCTCCCGGCCTTCTACGTGGCCGTGACGAACTTCCACCCGGAACTGATCCCCGTTGACCTGGCCCTGCGCATAAGTGGCACCCGGGAGGGCGTACCCTTCCCTTTGATCGTGGAGGTCCTGGGCCTGGGCCTACTGTTCGAGATTCTGCGCGAGGCCGGCCTCAGGTTGCCTGCGGCCATCGGACCGGCCATCAGCATCGTGGGGGGACTGGTGGTGGGAGAGGCGGCCATTCGCGCCGGCCTGGTCTCTCCGGCGGTTGTGATCGTGGTCGCCCTCACCGCCATAGCCGGTTTTGGCATTCCGGTTTTCAGTGCCGCCATTGCCTTCAGGTTGCTTCAGTTCACTTATACGCTACTGGGAGCCGCCTTCGGCCTGCTCGGCGTCCAGTTCGGCCTCCTGTTAACCGTCGTACATCTCTGTTCCCTTCGCAGCTTTGGTGTGCCGTACCTGAATCCCCTGGCGCCTTTCATCGTGCGGGACATGAAGGACAATCTAATGCGGAACTGGTGGTGGGGTTTGGACACCCGGCCCAAGCTGGTCGGACACCGTGAGCCCAGGCGGCAGCCCCGCGGACAGATGCCCTCGCCGGGTGAAAAGAGCGGAGAAGAAGGGGGGGAGGAGAAGTGAAGCCTCCCCAGGAGAGAATTGCAAACCGTCAGCTCTTCTATTTCCTGTTCATGATGCGCACCACGATCGTGATGGCCACTCTGCCGGTTCTGACCGCGGCTGATGCCCTTCAGGATGCGTGGATCAGTTAGATTCTGAGCTTTTTCAGTGCTGCAATCCTGGTGGTGATGATCGGGGTCCTGAGCATCCGCTTCCCTGAGCTGACCGTCGTCCAGTACAGCCAGAAACTCTTGGGGACGTGGGGAGGGAGGATCCTCAGCTTGCTGTTCATCCTCAACTACCTCCACATAGCCTCGACCGACGTCCGGGTCTACGCAGAGGCGATTATCACCGGGTTTCTTCCGACAACCCCCCTTATCTTCATTATCAGCGTCATGGTCGTCGTTGCCGGGTTGGCTGCTCACGTTGGCGTTGAAGTAATCGGTCGGGCAGCTGATCTACTGTTTCCCTTTTTCGTCTTGATGATCGCTCTTGCTCTGGTCTTTATTCCCCTTTCTGAGATGCGGTTCCTATTGGGGAACCTGGAGCCGATCATGAGCCGGGGAATGGCCCCGGTATTGAGGGGGGCCCTGGTCCCCACCCTGATCATCGCCCAGTACCTGAGTCTGCTCATGCTCACTCCCACAACCACCCAACCCGTGAAGGCCCTCAAAACAGCACTCTATGCCCTGGCCGCGTCTTCCCTCGTCCTGACGCTGGTCGCTGGCAGCGTCATCGTTATGCTTGGGCCTGATCGGGGATCTCGGTCGACATTTCCGTTCTTTGCAATGGTAAGGACGCTTCAGATTAGCGAGTTTGTCGAGCGGGTGGAGATCCTGACCGTATTTTCCTGGGGTTTTGGCCTCTTCATTGGCCTGTCCGTCTTCCTACTGGTGGCCACCTGGGGCCTTTCTCAGGTTCTGGGGCTCAGTACCTATCGCCCGCTGATCGGGCCCATCATGGTGATCTGTGTGGCGCTCGCTACGCAGTCTTATCGGGACATGTTCCAGATTCGGACCTTCTTCAGCCCTCCGGTTATGGCACCCATCCAGACCTTTGCTATCGTCGTTCCCATGGGAATCCTGTGGCTGGCTTACCTCTATCGACGTTTGCTGGGGAGGGAATAGGATGAATCGCAGGATGGTGTTGGCGATCCTGGTCATGGTCCCCATCGCGCTTCTCAACGGCTGCTGGGATCGGCGGGATCCGGAACTCCGGGCCCCGGTTATGGCCCTGGCCTTCGATGTGGAAGAGGGGGGTGGGTTTCACGTCATTGCCCAGATCAGCAACCCTCTTGCCCTCACAGGCGGACAAAATGGGGACGGAGGAGGCGGCGAAGCCAGATCCTTCTGGGTAGTTTCTGCAAACGGGCGAACGCCACTGGACGCCATGCACAACCTGGCCCCGGGAACGAGCCGGGAACTCTTCTGGGCCTATACCGAGGTGGTACTGTTATCGGAGGAACTGGCAAGGCGGGGAATTGGGCCGGTGATGGACCTGTTTGAACGGGAGCGACAGTTGAGAACAGGGGCCCTAGTTGCCGTTGTTACCGGTGACCTGCGCATGCTGATGGAGAGCGAAGCTCCCCTTGACGAGACGGGTGCCAAGGGTCTGGATCGGCTGATGTTTACGTTGCCCCTTGAGCGTTCGACGTTTCCAGCAAAGCGGATCACGGACCTGTACATGAGGCTGGCCGCACCTGGGCAGGAGATGTTGATCGGGAAAATGGAGGTTCTGGTCGAGGAGTGGGAGGAAGAACATGTGCATGTCCCACCGGCGACGGCCGGGGGAGCGGCCCTGTTCCGGGGAGACCGCATGGTGGGGTGGGCCGACGGGGAGGAGGTTGTCGGATGGGCCTACGCCAGTGGGAGGGCATTTCGCTCCACGATGTTGATCGAGCCTCCTGGGGAGGAGACGCCCATAAGCCTCAGCCTCTCGAAGGTGATGCACCATATGCGACCTGTTCACGATGACGGCGGAGTGAGCATTGAGCTCACCCTGCACGGCGAGGGGGAGATTCAGAGCTTTCCGGCACAGGGCAACCTGGCGCTCGAAAGTGAGTTCATTCGATCTCTCGAGAGGAGAGCGGCGGAATCTCTTCGCGGCCGCATCGAGTCCACCTTGGCCCGGTCGCAGGAAATGAACTCTGATATCCTTGGGCTCGGTAATCTCATATATCGAAAGAATTACAGACTATGGAATGAGATCGGGGAACACTGGGATGAGATCTTTCCGACCTTGGTTGTTGACATCGAGGTGCATGTGAACATCGCCCGGACCGGGCTGACGACAGATTCGCTGCAAAGCCGAGGGGGAAAATAGAAGGTGGTAGGGGTATTGATCGTGATGATGGCTCTCGCTTTTTTGCAGGTGCCTCCACTGGTCAACCGGAAGCAGTGGGGGGAGCTGGCGGCCTTTACCGGGCTCTGGGTGGTGGCGGGCGTCTATGCCTTTCTTGTATTCGGTTTTCACATGAGAGGAGCACCCATCATCCCGACTTTAGTCGACGTGTTGACACCCCTTCTGTCCAGGATCTATGAGCGGCTGGGGTTGGATTGGCTCTGAAGGCCCCGGGTGCTGTGGCAGGCTGCGATGGGCGGCTGGTTGCCCGGATGTGAAGATCAACGTGACAGGCTCGTGGGGGTAGGCGGGATCATCGCCCCTGGTCTTCTTTTTGGGCCACGGAGAACCGGCTTCTGGCAAGACGTTCCGATGTGCTTCGGACCCTCTTTGGGTTATGATAATAATAGCCACTCTGACCAGAGGTTGCTATCCTGGATGGTGGTCGTATTGCATTGAACCCACGGTCGCATAGGCTGGCGACAATTGCGCACGGAGCGACCTTTAGAATTGAACCGTTGCAAAACGGGAGAGGAGATCAATTTTGCAAAGGCTATCCTTTAGAACTGCGGCGATGGTGTCCGTTGTGGCCTTCTTGCTGGGCATGTTGACCTGGGGGGCGTTCGTTGCCCCCTCTGTCCAGGTGTGGGCCGGGCCGTCCTCATCGGAAGACGACGAACTCTTAGACCTGTTTAACCTGATCCTGGATCTGATCACGGGTAGGTCGCTGGAACCCGTGGACCGGGACGAGCTTTTGCATGCGGCGATCCAGGGCATGATGTCATCCCTTGATGATCCCTATGCTGAGTTCATCGACCGGGAATCCCTTGATTCCATGATGGACAACTATCGCAACCGGGGATACACAGGAGTGGGTTTGAGGATGATTTCTGCCCCGGAGGGAGCACAGGTTCTCGATGTGTTTTCCGGTGGACCCGCATCCCGGGCCGGATTGCGCCCCGGTGACATCATCGTGCGAGTTGACGGCCTTGACGTGGGGGGGATGGGTCTTGCGGAAATCGGCGACCTGATCCGGGGACCCGAGGGATCGAGTGTCCTGATTGCGGTGTTGAGGGCCGGAAGGCAGCTGGAGCCCGTTGTTGTGGAGCGCGAACGCGTGGTGCTTCCCACCCTCTCCTTTGAAGAGGTGGAACTTGAGGGTGTCCGCCTGGGCTTCATCTCTATCGACCGATTTACTGAGAGCACTCCGGATGAGATGAAGCGGGCCATGGAGCAGCTTGACGTCGAGGGGCTGCTGGTCGATCTCCGCGGCAATCCCGGCGGAATCCTGTCCTCTGCCATCGAGGTGACGGAGCACCTTGTGCCCCCCGGGCCGATCCTCAAGACGATCACCCGGGAAGGACCGCTGGCGGAGTATGAGTCCGAGACCCCGGGGATCGAGATCCCGCTGGTATTCGTGGTCGACGACTACACGGCCAGTGGTTCGGAGATCCTGGCCGGGGCAGCTCGTGACCGGTTGAATGCGACGCTGGTGGGAACCCATACCTTTGGCAAGGGTACCGTTCAGTCGCTTTTCGACCTCGGAGAGGGAGGTCTCAGGCTCACGACCGCAGAGTTTGTGTTGCCTTCGGGGACCCGAATCGCTGGACAGGGACTGGCTCCCGATGTTTTCATCTCCCGTTCTGGTGCGACGCGCGGCGGCCCGGAGCCCCTACCCCTGGGTGAGACACCCCTGGGTCCGGGTGACCAGGGAGCAGAGGTTCTCTCCCTGCAGTTGCGGCTCCAGGCCCTGGGGTATTTATCCGATGGCCTCAACAGCGTCTATGACTTGCCGACCCGGAGAGCGGTGGCGATGTTCCAGCGCGATCACGGGCTCAGGGTTACTGGAATGGCCGACATGTTGACCCTTCAGACATTGGCCGAGCTGACCGATTCCATGGATCAGCCCCCGGATCAGCCCGACGTTTCTCTCGAGGATCTCCTTCCGGAGGAAGAGTGGCTTCTCAGAGATCGGCAGCTGCTCCACTCCATTCGCGTATTGTGGGGGCAGGTCTCGAGTCGGTGATATGGCGAAGGTATCTCGCAAGCTGTGCCTGTGAGCCGAGGGCGGTCGCGATTTGCTGCTCGGGCACACGCGCCGCCGCGGCGGCGAATGGCGTAGGATGATCAAATCTGGAATCTCATTGGGAGGCTCGCGGTGTTCTGTGACAGTGTTAGGCTCTCCGCATTGATACTGCTGCTGATGCTCACCCCGGTTGCCGGCTGTGTGGCTGATCTGCCGGTGGTCGGAGATGATGGTACGATGGCTGAGCTACCGGCGGTTGCTGTGCAGCAAGACAACGAGCAGAGCGATTCGACGGAACCTCTGATCCTGGAGTTTCAGGACCTGGAGATGCTCTCGCTGGACCCATCCTGGTCCCTATCTTCGCTTCGCAATCTTCGATTTTCACTGTCGTGTACGGGTCGGATCACAGCCTCAGTTGAGCGAGGCTGGGACGGCCGGTACCGGGTGCGGGCAAGCGATGTTTCGGGCGAGACCATCTGGACCTACACCTCTGCGGAGCGATACTTCGTCAGTGCCAATGTGAAGGTGTTGGCGGAGGATTCGTTGCGGGTTGGCTTGGCCCTTTACGGAACGAATGGAACGGGATCTTTGAGGATCCTGGGCGAGGACGGGTCGGTCACCTATGAAAGGTCTTTGTCGGGCACGACCTCTTTTCTGCTGAGTCCCGCCGGTGAGACCCTTGCACTGGTAGACCGTCTGAGTGCAGAGATGGTCACCGTGGACCTGGAACTGGGGCAGGCGCTCGGCCGAGTTCAGACGGACGCTGGGGCCCTCTTCCGCTTCATACCGGGCACGGATCTCATCCTCCTGGAAAGCAGAGAGGCCGTGGAGATCCTGGATCGAGCCGCGACGCCTGTGTGGCAACAAGACCTGGAGACGAGTCTCAGGGGGGGAGTTGGTGTCGTCGACGAGGGCAGGAGGATCGTCCTGACCACTGTCGATCCGGACAGTGGCCTGTATATGTTTGACCGGTCAGCGGGGCTTGTCTGGCATCAACTGCTCTTTGCGGGTGGGTACAACGATCTTCATGTGGATGCTGATAGTGCGACCTTGCTAGTGTATAATGTAGGGAGGGCAGGTGGCATCTTTCTGTACGACATGGATACCGGAGACCCTGTGTGGAGGTATTTTCTGCGTTTAGGAGGGGATGGCGAGGATTATCTTCGCATCAACGACGTCGCCATTGATGGCAGGGGCCGAGTGACCGCGCATCTTGTGGTCTCTGAGAATCTGGATTCCGGGGTTGAGGAATCGCATTACCTTCTGCTCGTATCCCCCTCGGGAGAGGTGAAGGGCAAGGTGTTCCTTGGGGTGAATGTCCAGGTTCAGATGGCCCAAGATGCGGGGGCGGTCGCTGTTGCCTCGGGTGATCACCTTGCCAGTACGGGGGCACGGGTTCTTGATACTCTGACGTATTACGATCTATCTATCTTTCCGACCACATCCTCGGGTCCCGCACAGTAGATGGGTGTTCTCTATCCCTGATGGGGGTTGAACATGTCTCGGCTTAAAGCACATCGCATAAGCAACTTGCTGTGGCTTATGGCAATGATAGCTATTGCCGTGACGGGGTCTTTGGTTTACCAGGCACCGGAGGAAATCTACGTTCAGGCGGTGAGTTCCGACCGATCAATGCCCGTTGATGTCGAGGGGCACTGGGCGGCCCGGGATGTTCTGCTTCTACAGCGGATGGGAGTCATTGACGCCTATCCCGATGGGACCTTCCGGCCGGACCAGGCGATCACCCGCGCCGAGATGGTGAAGATGATGGTCGCAGCCTTTGGTGTGGTGAGGGTTCAGCCCGCAGACCCATCTCGAGAGGTGATCTATCCCGAGTCGATGTACCTGGATGTGGATGAGACCCATTGGGTTCGATCCTTCGTGTATTCGGCCTCCGAGGAAGACCTCATATCTGGATACCCCGATGGGACTTTCCAGCCTGATGAGGGGCTCACCCGGGCAGAGATGGCTGGTCTGATGCATCGTTTCTTCTCATACCCGGACGCGGAGGAAGAACGACAGCCTCTGTCGGATTCTGCTGCGTTGCCCGCATGGGCTGCCCCTGCGGTTGCGTGGTGCCTCGAAGTGGATCTTTTCAGGGGGTTTCCTGACGGCACCTTCCGTCCGCAGGACATGGTGACCCGGGGTCAGGCAGTGGTCCTTCTGCGGAGGGCCCTTGAGATTCAGGGTTCGTTGTACACCCTTTCGGGAGAGGTTTTGGCGGTGTCCTCCCGGACGGGTGTGGTTACACTTGGTCTTCCCGGCGACCAGGTGTTGGAGGCCCGGTTGGATGGAGTCGTCCTTTACAGCGGCGATGTTGAGATCTCGGTGGATGAGGTCTCGCGGGGCGCTTACATAAAATTGCTGATCGATGATCAGGGCGAGGTGATCTGGGCCGACGTTCCTCACCTGTCCTTTGCAGCAGTACTGGAGAGCATCAGTCTTGCGGCCAATAGGCTGCGGGTTCGCCCGCTGGATTCGGCCACCGGAGAGGAGCCTCTGTCTGGGTGGGCGGGGACGGCCTTCTGGTCGGCGGCCGCCGATCTGGGCTCGTTGTCTTCCGGAGACCCCGTGGACGTATTCTGGAATGAAGGCACGGATTTCTTCCGACAGGGATCATCTGCGCTGCCCCCTGATCTGCGTCCGGGAGACCGCGTCTATCTCACTGTGGGGCCAGATACCCCCGTTCTGAGGCACGTTGATGCGGTCCGGTACGACTCGTGGGGTGTGATCGAGCGGGTTGACAGTGCCGAGGGTATCATCGAGTGGATCACCGGGGCAGGGGAGACGGTGACCGGCCGGATTACGGCGAACAGCCGTTTTGAGGCCCAGGGGCTCCAGGTGAGTTCCCAACGGTTGAAGACGGGGATGTACCTGGGCGTTGTCCGGGCCCGGGACACATCCCAGATCATGTATGCGGAGGTTTTTGGGCTTCAGGGCGTCATCTCGCAGCCCCCTCCCTACGATTTCGATGAACGCTACAGGGTCCACGTGCCGACGTCGCCGCTGATGGGACCGGAGGATGACCCCATGCCCCAACGGGACACGACGGGTGCGGTGGCGGGCATCCTGGGGCCCATTGAAGGCGACGAGTATGGCCAGCGACACGTCTCCAACAGTGAGGTCATCGGCGCCAGCGCCCTCCGGGACGCCATGGGGGCAGATGGAAGCGGTGTTCTGGTTGCGGTGGGGGACACTGGGGTTGACCCACTGGTTCCGGGAATCTTCTCTGGGCGCCCAGGCCCGGTACAGTGGATGGACTTCACTGGGATCGGCAGCGTGGAGCAGCGCGCTGCTCGCACGGCGCCCGGTTCTCGGCTGGCCGAGGGAGACGTGCTCACCCGGACGGAGATCAGTGTTTCCGGGAGCGAGTTCTATTTTCAGAACGAGCGCTTCATCATCGAGGGCCCCGGGCCCGTCGGTGGTGTTCTGAAGTGTGGATGGGTCGAGGAGAGTTTCTTCTTCCCCGGTGGCTCCTCGAAGGACCGGGTGCTGGTGGCAGCGCTGAGGACCGCCGCGGGTGGGGTTTATGATGCTGTCTACGTGGATATCAACGGTGATGGAATTCTGAGCGAACAAGAATTATTTACGCCCCTTGACCGGGGAGGGATGCCTGGAACCATCGTTTTTGCCGCGGAATCTGCCATGAATTTCGTCGTTACGGAGATGGATCGCGGGGGGCGGCTGGTCAATTTGGGCTTTGATGGAAACGGACATGGGACCCAGGTAACAGGGGTGCTGGCCGCTACCGGGGGAAATTATGGAGGTGGCGTTTCCCCAGGGGTGGATCTCATGGTCCTCAAAGCCCTGTCTTCGACGGGTTCGGGCAGCTGGGAGAATGTCATCCATGCCGTTCAATATGCGGCCAGAGCGGGAGCAGATATTATCAACGTTAGCGTGACCGGGCTGCATGACCTGAGCAGTGGAAGCTCCCGTGAATCGCAGGCGTTGGCCGAGATGGCCCAGATGTACGATGTGTTGATCATCACCGCTGTCGGAAATCAAGGGCCTGGACTGGCCACTGCCTATACACCGGGCGACTCCCGGTGGACCCTGTCCGTTGGAGCGGCCGCGCTGCCCGAGATTGTCAGACGGGATTATGGTTATAGTCTGTCAGAGCCGGCTGTCTGGCAGTACAGCTCCGTCGGGCCGAGGGCGGACGGAGCCCTGGCTCCCTCGGTATTGGGACCGGGAAGCATGTACACTCCGGTGCCGCCGTGGATGTTTTCCCAGGGCTGGGGTTTCTTTGAGGGGACCAGCTCTGCGGCCGCCCACGTGACCGGAGTGGCAGCTCTCCTGGTGGAGGCGGCCAGGGATGCTGACCTGGGTGCCACGATGCACGGTGTGAAGCGGAGCATTGAGGAGGGCGCCCAGCCTCTCAGCGGTTACCTTCCCGTGGAACAGGGCTACGGTGTGGTCGACGCGATGGCCTCCTGGCATTATCTCCGCCGGGACCCTCGCGCCATCGCAGGGATCTCCCTCGGGGTGAGTTCGGGGGTCATGGTGGAGCGCCCCATGATGGAGATGGATCCCCAGGGCATCTATCTCAGGGATACGGTTCCCGGGACCCTGCACATGATACTGGAAAACCCGGGCCATAGTCCCTCGCGGGTATCTTTAGGTATTGCTGGCCTGACTGCCGTTCGTACGGCCCTCGATGACCTCATTTTGCCCGGGAATGCGCGGCTTTCTGTTCCTGTCCATTACGGTGAAGCGTCGGGTTCTACGATTCAAAGCGGATTTCTGATCGCAAACGACGGGGGAACTTCCGGGGTTGATGCACGCCTTCTGCATACGATCCTGAGTCCCGTTGAACTGTCGGCGGAGAAGCCCCACATCATCCGGGCGGGCGACCTGTCTGCCGGGAAGTGGGACCGCCATTTCTTCAGTGTGCCCGAAGGGGCCTCTCACCTAGATGTAGGCTTGCAGGTCTCGGATGCTGAGTCTGGGCGGGTCTCCTTTCAGATTGTAAACCCCCAGGGCCAGCGCCTGTATGTCAGCCCAAACATCGGCGCGGGAAGCTACAGTTCCGCGGGAGGGCCGGTTGTGAACACGTCCTGGGTGATCCAGCGCCCGGAAGCTGGAGTATGGGAGGTTATCGTCAGCAGCGCGCCCTCACTGTCTTTTTACGGGTTGAGTTCAAGCACCTACCAGTTCCAGGCCAGTGTGCTGACTAGAGGGTCCCTGATTCTCACTCCAGGGCAGGTGGGATGGCGTTTCTCCCGGCCCGAAGCGACCCCTGACTACATTAATACCCGTATCCAGGTCGATGTGGGAGGCGATGCCGGAGAGGTCGCTGCCCTGCTGGAGACGATGCAGCCGTTGGGGATCGGTTGGATTCGAAATCCCGAGGATGTGGTCGTCATACCGAGACAGCGTCTGACGACTGCCCCGGGTGAGGCCCACTACATCGACTTCGAAGTTACCCCTGGTGCGGATGCACTGACCCTGTGGTCTGGAAATGTCTCGAAAGCGGATGCCGAGATCGAGTTGTTCGTATACCGACACCTCGAGGATGGAAGCGTACAGGAAGTGCTTAAATCCCGTCTCAAGAGCGATGGTCAGTTCCTGCAGGTGCAGAGTCCTGTTCCCGGGAACTACATGCTGGTGACCCGCCCGAATGCCGAGGAGGTCTGTGACTACGAAGTGATGGCCCAGGTCTGGCCGAGGACCCACGACATCCAGGTCAACGGCCCAGCGCTGGGTGCCGATGGGGCCCACTACCTGCATGTGCGGCTCGCGGTTCCAACCCGTCAGGGCGATCATTGGGCCCTGGTGGGATTGAAGACCATTGAGGGTAACAGGCTGGCGGAGGTCTGGCTTCACGCGGAGGTGGGCAGCAGCACCGTGGTGTTTGCACCCTCGCTTTTCATCAGCCCCCTGGCAGAGCCCCGCATGGTCATCCGCAACAGTGCCGACCTGCGGCCCGCAGAGGGAGTGGTGTTGATCGACGATCAGTTGTATACTTTAGATGAAGGTGGTACGATCAGCATGTCTGTCCCACATCCACAAAGTAATCGTCGATTGAGCAGTTTCGAGGTTCGTTTCAATTCAGGGGATGAGGAATGGTCTACGCCGGTGCGCCTGAGTGTGCCAGTCTTGTCACGGGCTGAGCTTGTCGAGTACCGTCAGGGGTTGCTCAGCTTGCTTTCCGACGGCAGTTACGAGAATCCGATCATACAAGCCAGGAGGGAACACTTCTTTAACTCCCGATAGACTTAATGTGAATATCTGGGCAGAGGACCACCTGAAGGGTGCTCGCCTGTTGCGAGGAGGGGTATTGATGCAACTTTACCTTGATACTGCGAACATAGATGAGATAAGAGAGGTGAGTGAATGGGGGATTCTGTCGGGTGTGACCACCAATCCGTCTCTATTAGCCCGTGAGGGCCGAGATGTGAAGGATGTCATAGAGGAGATTGCGGAGTTGGTTGCGGGTCCGATCAGCGTGGAAGCGATCTCGACTCGCGCTGAGGATATGGTGGCGGAGGGCCGGGAGCTGGTAAAACTGGGCGACAATGTGGCGGTCAAGATTCCCATGATCCCCGAAGGCCTCAAGGCCGTGGCGCGACTGAGCGCGGAGGGAATTGCCTGCAATGTCACACTCGTGTTTTCTTCCGGGCAGGCCTTGCTGGCGGCCAGGGCAGGGGCAGCCTTTGTGAGCCCTTTTGTGGGAAGACTGGATGACATAGGCGCGGACGGCATAGGTCTGGTCAGGGATGTTGTAGAGGTTTTTGCATATCATGATATCGAGACGAGCGTGATAGCTGCCAGTCTGCGTCATCCGAGACATGTCATGGAATCGGCCCTTGCCGGATCGGACATCGCCACCGTGCCGTACGGCGTATTGGAGAGCATGGTTGCCCATCCTTTAACCGATTCGGGCCTGGAACGTTTTCTGAGCGACTGGGAGTCACTGCAGCGGGCTGTAAAGCCCGAGATTTAGGAAGGTGAGCTTGTTGGAGCAAACGATGTTACAGTTGGGAAACCTGGAGGATTTACGCCTTTCCGAGTTGTACCAGCTGGCAAAGAAGATGGATATCAAAGGTTATACCAACCTCAGAAAGAGAGAATTGATTTTCGAGATCCTCAAGACCAAGACCGAACACGAAGGACACATATTTGTGGAGGGCATACTCGATGTCATGGCCGATGGATTCGGATTCATCCGGCAGTTCTCGTATCTGCCCAGTGACGATGACATTTATGTCTCTCCCTCTCAGATCAGAAGGTTCGACCTCAGAACGGGTGACAAGGTCACGGGGCAGGCCCGTCCTCCCAAGGATTCGGAGCGATATTTTGCGCTTCTGCGCATAGAGGCCATCAACGGAGACGATCCCGATAATGCCAAGAAAAGGATTCCCTTCCACGCCCTGACCCCGGTTTTTCCTGATGATCGCTACTCCCTGGAGACCGAGGATAATGATGTGTCCACCCGGCTGATGGACCTGATCGCTCCCGTTGGACGGGGACAGCGGGGCCTGATCGTGTCGCCTCCGAAGGCGGGAAAGACGGTGTTTCTGAAGAAGATCGCCAACAGCCTTACCATGAACTACCCCGAAATAAATCTCATGGTGCTGTTGGTCGATGAACGTCCCGAGGAAGTCACTGACATGGAGAGGTCTGTCAAGGGAGAGGTCCTTGCCTCTACCTTTGATCGGATGCCGGAGAATCATGTGAAGCTCGGGGACATGGTCCTCGAACGGGCAGAGCGCCTGGTGGAGCAGGGCAAGGATGTCGTGATCCTGCTCGACAGCATTACCAGGCTGGCCCGGGCCCACAACCTGGTCATTCCCACCAGCGGGAGAACGCTGTCCGGAGGTCTGGATCCCAGCGCCCTACACAGGCCGAAGAAGTTCTTCGGTGCCGCGCGCAACATCGAGGATGGTGGGAGTCTGACGGTATTGGCAACGGCGCTCGTTGATACGGGTAGCCGGATGGACGATGTGATCTACGAGGAGTTCAAGGGCACGGGTAACCTCGAGGTGCACCTTGACAGGAAGCTGGCGGAACGCCGAGTCTTCCCCGCAATCGACGTCAAGCGTTCCGGGACTCGCAAAGAAGAGCTTCTGCTTTCCGAGACGGAGCTGGAGGTTATGTGGCGCTTCCGGAAGTCCACAGCTGACATGGATTCTGCGGAGGTTATGGAGGAATTTAGTCGCTTGATCCGCCAGACAAAATCCAACGCTGATCTTCTAGAAATCCTTCATTCGACCTTCTAGAAGCTGTACGATTCTCTACGCCTTGTGGACGAAGGACAGGATGGACGTTCACCTGCAGGCACGATACTTCGTAGTAGATGCTGGATGAATAAATCACCCTCTCTGGTACAACCTATAGCGTGACTTGTGACTAGAGAGGGGTGAAGAACGTGCCTGACTTATTTCGAGCGGGAGTGCACAGATTCGTCGGTGCTCTGATGATCGTGGTGTTGGCAGTTGCCGCCGCCAACCTCGTGACGGGCGAAACCGACCCTGTCGGTTTTCACGATGAAGCGCCGGTTGAACACGGCTGGCCCGGTACCTTGCAGGGGCCGGTAGAGCAGCACTCCCCAGGTAGTCAGGTTCCCGTTGAAGAACCGTGCAAAGATGCAGTGGAGGAACTGGATGAACCTGAGGATTTGCAGGATGGGATCGGGGGATCGGTCTCGGTTGCCCACCACCATGTGGTGCAGCCTGGAGACACGCTGTCGCAGATCGCGATGCGTTTCGGTGTCAGTGTTCATACCCTCGCTCTGACCAACAGGCTCACGAACCCCAACCTGATCAGTGTTGGACATGTTCTGCTGATTCCTCCCACTGATGGCATATACTACGAGGTCGCTTCAGGCGACACTCTGTGGGACATTTCTATACGATATCGCGTTCCTCTGAGTACCATTGCACAGAAGAATGGTTTGAATGGTTCCTCGCTCATACGACCCGGAGACATTCTGTTTCTGCCCACAGGGGCAGGAGTGGGAGCATCGACGTCAACAGCCGTCGTTGCGGGGCGACAGACCCAGAGGTTTTTCTGGCCGCTTCCTGTGCCGGGCCGCATTTCCTCGCCCTTTGGGCCGCGTTGGGGCGGCTTCCATTACGGTGTTGACATCGCTGTTCCGTCAGGCACCCAGATCCTGGCCCCTGCCTCCGGTACCGTGGTAGAGGCGGGCTGGAAGGGCACCTATGGATTGACGGTGCGCCTAGATCACGGGGGAGGGTACCAGACCTTCTACGCTCATGCCTCACGAATCCTGGTGAGCAGGGGTGATGTGGTCAGTGCCAGGAGCCCAATAGCCCTTGTTGGCAGCACCGGTAGATCTACAGGACCCCACTTGCACCTGGAGTTGCATGTATGGGGTGAGCCTGTGGACCCCATGCGCCATGTGTCTCGCTGAAGACCCACTCACAGATGCCTGCCAGCCGGATGCCCCTGATTGAGGGCATCTGGCATATCCTTCCTACCCGACCCGCCCTTGGCTGCTTTCAATTTTGCGTGCTATAATTCGATGGATGCCCCTTAGGGGGCGAGAGGTACAGACAGCATGGGAGGTATATAAAGATGAAGACAGATATCCATCCGGAGATGAAAGAGATCACGATTCGTTGTGCCTGTGGAGCGGAGTTCAAGACCAAGTCTTCCAAGGACGATTTTCGCGTTGAAATCTGCAGCAATTGTCACCCTTTTTACACCGGAAAGCAGCAGAGGGCAAGGGTTGGAGGTCGCATCGAGCGATTCCACAAGAAATACGGTACCGGTGATAAAGATAAGGGGAATGCCGAGGAGAAGTCTGGATGATTGAGAGGGGTTAACAATGGAGGGGAGCGTGAAAGCTGGAGGGCAGGCAGTAATCGAGGGTGTCATGATGCGCAGCGGTGAGCGAATGGCTATCGCTGTGCGCTCACTGGATGGCGGTGTGAGTGTCCACTCTGAGGATGTGCGTCCTCTTGCAAAGCGCTATCCTCCGCTGGCCTGGCCCATCATACGGGGGGCGGTTTCATTGGTTGAGTCCCTTGAAATGGGAGTCAGGGCGTTGATGTTCTCTGCGAATGCCCAGGCGGGGTCCGCTGATGAGGAGCTCTCCCGCACAGAAATGGTCGGGACCGTGGTTCTGGCTGTCGGTGCCGCGGTGGTTCTCTTCATCTTGCTTCCCACATTGCTCACTTCCCTCGCAGGAGCGTACATTGCCCGGGGGATCCTGTTGAATGTGGTTGAGGGGATCATTCGCCTGACCGTGATCACAGCCTATATTGGCGGGATCTCGCTGATTCCAGACATTGCCAGGGTTCTAGCGTATCACGGGGCTGAACACAAGGTGATCAACGCCCTGGAGTCCGGGAGCCCGGTAACCGTTGGGGGTGCCCGTCCCCAGTCGACGGCCCATGTGCGCTGCGGTACGAGCTTCATCCTCATGGTGGCCGCAGTGAGCGTGGTTATTTTTGCATTTTTCGGCTGGCCATCAGTGTGGGGCCGGATCGGAATCCGGTTGCTGATGCTGCCGATCGTGGCCGGCATTGCCTATGAAATGATCATGTTGGCGTCCCGCAGCGACAGTGGTTTGCTGCGATTTGTTACTGCGCCCGGGGTCTGGCTGCAGAAGCTGACCACCCGGGAGCCCGATGATGGACAGCTGGAGGTGGCCGTCGCGGCCCTGAAGGGATGCCTGGACAATAAAGAGAATGGTGGTCCATCGTGACCGACTATCAGGAACAGCTGGATCCACTCCGGGAACGATACCGGGAACTGAACGGCCTGATGAGTGATCCGGAGATTATTGCCCAGAGGGATACCTGGAGAAAATACATCAAGGAACACAGCCGCATCAAGCAGGTCCTGGAGACCTACGACGAGATGCAGGCCGCAGCTGAGGATCTTTCTGGGGCGGAAGAACTCATTGCGTCTTCCGACGAGGATGAGGACATCAGCTGGCTAATGAAAGAAATGGCTGCCCTGAAGGACAGGATTGACACCCTGGAGGGGGATTTGAGGCGCCTGCTGCTTCCCCCCGATGAGCGGGATGAAAAGAACGTCTACCTGGAGATCCGCGCCGGGGCGGGAGGTCACGAGGCCTCGCTTTTTGCCGCCGATCTATTCCGCATGTACAGCAGGTTTGCGGAACGCAAGGGATGGAAGACAGAAACGGTGACCATCAGCGAAACGAATCTGGGTGGTCTTCGTGAGGCCATTCTGTCAGTGGCAGGTGAGCGTGTCTACAGCGAACTCAAGTATGAAAGTGGGGTCCACCGCGTACAGCGCGTGCCGACAACCGAGTCCAGTGGCCGAATTCACACCTCCACTGCGACGGTTGCGGTGATGCCCGAGGCCGAGGAAGTGGACGTTGAGGTCGATCCGCAGGACCTGCAGATCGACACGTACACCGCCAGCGGGCCGGGAGGGCAGCACGTGAACAAGACCGAGTCCGCGGTGCGCATCACCCACGTGCCTACGGGAATCGTGGTCACCTGCCAGGATGAGAAGTCCCAGCACAGGAACCGGACCCAGGCGTTGAAAGTGCTTCGAGCCCGCATTCTTGACAGAATGGAGAGGCAGCGACAGCAGGAGATGTCCCAGGAGCGTCGGGCCCAGGTGGGAAGCGGAGATCGCAGTGAGCGCATCCGCACGTACAACTTCCCGCAGAATCGGGTCACCGACCACCGGATCAACCAGACGCTTCACCAGCTGGAGTCGATCCTCGACGGGGACATTGATCCCCTGGTCAATCTACTGCGTTCCGAAGAAGAGGAGCGTATGCTGGCCGAGGTGGGCCAGGGAGGGGGTTGAGGCTTGGTCACCTGGAGGGATGCCTGGAGATGGGGCAGCTCCCAGCTCCGGCTCGCCGGTGTGGGGGCGTATTCCCGGGAGGCACACAGCCTCTTAGAGTTAGATTTGGATCTTCCTTCGCCCGCCCTTATGCGTCCCGGTGAGCGTGTTGAGGAGGGTGTTTGGCTTTCGTACGTTCAGAGAATTTGCCGCCGGGTTCGGAGGGAACCGCTGCAGTACATCCGCGGCGAGGTGGAATTTCACTCCCTGCCCTTTCACGTGAGGCGGGGTGTTCTGATTCCCAGGCCGGACACGGAGGTTCTGCTGGACGAGGTTTTGAGGCGAAAGAGGGCGTTGCCACCGGGTCCGATTCTTGACCTGGGTACTGGAACCGGTGCCCTGGCCGTTTCGATGGCGTACGAGATGCCGGACCGCTGTATCATTGCCTCTGACATCTGCGCGGGCGCCCTGGAGGTTGCCAGGGAGAATGCCCGGCGAAACGGGGTGCTGGACCGGATTTCGCTCGTTTTGGGCAATCTGTTTGCGCCCCTGGAGGGAAGGCGTTTTGCCGCCATCGTGAGCAATCCCCCCTATGTTCGGCGCGAAGATGTGGCGGAGCTGGCTCCGGAGGTTCGAGACTGGGAGCCCGTCACGGCTCTCGATGGAGGTGAGGACGGCCTGTCACATGTCAGGGCCATAGTGGCACAGTCGGCTGACCACCTGGTGCCCCGGGGCCTCCTGGCCCTGGAGGTTGGCCTTGGGCAGGCCGATGACGTCGCATCTTTATGTGAGCAGTATCTTGGCCATGACGCGGAAGTTATCCTGGATCTGGCGGGGATTGAGCGCGTGGTATTGTGCCAGCGAGGTGATTGTCAATGAAGACGGAAGTGATGGATTGGGTGGGAGCCTCCGAGTTCCAGAGGCAGAAGATGATTGCCTCTGCAGCGGAACGAATCCGCAGAGGAGCCCTCGTCGCCTACCCCACGGAGACCGTGTACGGACTGGGCGCCTCCGGATTTCACCGGGAGGCCGTAGAGCGGATCTATGCGGTGAAGGGACGACCCCTTGACCGCCCTCTATTGCTGGCCGTGACCGGTCCCGAAATGCTCGATGAGGTGGTGCGGGAGGTATCGGACGAGGCGCGCACCTTCATGGATGCTTTCTGGCCGGGGCCCCTGTCCCTGATTCTCCCGCGGTCGAATCGGGTGCCCGACGCGGTGACGGCGGGACGCGGGGGTGTTGGCATACGATGTCCCGACCATCCTGCTGCCCGGGAGTTAGTCCGGGAGGCCGGCGTTCCTGTTACAGCCCCCAGTGCCAACATCAGCGGTGAACCCAGCTGTCGCTCTGCCTCGGAGGTCCTTGAACACCTCGGAGGGCGGATTGAATGTGTGATTGACGGGGGGCGGCTGGAGGGAACCGTTGAATCCACGGTTCTGGACCTGACGGGGGAGGTGCCCGTTGTGCTCCGGTGTGGGGCCCTGGATCTGGCCGATCTCAAAGCGTACGGTCCCGTTCTCTGCAGTGATCGTTCCCTGGTGGTGATCTGCACCGGCAATACGTGTAGGAGTCCCGTGGCAGCTGCCATCCTTTCGGATCGGCTGGGCGGGAGCATCCGGGTGGAATCGGCCGGGGTGAGAGCCCACCGCGGAAGCCCTGCGACGGAGGCGTCGGTCATCGCTGCCGCAGAGGCCGGATATAATCTGGAGGATCATTGCGCCCGGGGCCTTGATGACATCAACTGGGACGAGGTCGGTCTTGCCCTGACCATGACGGCTCAGCAGATGGCCGAGGTCCGAAGTCATCTGCAGGAGAGGGAAGGGGCCGTGAAGGTCCTCACCCTGGGTGGCCTGGTAGGCGAAGGGGATGTCGCTGACCCCATCGGCGGTCCGTTAAGTAGGTATCAAAACATGGTAGCCCGGTTAGAACAATTGGTAGAGAGTGCTATAGATGAGATCTACCACCATATGTAAGGGGGATGAACGTGGGAGCAGAGGCCGGAGAGTCCGTTTTTCGAAGGGTTGCCGTGGGGTGTGATCACGGCGGCTTTTCTTTAAAGGAGACCGTTCTGGAGGTGCTGGGCCAGCTGGGCATACAGGCTGCGGATTTCGGGACGAGCTCCGAGGAATCCGTGGATTATCCATCCTTCGCCCTGCCCGTCGCAGAGGCAGTATCCCGGGGCGAGTGCGATGCTGGGATCCTCCTGTGTGGAACGGGGATTGGGATGGCCATTGCGGCGAACAAGGTGCCGGGGGTGAGGGCTGCCGTCTGCGGCTGCTCGTGCACGGCGGCGTTGACCCGGTCCCACAACGATGCGAACGTCCTGGCGCTGGGGGCCCGGGTCACAGGGGGTGCCTTGGTGCAAGATGCGGTGAGGGCGTTCTGCACCACGCCCTTTGATGGAGGAAGGCACACCGGGCGGTTGAGGGCCATTGCGGAAATTGAGGAGAAGTACGGCCCCGGGGGATCGGAGAGGGGAGGATGAATCATGGACACCCGTGATGTTCGCACTGAGATTCGAATTGCGGCACAGATTCTCATCGAGGTGGCCGATCCCGAACCTGGCGAGATTTTCGTCCTGGGTGCCAGCACCAGTGAGATCCAGGGAGAGAACATTGGCTCTGCCGGAAACGAAGACGTGGCCGCTGCCGTTTTTGACACCGTCTACGAGATCACCTCTGAAAGGGGCCTTTACCTGGCGGTTCAGTGTTGTGAACATCTCAATCGCTGCCTGGTCATTCCCAGGAAAGCTGTTCGAGAGTTCAACCTGACCCGGGTGACCGTCATCCCGACGGCTACAGCCGGGGGCGCTGTCGCGTCCCGGGCGATGGAGAACATGGAAGATGTGGCGCTGGTGGATGGGGCCCAGGGACACCTGGGCATGGACATTGGGGACACCTTCATAGGGATGCATCTTCGCCCAGTGGTTGTGCCTGTGCGCCTGCACATGAAGTCGGTGGGAAGAGCGCACCTGACCCTTGCCCGGACCCGTCCGGTCCTGGTGGGAGGGTATAGGGCCCAGTATCCAGAAGATCCCCACGGCAAGAAGGTGAGATATCCGGACTCCTGCTGATATCTCGCACTGGGAAAAGACCTGTGTCGAGTGATACAATACTGTTGACTACTGAGGGAGAGGGGCGAGGGCCATTCCAGATCTATCTGTCTTTCTCATTGCGCTTGTGTTGGGTCTCATCATCACCCCGCTCATCCGCCGGCTGGCTTTGCGTTTAGGTTGCCTTGATCGCCCCGTCGACCGGAGCACTCACATACTCCCCGTTCCCTACCTGGGTGGAGTGGCAATTTATCTGACCTTTTTGTTTACTTATCTCATATCGAGTGTGAGGGATCCCTCTCTGCGGGGAGTCCTGGTTGCGGGCGGGTTCATCGTGGCCGTCGGTGTGATCGACGACCTGTATCGTCTTCCCCCCTGGGGCAAGCTCCTGGGGCAGATTACTGCCGCTCTCATCCTGATATCCTACGGGATTGAAATCGAGAAGGTCACCCATCCCTGGGGTGGGTTCATCTACTTCGGAATCTGGAGTACGCCTGTGACCGTGCTCTGGGTGCTTGCCTTCACCAACGCGCTGAATCTCATCGATGGGCTCGACGGGCTCGCTGCCGGGGTGGCTGTCATCGCCTCGATCACCTTCTTTTTCGTAGCAGTACAGACGGGACAACCCCCCGTGGCCCTGTACCTGACGGCGGTCGTGGCGGGAGCGGGGCTGGGCTTTCTGCCCTACAACTTCCACCCGGCCCGGATCTTCATGGGCGATGCGGGTGCGATGTTCCTGGGTTTTGTGCTGGCAGCGGTGGCGATTGCCGGCACCCTGAAGAGCACCGCGACCATTGCCCTTGGCATTCCGGTCCTGGCCCTGGGACTGCCCCTGATGGACACCGCCTACGCCATCATCAGGCGCTGGCGCAATGGACAGGCCTTTTTTGAGGCGGACCGGGGACACTTGCACCACCGCCTGATGTACATGGGCCTCAATCATCGGGAGACGGTACTGATCATGTATTGCATCAGCGGCTGGATGGGGATCAGTGCCCTGGCCCTGGCCAACCTGCGTCCCGGTCCCGGCCTGGGTGTGCTGACCTTCGCCTTCGTCTCACTGTATTTTGGCGCCAAGAAGTCTGGGATGATGGATGTGGAACGGAGAGAACATTTCCATTGAAGAGATATAGGGTCCTCTGCTGCTTCGGTACCAGGCCAGAAGCGATCAAGATGGCTCCCGTCGTCAGGGAGCTTGCCAGTCGAAGCTATCTCGAGGTTGTGACGGCGGTGACTGGCCAGCACCGGGAGATTCTGGACCAGGTCCTGGCCCTTTTCGACATCCCTGTTGATTTTGATCTCAACATCATGATTCCTCGCCAGACCCTGACGGACGTGATGGTCAATGTGCTCCGGGGAATGGAGGACGTTCTGGACTCTGTCCGTCCGGACATGCTCCTGGTTCACGGGGACACAGCGACAACCCTTGGATCTTCCCTCGCGGCCTATTATCGTCGGGTGCCGATCGGGCATGTGGAGGCGGGCCTTCGGACCTTTGACCGCTATCAGCCCTTCCCCGAGGAGATGAACCGGGTGTTGACCGATCACCTGGCGGTCCTTCATTTCGCACCCACCGGACTGAACCGCAAACACCTTCTGCGCGAGGGGATCGATCCTGACAGCATCTTCACCACCGGAAACACGGCCGTGGATGCCATCATGGACATTACCCACCAGGAGCCAGGTTTTGCGGATCCGGTTCTGGCCTCTGAGCCGTGGGGGGAGCACCGCCTCGTGCTTGTGGAGGTACATCGGCGCGAGAATTTTGGTGAGCCCCTGCGGAATGTGTTCCGGGCCCTGTCTCGCCTTGCAGCCGGGGACGAGAACGTGTACCTGGTCTTGAGTGTGCATCCCAATCCCGAGGTGAGGAAGCCAGCGGAGCTGCTCAGAGGCAGGGAGCGAGTCTTGATGCTTGAGCCCGTAACCTATTCTGACTGGGCGAACCTTATGGCCCGGGCCGATTTTATCGTCACGGATTCTGGAGGCTTGCAGGAAGAGGCGCCGGCCCTGGGGATTCCCGTCCTTTTGACCCGGGACAAAACCGAGCGCCAGGAGGCCGTTAAGGCGGGAACGGTGCAGCAGGTTGGTACGGAAGAGGAGAAGGTTCTGGCGGCATGCCGGAAGCTGCTCAACGACCCTGCCCTGCACCAGCGCATGTCGACGGCGCGAAATCCCTATGGGGACGGGCGAGCGGCTGTGCGAATTGCTGACGCGCTGGAGTGGTATTGGGGCCTGCGGTCTGAACCTGCGCGGGCTTTTGACGACGTGGACTGAAGTTGGAGGAGGTGGTCATTCTGGATTGGGCGTATTTGTGGCCCTTTTTCAACCTGCTGATTCTGGTCGTGGCGGCCGTTCACTTCGGACGGAAGCCTATGGTCCGGTTCATCCGCTCCTATGAGGAGAATGTCGGTGAGAGCCTGCAACGGGCTGAGAGCAACCGGGACGAGGCCGAGGAACGGCTGGAGGGCTGGCGGACACGCTGGAAGAACATTGATGGCGAGGCGAAAGAGATGTTTCGCCGCAGTGAGGCATCAGGGGAGAAGGCCCTTGAGCAGGCGCTCGAGAGAGCCCGGGCCGAGGAGGAGCACCTCAAGGTTCGGATGACGGATACCGTCGATCGGGATCGAGACCGTGCCCTGACCGAACTGCGCGAGGAGATGGCGGACATTCTGATCCGATCGGTGTCGGGTTCGATGCAGGCCCTGGTCACCGCGGAGGATCATCGACACATCTCCCGCCGTTTCATCATCGAAATAGGGGATGGATCATGAGCCTGAGCGTTGCGGAAAAATACGGAGAGATTCTGCATCAATGGTGCGCGGAACACGACGTCGTTGACGAGGCCGACCAGTCCCTGCAGTGGCTCGAGACCCTCATGGATGACAGCGAGGAGTTTCGCTTCGTGTGGGTTCATCCGGTCATTGCCCCCCGGGTCAAGGAGAAGATCCTTGAGGTGGTTCTGAAAGAAGAGGTGCCCCTTGCTCTTTGGTACTTTCTGCTCCTTCTCGTTGAACGGAGCCGGGAGAACCTGCTGGGTGGCATTGCGGAGCAGTTCCGCAGACGCATACTCGAGTCCCAGGGCGTCCGGGCGGCCGACGTGTACACGGCAATGGATCTTCCCTCCGAGGTCACCGAGGACCTGCGGAAGGCCCTGTGTCGACGTGAGGATGCTGAGGTGGTCCTGCGGCAGCATCATGACCCCACCCTTCTCGGTGGACTGGTGATCAGGATCGATGACCTGAAAATGGACGGTAGCCTCAAGGGGCGACTGCAGAGCATCAGGAAGGTGATGTCTGCAGCATCTGATCGACAGATGCCGATAGGAAGGGATGAGGACAGTTGAGTGCCAGGATAGATGAGGTTAGTTCAATTCTGCGCCAGCAGCTCGAGAGCTACGAGATCAAAGTCGATGTGGATCATGTCGGTACCGTTATAGAGGTGGCTGACGGGGTCGCGCAGGTTTACGGACTGCGGGGGGCGATGGCCGGGGAGCTGCTGCAGTTCAGCACCGGCGTCTACGGCATGGCTTTCAACCTCGAAAAGGATACCGTGGGGGTCGTGATTCTCGGGCCCTTCGCGGACATCAAGTCCGGCGATGAGATTCGGAGCACCGGCAGGATCGTTGAGGTCCCTGTGGGTGACGCAATGCTGGGCCGCGTGGTGAATTCCCTGGGACAGCCGATCGACGGCGAGGGACCCATCGAGACCGATGCCACTCGACCCATCGAGATCAAGGCCCCAGGTGTGATGTATCGGGAACAGGTCAACAGCCCCCTTCAGACGGGTTGGAAGGCCCTTGATTCCATGACTCCCATCGGTCGGGGTCAGAGGGAACTCATCATCGGCGACCGGCAGACCGGCAAGACGTCCCTGGTTCTCGATACGATCATCAACCAGCGTGACAGTGGGGTCGTATGTGTCTACGTGGCCATCGGGCAGAAGGCCAGCACCATCGCGTCGGTCGTCGACACCTTGAAGCGACACGGGGCCTTTGAACACACCGTCGTCGTATCGGCGACGGCGAGTCAGCCGGCGCCGCAGCTCTACATCGCTCCTTACAGCGGATGCGCCATCGGGGAGTATTTCATGTACGAGCAGAACCGGGATGTGCTGGTGGTCTACGATGACCTGACCAAGCACTCCTGGGCGTACCGGGAGATGTCGCTTCTGATGCGACGGCCCCCCGGACGCGAAGCCTATCCCGGTGACATCTTCTACATTCATTCTCGGCTCCTGGAACGTTCAGCCAAACTCAACCGTGAGCTCATGGGTGGAGGATCCCTCACGGCTCTCCCCATCGTGGAGACGCATGGGGGTGACATCAGCGCCTATATCCCCACCAACTTGATTTCTATCACCGACGGTCAGATTTTCCTGGAGGCTGACCTCTTCTACGCTGGCATCCGCCCTGCCGTGGACGTGGGACGCTCCGTGTCCCGTGTCGGCAGTGCTGCCCAGGTTCCGGCGATGAAGCGTGTGGCCGGGCGTCTTCGCCTGGACCTGTCCCAGTATCGGGAGCTGGAAGCCTTCGCCCAGTTCGGTTCGGATCTGGACAAGGCCACCCAGGCGCGCCTGACGCGAGGCGAGAGGATCACCGAGGTGTTGAAGCAGCGGGAGCGTGAGGCCATGACCATTGAGGACCAGGTTCTCAGCATCTACCTCGGCGTCACCGGGCAACTGGATGCGGTGCCCGTGGAGGAGATCGAGGCATGCGTCGCGGGTTTCGTCGAGCACATGCACACCGACCACGGCGAGATCGTGGAACGCATCGCTGAGACCGGGGCCCTGGAGGATGACCAGGCCAATGCCCTGGACGACATCTTCGAGGATTATGCGAAGAAACGCAACGGTAAGGACCGGGACAGGAAGATATCCTGACCCCGCTGACAGGAGGTGAAGACCTGGGACATCGTCCCAGGTGACATGGCCAATCCAAGGGAAATTCACCGTAGAATAAGGGCGGTCAATAACACCCGCCAGATCACCCGGGCAATGGAGCTGGTCGCTCGGACCAAGATGTATCGCACCCAGCAGCAGGCCCGGGCAGCCCGGCCCTATTCTGAGACGCTCACAGAGCTCCTCCGGCGTGTTGTGCAGGGTGGTGCCGACGGGGAGTTCGAATCCCCTCTTTTGAAGAAGCGGCCGGTGCGGCGGATCCTGATGATGTGCTTCAGTGCCGATCGGGGGCTGTGCGGTGGCTACAATTCAAACGTGTTGAAACGGGCGGAACGCGAGATGAACGCTGCGATGCAGGGGGCCGAGGTCGACCTGATCACAGTGGGCAGGCGTGGCCGGGACTACTTCCGCTGGAGGGACATCGATCTTTTTGATGAGTTCATCAATATTGGCGAAGAGGCCGATTTGGGGCTGGCTCGTACGCTGGGTCGGACTGCGACCCGAGAGTATTCGGCCGAACGGGTGGATGAGATCCGTTTGATCTATACGCATTTTGCGTCGGTGTTCTCCCATCCGGTGGAGGTCTTCCGCCTGCTGCCCCTGGCGGCACCCGCTGCAGAAAGGGAGCGCGCTTCCGGCCTCTACCTGCACGAGCCCTCGGCGGAGACCATATTCACCAGGATTCTACCTCGCTTCATTGAGAACAGCATGTTCAGGGTTCTGAGCGAGGCCAAGGCTGCCGAGCATGCCGCCCGGGTCACGGCTATGAAGAGCGCAACAGACAATGCAGGGGATTTGATCGAGGACCTGACCCGGGAGTACAACCGGGCGCGGCAGACGGTCATCACCCGAGAGATTTCGGAAATAGCGAGCGGCGCCGAATCACTGGCGCAAAGCCGGTAGGGCAGCAGAGGAGGGAATGTCTGTGACAGAAGATAGACAGAGTGCTCCAGACAAAGACAAGATTGGCAAGGTGATCCAGGTCCTGGGGCCCGTTGTTGATGTCGTGTTTGAGGGTTCACATCTTCCCAACATTTACAATGCGATCGTGATTGAGCGTTCCGATGATCCCCCCCTGGTGCTGGAGGTGGCCCAGCATCTCGGCGATAATGCAGTTCGCTGCATAGCCATGGATGCCACCGATGGCCTGATTCGTGGGACCGAAGCTACGGACCAGGGAGAGCCGATTTCGGTTCCGGTGGGCAATGAGGTCCTCGGGCGGATGTTTGATGTGACGGGTCAGCCGATCGATGGAAAGCCTCCCGCAAAGACGAAGGAGAGATGGCCGATTCACCGTCCGGTGCCCGATGTGGCCGACGTTGACCCGGCCACGGAAATGCTGGAAACGGGTATCAAGGTGGTGGACCTGATCTGTCCCTTCGCCAGGGGTGGAAAGGTCGGACTCTTCGGGGGCGCCGGAGTGGGTAAGACGGTTCTGATCATGGAGCTGATTCACAACGTCGCCTACGAGCACGGGGGATACTCCGTGTTTGCGGGAGTTGGAGAGCGGACCCGCGAGGGAAACGATCTGTACAACGAGCTCTTAGAGTCGGGCGTTCTCGACAAGACGGCCCTCGTCTTCGGCCAGATGAACGAACCCCCGGGAGCGCGTTTCCGCACCGGGTTGGCCGGTCTCACCATCGCCGAGTACTTCCGCGAGGAGCAGGGCCTGGACCTGTTGATGTTCATCGACAACATCTTCCGGTTCACGCAGGCTGGATCCGAGGTCTCCGCCCTCCTGGGCCGGATGCCCTCGGCTGTGGGATACCAGCCGACCCTGGCCACGGAGATGGGCAACCTGCAGGAGCGCATCACCAGTACCCACCGGGGTTCCATAACCAGTGTGCAGGCGATCTACGTACCGGCTGATGACTACACCGACCCCGCACCGGTCACAACCTTTGCCCACCTGGACTCGACCGTCCGGCTGGAGCGCGCCATCGTGGAGCGGGGCATCTACCCCGCTGTGGATCCTCTGACCTCGACCTCGCGGATTCTCGATCCCGCCGTCGTCGGCGACGAACACTACAGGGTGGCCCGGGACATACAGCAGGTGTTGCAGCGCTACAAGGATCTGCAGGATATCATCGCCATCCTGGGGATCGATGAGCTGTCCGATGAGGACAAGTTGACGGTTCAGCGCGCTCGCAAGATCGAGAGGTTCCTATCCCAGCCCAACTTCGTCGCCGAGGTGTTCACCGGGATGCCGGGCGTCTACGTGTCGGTGGACGACGCGGTCAGAGGCTTTGCTGAGATCCTCGCCGGGGAACACGATGGATTGTCCGAGGAGGCCTTCTACATGGTGGGCACCATTGAGCAGGCGGTGGAGAAGGGCAGGGAACTGCAGGGGGAATCCGCCGATGACTGAGGGTGGGCGTCTGGACCTCAAGATCATAACCCCTGATGGGCAGCTCCCTCCCGAGCGGACGGGTTATGTCGTGTTGCCCACCATGCAGGGCTATATTGGGATCCTGCCCCGGCACATATCCCTGGTCACCGTGCTGAAGGCCGGGGTGATCACCTACCGCGGGCGTGAAAATGGCGAGAAACAGCGGATTGCTGTCGGTGGTGGTTTTGCCGAGGTGTCGGAGAACAGGGTGACGGTTCTCGCCGACACAGCAGAACGACCCGGGGAGATTGACGTGGATCGGGCGAGGAAGGCCCTCAGTAGGGCCGAGAGAAGACTGCAGGAGAAACCGGACGGCCTTGACCTGGTCAGGGCCCGGGCTTCCCTTGAGCGGGCCGTGGCGCGCCTCAGGGCTGCCGGAGAATTGGATGATCAGACAGAGGCTTCGTGAATTGAACCGGTGCGGCGACATCTGCAGTGCCGCACCGGCTTTTCCTTCTGTAACATAAAGCCCCCCTTCGACACATAAACATGATTGGAATAGGACCGTGGAAGAGGGGTTATCTTGCGCTATGTGCTGGTCACCTTCACCGCCCTGCTGGTGATACTCGTCATACTCATTCCCTGGACCATGATGAGTGGTCTGCGCGACCGCTGCGAGGAAGATCCGGGGCGCAATGAAGAGGAAGTGACGCCCGAACCGGGCGAAGTCTACTATCCATCGAATCCGACGGTGGATGTCTTTGTCAGCCGCACCCAGGAGGTGTCTACCCTTTCCCTCGAGGAATACGTGGTGGGCGTGGTGGCGGCAGAGATGCCTGCCAGATTTCACCTTGAAGCACTCAAGGCCCAGTCGGTCCTGGCGCGCACCTATGCTGTGGCCAAGCTTCGGGATTACGGCGGGGCGGGCAC
>PXCI01000033.1 GCA_003566675.1 Clostridia bacterium
CAGGGGGTGCACCGTTCCCCAGACCAGGGCCCCCAGCAGGAGAAACCCGGCCGCCCCCACCGCGGGGAACAGCAAACTGACGATTGCAGAAAAGCCCAGCTGGGCTGCAGCTAGGGCACCGAGAGAGGTGGCCGTCGCCACGCCTACATAGATCAGGTCGCCCCTTTGCTCCCACAGCCGGGTGGCAAAGCCGTACAGGCTGGCCACCGCGGTGCTGTAGATCTCGGCAAAGAGAACAACCGTGAACGCCACCCGGATCCCAGGAGATATGCCTCCGGCGACCACCAGCATGGGCACCTCCCACCCCGCAGCTGCAGGAACCCGGGTCAGAACCGCACTGTTGATCGCTGCCACACCCAGACCCAGTCCCAGCCCGCCGAGAAGCGCCCCCATCTTGAGGGATCCCGGGCGGGCCACGACGCCCATTGGGGCCAGGACCGGAACGGCAAGGACCAGGTTATACGAAAGATACAACACAGCGGCCAGCGGCCAACTGGGCACCGGGGTGCGTCCCACCTCGGACCAGTTGAGGAGGTTGGCCATGAACAGTCCCGGGTCGGTCCACACCGATGCCACGGCGATGCCCACAACAGCCAGCAGAAGCACCGGAGCAATGAGACTGATCGCTGTGATCACCCCATGCAGACCCAGGAGCACGGTCCCCAGGGTGGCCGTCAGCATGACCAGGCTCCCCAGGAAGGATGAAAAACCGAACTGCTCGACGAAGACGGCACCTGATCCCGCGGCCATCACCGTCAGAGCACCGAAGAGAAAGACGGTGACGATGCCGTCGATGATCATCCCAAGATACGGCCCCCCCGCCCGATACATCAGTTCCCGGTGGGAGTTCGCCCCCAGCTCCCTTCCCAGGCGCAGGACAAGGTAACCAAAAACGGCAAACAATATGCTGGACAGCCCAATTCCCAGGTAGCCTCGCCAGCCAAAATAGCCGAAAAATTGAAGGACCTCTTGTCCTGACGCAAAGCCCGCTCCCACGACAGTGCCCACGTAGGCCCCCGCCAGGGTCAGGGTCGAAATACTCCTGCCGCCCCCATCGCTGCGCAAAGTCGTCACCTCCACCCCCTTAGAGTGAACCGGGATGCAGATGCACATACGGTCCAAAGTGCCCAGGAGACCTACGAGGGCGCTAGAGACCTGAATCCTGATCCCCGGAAGCAGGCTCCACTACGATGTCAGCCGGGCGCTTCCCTGAATGCATCAGCCCCTTCATGTTCATCCACCAGGATGACCGGGATGTCCGTCGCCTCGGTCACCTCTCCGGATACACTCCCAGGGGAGGTTCCCTCCGAACGGCTGCAGTTGGTCTTTCCGAGAAAGATGTAGTCTGCGGAGACATCCCCGGCAACCTCGGCAATAATCTCCGCCTCGCTTCCATACCGGACCGTAAACTCGTGGGAAATATCACGAATCAATTCCAGGTCCCCCTGCAGCTCGGGATCCACTTCTCCGGCGGCAACATGCAAAACCACGATCCTGGCATCACACTCGCGGGCCATTGCGCCGGCCTTTTCCAGAGCCACACGCGAAGCCGCCAACCCGTCGACTGCCACCAGGAAGCAGTGATCCTTGCTGACGGTGACCCGAGTGGGATCCACTTTGCCCCGGGCCAACATCCGGGGCGCAAGGGTCACCGTACCCAGGGCCCCCAGTGGAGCCGTGATCAGAATAGAGAGCACAGCGATAGCCAGGATCTCTTCGCCGTAGGGTAGGCCCATCGCCAGGGGAATGCCCCCAATGGCTGCCTGCACCGTGGCCTTGGCCATATCACCGACCACCATGAACACCCGCTCGCGCAGGGTGATGATCGATCCCCAGGTGGAGGCGAATATGCCCAACCACCGCCCCACCGCCAGGCCCAATCCAACGATGGCCAACCCTCTGAGACCCGCTGAAGCCACTATATCAAGATTGACCGCAGCCCCAATGAGGACAAATAGGAGAATCTGCGCCACCACCCACACGGTATCGAGTTCAACCCGCAGCCTTCGCGCGAGCACCGGGTCTGTCTCCAAGATCACGAATCCCATCACCATCACGGCCAAAAAATCTGAATACGGGAGTAGGCTGCCACCCAGAATCAACAACAGCCCAAGGCTCCCTGCCACGACCAAATCCTGCATCACACCGGTGGTCAGGGAAATCTGGCAGAGAAGCCAGCGACCTAGCTTCCCAGCCAGGTAGCCCAGGAGCACCCCCCCGGTCACCTGCACAGGGATACTCCCCAGCTGCTGGAGCACCCCAGACTGACCTCCCTCCGAAGCCCACGCCAGGAAAATACCGAACATGGTCACTGCCGTCGCATCACTCATGGTACCCCCGGCAAGAATCAGGTCCGGTATCCCCTTGTCAACACCCCATCCCTTGGCCTTCAGATGGAGCATCATCGGCACAATGACCGCAGGAGAGGCGGCACATATGATCCAGGCCAGCAGCCAGCAATACAACCATTCCCATCCAAACATCCAACGGGTGGCCACAGCGACCACGGTTGCCTCAGTAACCGCAGGTAGAAAGCCCAGACGGATCGCAACACTGCCCTGGGCGAGGATTTTTTCCTTATCCAGTCCGAGCCCGGCCTTCAATAGGATCACGAGGAGGGCCAGCATGCGCACCTCTGCAGATATGGCATACAGCGGCGACGAAAACAGGTCCAGGAAGTGAGGCCCGAGAAGCACACCGGCTCCAATCATCCCGATGAGCCGGGGAAGACGCAGGCGATCCGCCAACTCTCCGACCAGAAAACCTCCTAACAGTACATAGAACAGATCCGCAAGAAAGTGCATATCGGATTTCCTCTCCGCAAGGTCGATCACTGCAGCGTGTCACATCGTTGTAGTGGCCCCTCGATGGTGGAGGCCAAGGCCTTGCCTCACCCCAAGATCAACATACAAGCCAGTTCCCGGCGCAAATTCTCGATCAGGCGATCCGGGTTCTTCGCTATACCCTTCTGCCTTGCCCCATGCCACCTGAGAACCTGGTTTCGGACAAAGTGTCGTTATGGAATTTCAGCGATGAGCCGCAACTCCTCGTGCCGACCACCTCAACACTGAGCTGCTCGAGCTGATCCCGCTGTGCCCATCCCGCGTCGGCCCCTCTCATCTTAGTTCGCCGCGGTGTAGGACATTGCTCATGAGCCACTCCTCCGCTGGGCGCTGTGGCCTATGTGATCAAGCGTCTCCTGCGGACGATCCGCCTCAATCCTTACAACACCCATCTGCCCTACACCCACAAGCAAAGCGGCTCCCACCACGCCAAGCGTGATAGGAGCCATCAGCGCGATTCCTCGCACACAGATTCCGGGGCGAGCTCCATCGCCCACCGCTTACTCAATTCCCACCAAGTATATGATCACCCCGTGATCACTGTCAACGCGACGGAATCCAAAGCATCCGTTGAGGGCATGTGGGTAACGGATCCGGCACTCCGGCCTGTTGCTGGAAGTCATCGAGAACCGTATCGTGCTGAGACCGTGTAAGACACAAGAGCGGTTGATGCTGGCATCGAGCACCCTTCGCCAGATCGGCGGTACTGGATCAGCAGCCGCAGGGCAATGCGCGGGTATCATCAGAAGAAACTGCTCGCTCATCACCCTTGGACCAACACCCGTATTGAGACGATACGGTCAGCCTGCCATCTCGGATCTTTGCGCCGGTCACTCACGCCTTGCGGTGCTGTCCCCCTCGCATCCTTCTCCCACACGAGGTGTTCTGCCCAGCAGGCGCTCCTCCATGTCCTGCCATTTCTGAAGGCCGATGATATCGTTGAACTCCGACCACGATGTACCCATGGCCCCAAGCTTGTCGAGGTCCTTCTCCCGCTTCAACATTTGCAAGGCCTCGTACATGGCCCTGGTTGCCGGATAAAGCGCAGCCATCGGTACAGACAGCAAGTCCACACCGATGTCTTCGAGTTCAGCGATGGAAAGCGGCGGCATTGCGCCTCCCGGAATCACATTGAATGCCAGGGGAACCGGTATGTACTCCTTGAGGGTTCTGATCTCCTTCAGGCTCTGTGGTGCCTCCACGTAGACATAATCCGCCCCGGCCGAAGCGTAAGCCTGAGCTCTATCAATGACGGCTTCCAGCCCCTCCACGGAGCGCGCATCCGTGCGGGCCCCGAGTACGATGTCGAGGCCCTCGTCCTCTCTCGTTCGGACGGCAGCTTCAATCTTACTTACCATGTGGTCGACCGGTATGACGGACTTGCCCTCCATGTGACCGCATCGCTTGGGCCAAACCTGGTCCTCCAGGCGCACCGAAGCTGCCCCGATCCTGATGAAGCTTCTGACCGTCCAGCTAACATTGAGCTCGTTGCCGTATCCTGTATCGATGTCCACGTCCACGGGTGCAGAAACCGCGTTGACGATCGTTCGCGTCCTCTCGAGCATGGCAGAGAAATCGACGAAACCCATATCCGGCTGCCCAATCAGCGACGCCGAAATCCCGTACCCGGTTGTACCTACCACGGAGAAACCGACCCTCTCTATGAGAATCGCCGACAGAGCATCATAGGCACAGGGTCTCAGGAGCGTACCTTCACCATGCAACAGACGACGAAACTGTTCAGCCCTGCAGATCTTCATGGAAACCACCCTCTCATGCTGGGGCACATGGAGGGTTGATGGGTTCTCCCTCACCCCCCGCTTTACCGATCACCCCTGTTCCGCGCCGAATTGATGCAGCGCGGGCTTCTGATCCGGCTGCAGGGCGCTCTCAAAGGGCCTGCCACCGGTGCGCTCCTTGAAGTCTCCCTTGATACGATCAAGGAGCCGCTCATCGGTAGCAACCTCGAACGCCGCCTCCGCCATGACCTTCGCCGCCGTCAGCATCCCTGCATAACCTATTTCCATGCCTGCCTGCGCAGCGTACTGCCACGAGTGTCCGGGCGTGCCGATGACCTGGCATGCCACCCGCAGGCGCGCCGTCGGACAGCACCAGCTCACATCACCCACATCCGTAGAGCCCCGGGGTTCATCCTCCTTCGGAGGCCTGGGCAGCACAACGTCACACAACAATTTGTCGCGCAGCTCATCGGGTATCTGCCGGCCCCTGAAAGCAGATTCCCTCTGCTCTGCCGATATGTTCTCAGCAATCTGTCGGGCAAACTCCCTCGCTTCTTTTCCAAACTCGGGCGGGCCGACACGCTCAAAGCAATCAAACAGCAGGTCGGTCATTGGCCCATTGGGCAGCACATTGTAGATGGCTTTCAGCATATCCACTTCGTAGGTCGTGTCGGTCATCTTGGCCGCCCCCGAGGCACACTGCAGGACCCTCTCCCACAGGTCGTCTACTTCTGCCCTCTGCACCGAGCGGACGAGATACCACACCTTTGCCCTGGGCGGGACAACATTCGGCTGCTGTCCACCCCCGGTGATGACGTAGTGCACCCGGGCTCCCTGCGACACGTGCTCTCGCAGGAATTCCACTCCCATGTTCATCAGCTGCACTGCGTCCAGGGCGCTTCGCCCCAGGTGGGGATCGGCCGCCGCGTGGGCAGAACAACCGTGAAAAACGAAGTTGGCCGCGTTGTTCGCCAGGGTGGTGCCTACCGAGGGCCGGTTGATCTGATCCGGGTGCCAATCAAAGCAGGCATCGCAGTCGTCAAACACACCCTCACGAGCCATGAATGCCTTGCCGCTCAGGTTCTCTTCCGCCGGGCACCCGAAGTACTTCACGGTTCCCGGCAGGCCTGCCGCTTCAAGAGCCCTCTTCAAACCGATGGCAGCACCAAAGGCCCCTGCACCAAGCAGGTTGTGGCCGCAGCCGTGCCCCGCGTCACCCGACTCTCGTTTCTGTCGGTACGGTAGAGCCTCCTGGGACACTCCCGCGAGGGCATCATACTCACCCAGAAAGCCTATGACTGGCCTTCCTGATCCCCACGTAGCAACAAAGGCGGTGGGCATGTCAGCCACGCCCACTTCCAACTCAAACCCCTTGTCCTGCAGCGCCCCGGCGAGGCACTGGGCCGAGCGCGTCTCGTGCAAGGCCAACTCCGCGTAATTCCACACCTCGTGGGCAATCCCGCGAATCAAATCGGCATGCTGATCAATACAGCGCATAGCTTCCGTTGCTCTAACTGACGACACTGGAACGCCTCCCTAATTCTGTTGCAGTGCATAATCGCAATAGCGTGCTCCGATAGCATTCTTGATCAGATAGCCCGGTTCCTGCGAGCTGTTAAAATATCGGAATGAATCATTACCAAAATGATGGCAGACCTCTTCTTCGTAAGAAAACCACGTGCCAGGGTCCATTCATCATCATGGGACGCGATCGGCCTTGCGGACGATGCGGGCCGCCTCCGAACGCGGGCTGACTACATGACAGGGAATACTCCTGCAGACTGTCCGCACACGGTTCTACAGGGGCTCGAATCGCCCGCTACCTGTTCGCATCGGGCAATAGCATGGTGTCAACTACTGCTACCGTCAACTCCAACCATGCCTGCGCGCTCTTCTTGAGACCGATCCGGAAGAGCATACTGCAGCACCCACCACTGCACTACGAAAATGTCCGCATCTCGTGTACAATCGTGGTGTAGACAAACTACATGAGCAGATTTTGGGAGCGAACGAACGTGGGCAAACTACCTCGAGCCGACACCTTCCTGATCGCCAGGAACCCCAACACAGACAGCAGCCTGCCGTACCTGCTTTCCCTGCCTGTAGAAGGGGAGAAGGTCCTCCTTGCCACCAGTGCACCATGGCCATCGGACAGAGATCTCTACTGTCATCCGGTATCCGAATGGCCCGATCGACCGGAGGTGGTGGAGGAACTGGATGTCAACCTCTGTCGGCGACGCGGCCGAGCCATTGACCTCATCCTGCAGAGAAGACAGCTGCGGCGCTCCATGTTCGTCTGGACGCGAAACCGCAGCGGGAGGACCCTGATTTTCTGGCGCTCACCAAGTAGTATGAAGGGGGCCCGGCCCGGGATACGGGTTCCACAGGCCAGGGCGCTGAAGAGCCAACTGACGGTGGCCGTCGATCACCGGGAGCGGTACGCCTGGAAATTCTCGGCCCAGAACGTCCGGTTGATCGAGCGGGAGCTTCCCACCGGAGACTACGGTCTGTTCGCTGGCGATGATCTCATCGCTGCCATTGAACGCAAGAAAATCAATGATCTGGCCATCTCTGCCGTCAACGGGCAGCTGACCTTCACCCTGCAGGAGCTGACCGTCCTTCCCTTTTCCGCCGTGGTGGTCGAGGGGCGCCTGTCGGACCTGATGAAAAAGCAGGAGGTTCGAACTGGATGGCTGCTGAACCTTGTGGCTGCGCTGCAAATCCAGTTCCACCGGGTCACCTGGATGTTTGCCGAGACCCGGGGCATCGCCGAGGACTACGCCTATCGGTGGCTCTCGGCGGCCCACAAGGCCTACCGCCACCGCCCCGCAGCCCAGGATCCATCTGCCGACGACGCGACGGACGACCTGGCGCAGACCCGGACACTTCCCATCCTGGACGGATATGGGCGCCGGTCAACGGCAGCAGCCGAAGCAAAGCGGGGAATGATCTGGACCAGCCGCGAATACGCCGAGCGCTTCGAGGTCAGCCGGGCCACGGCCAACAAGGACCTCCAGGAACTGGTCCGGATGGGCGTACTGGAAGCCAGGGGGAACCGAAGAACCCGACACTATGTCCCCGTCCAGACTGACTGAAGGCAATGCCCCTCACCACGTATCCCTGCCGGTCGCCAAGACGGGCCTTCTTTACAATTAAGTGTCATTGAACCCAATCACCCCTTGCACCCTCGACAACCTGGCCCGGGCACCATATACTCTTCGAGTGTATCATCAAGAAAGAGGTGTTACGTATGGTCTTCCTTATGGGGTTTTCGAGAATGCGCTGAGGTTTGTCACGGGAGAGGTCAACTGGACCAGATGACCTTCGAGTTGAGAACACCTGAGTTTTGGGGGGATCGAATTGTACTACGTCACACTTAAGATGGAGCAATCTTCAAGGTTATCAGGACCCTTGAAAGACATGCTTCAAAGCGATCGGCGCTACACCATCGAAAACGACCAATCGCCGGCCCTGATCGTGTGCGGTAGCCTGGAAGCTGCTTCGGGCCTGATCTCGGCAGTGTCCCACGCGGACCTGCGTATCCATGCCATTGAGATGACCCAGAATCGCCCTCACGACCTGTTGGTCGCCGCGGCGGGCAACGACTGAATCAACACTGGCACAACCGCATGAGAGACGACCTCGCCGGCCCCGGTCCTCGACCGGGGCCTTTTATCGGGCTTCCCTCCTCCGTTCGCGGCCCCCCGGGCGCAGTGTAGCAGTTCCTCAGTCTCCAAGGTAAGTCTCCCTAACGCTCAACCCTTCGTACCGGGGACAACTGAAGAATCAGATCATCAGAGTAGGATGAGTGCAGCATGAAGATTCTCTTCAAACTCGCCACTTCTGACCTGGTCCACGAGCGCCTCTGCCCACCGCGGAAAGGCCGGTTGCCTGGCAGCCTCGTGCAGGGCATAGAGGGTTGCCACCGGTCGATCCAGGATGAAGTGCTCCTCGGGGAGCGAGCCGTAGGTCACGCGAAAGGCCGCTGCTGCATCACCCTCCAGGACGCTGAGCACGTTCCGATAATCACAGCAGGCAGGGCCCACCCCCATGAGATGATAATCGTAGATCACGGCCCTGCGCGGTGCATCCCCACGCGACAGAGCCAGGTTGGTCCAGTAGAAGTCGTTGTGGTTCAGGGTTTGGGGAAGCGATTGGAGACCCTTCTTCAAAGCCTCGATAGACTCTGATGCCCGTTTCATCGCAGGTCTGCCCGCAAACTGCAGTGCCCTGGCCAGTTCATTGATCCCTTCGGAACTGAGAACGTCCACGTCCCGGGCCAGGAAGTCGGGGGGATCTGCGGCGATCTGTTGGCCTGAGTCGTGTAGGATCCGGTACCAGCGGGCGACAGCCTCCCCCGCCTCGGCACACCTGAGATCGTCCGAACCCGCAGCGTGCCACCCGGAACTCGCCGCCAGGTCCTCAAGGAGCATGCTCCTGTCCGCAGAAGCCAGGAGGCTGAGCGTGGGAACACCCAGGTCGCGGAGCAGGTTGTACATGGGAACCTCCGATGCCGTTGGAGAGGGGAATC
>PXCI01000283.1 GCA_003566675.1 Clostridia bacterium
CATCCTGGCCGAGGCCAGTCTGAGTTTCCTTGGCCTGGGAGCCCAGCCTCCCACACCTAGTTGGGGATCCATGATCGGAAGAGGCAGGGATTATATTTTCACGGCTCCGTGGATGATCATAGCTCCTGGAGTGGCCATTTTTATCACGGTTCTCGGATTGAACCTTCTGGGTGACGCGGTGCGGGATGTCCTTGATCCCAGATTGAAGAAGTAGTGGGATGTCACGTGTCGGGTCTCTGCTGGTCTAAAGAGGGGCGACGAGAACCCTGGACTTGCGCCCGGATGGGCGTGGTGGGAGACGGGATCGTCCGCCACACCACGCACCATCCGTAATGCACCCCCAGCATCGCGGGGGTTTACTCTATCACGGTTGTACCAGCACCGCGTCTTTCAGGGCACGGGTGTAGAAGTAACCACAGCGCCCCACGTAGTTCTGCAGTTCGGGCCGATGGGCGGCAATGGTCACGTAGTACGAGATGTACGTGTAGGGCTGCTCCTCGGCCAGGATCTCCTGGATCTCGAAGTACTTCTGCTGCCGGATGTCCTGGTCGGTGTTAGTTGCGGCCAGGTCAAGGAGTTCATCCACGCGTGCGTTGGAGAACCTATGCCAATTATGGCCGCCCGTGCTGTGGAACTGTCGGTATACGCCACGGTCGGGGTCCGTCTGTCCGGACCAACCGAGCGTAATCATCTCGAAGTCGCTGTTCAGGACATCGTCGAGAAATGCTCCCCATTCCTGTTCATACAGCGACACATCTACTCCGATTTGGCCCAGCTGATGCTGGACGATTTCAGTCGTCTCCCGGTTGATCTCGCCTTCTGATAGGCTCAGTTCAAAGGCAAGTCCATCGGGGTATCCAGCATCGGATAGGAGTTCCCTTGCTTTGTCCGGCTCGTGGCCGAACTTGCGAACGTTGGGATTGTGTGCCCAGGATGAGGGGATGATCGGCGTATAGGCGACCTCTCTTTGCCCGTAGAACACGTGATTGACAAGGGTCTCCATATCGATCCCGTAGGCGATGGCCTGCCGGACGCGGACATCGTTGAAAGGCGCTCTCTCCTGATGATAGGTGAAGTAGTTGAAGCCGGTGCCGGGGGGGAAGGTCACAATCACGTCGGGATCGGCGTCCAGGCGGTCCACATCCTCTGGGGGCACACCGTCGACGAGGTGGACTCCTCCCGTTTCCAGCTCGACCAGGCGAGTGGTCACCTCTGGCATGGGCCTGAAGCGGATCGTGTCGATGGTCGGTTTGCCCTTGAAGTAGTCATCGAAAACCTCCAGCACGATGTAGTCGTTGGGCACCCACTCCGTGAAGATGTAGGGTCCTGCACCAACGGGATTGGCTATGAAGAAGTCGTCATCCTCTTGCTCTGCTATATGCTGGGGAATGATTCCAGGTGCCAGGTAGTAGATAAAGGGAGCATTGGGCTCGCTGAGCTGGAACTCCACCGTGTAGTCATCGTGGACGATGATTTCCTCGATGGGGGTGTAGAAGGCGAGGTTAGCTCCTCCGAAATCGGGATCACGGAGACAGTCATAGGTGTACTTGACGTCATGGGCCGTCAGTTCCACGCCATCATGGAACTTGATGCCTTCGTGTAGGTGGAATATATAGGTCGTGTCATCGGGGATCTCAATTTCCCTGGCCACATAAGGCGTGATCTCCATGGTGTCCATATCCCAGTCGAGAAGCCCGGCGTAGACGAGGTTCATGATGTTAGCGGACGCTACATCCGTCGCGTACCTCGGATCGAGGTTTGTGGCATCCGATCCAAGACCCATCACTAACTCCATGGGTTCTGCAGGCTCCTCGTCCTCGTCGGTCGTCTCCTCAGCCACCTCGACCTCGTCGGGTTCGTCAGGCTCGTCAACTGTTTCTTGGCCACAGGCCATCACCAACACCATCACAAGAACAAGGAGAATGGCCAGCAACAATGACTTCTCTCGCAACATCTCTCAGTTCCCCCTCGAAAATACTGCTATTTGCGTTGATGGTATTCCACAATAATAGTTTATTCGCCAACTACATGGGCGTTTCCTTCCCTTTTCCGTCAACCCTTTTCAAATATGATGGTAATATTCTGAAACGAGTTGAGATACCCACCTGTCCTGTGTGCCGAATCTCCGGGAAGATCACGGTTGCACACCTTTCGTTGACGAGCAGGTAGGGCCCTCGTGGGCTGATGTGAGTCCGCAATACCCTGCAATATTGAGGCCGCTGCACTAAATTCCCCGCTGCTCACAGCACCGTGGTTCAACGTAGCAACCTATAACGGCCATCAATCATAGCTCTGGGCTGCCGTTGATCCCAGTCCCTGGCGGCCGTCATCGATGTCGTGGCGAAGGGGGTGTCACGTCCCGGCAGGGTCCAAAGCTTCAGGCGGAACTGGGCCAACCGGGTAGGTGCTGCAGAATGGGATGCTCTGGAGTGCGCTGTGCCCCTTATGTGCCCGGCGAGAGGGGGGGGGTGGGGGAGGCCGCCGGGAGCTCCTTCGGTGTATCTACCGGGGGGCCTCCGAGAGTACAGCCGACTTTCTGCAAGACCTTGAGACGCGGAAGCATAGGCTTCAACTCTGGCGGAAGGGATCGGATTCTCTTCATCCCTTTCCAGGCGGAGAGGATGCTACGATCTTGCGTTTCAGTAAGGATGCAGGAGGGTGTTCAGGAGTGTCGAATGAGTGAAAAACGGATTGTGCCCTCATGATAGGGGAGGTAGCAGCTCTGTGGACCCGGTGTCTTGATCGAGCAGATCGATGCAGGTTTGAAGATTGCAGGTCACAGCCTGGTATCTGCATGTCGCCTGTGCAGGCGCCAGGTTTGGGCTTTTCGACTGGCCCCCTACATCAGGCAAGGGAACGGCAACCCAGAAAGGGGAACGATGCAATGCTAGCCATCACCAACGCACGGATTTTGACCATAACGGACGGGGAAATTCCCTCTGGAACGGTGCTCATTGACGACGGTAAGATCACCGCAGTGGGCACAGAGGTGAGTATTCCGGAGGAGGCAGAGGTCATAGACGCCGAAGGACTGTGGCTCACGCCGGGGCTCATCGATGCTCACAGTCACGTCGGTGTATACGGTGAACCCATGACGTTCGCCAGCTCCGATGGAAACGAGATGACCGATCCCATCACCCCACACCTGAGGGGCATGGATTCCTTCGATCCCAATGACCGGGCAATCCCTGATGTGGTCCAGGGAGGGGTCACCGCCCTCTACACCCAGCCGGGCAGTGCCAACGTCATAGGGGGAACGGGATTGATGGTCAAGTTGGTCGGCCGGACCGTCGAGGAAATGCGAGTTCCGGGCGTGGAACATATGAAGATGGCCCTCGGTGAAAACCCCAAGCGGGTGTATGGAGAAATGAAGAAGATGGCTCCAGCCACCAGGATGGCGAGTGCAGCCAAGCTCCGCGAGGCTCTGATTGATGCCCAGAACTACCTCGACAAGTGGGAAGAGTGGGAGGTCGGCAGCGAAGAAGACCAGAAGAAAGGCCGGCCGGGACGCGAGCTCGGCAAGGAGATGTTGGGCAAGGTTCTTACCGGAGAGATGAAGGCCCGCATCCACTGTCACCGGGCGGATGACATGATGACGGCGATTCGGGTTGCCGAGGAGTTCAACCTGGATTTCTCCCTCGAGCATGCAACAGAAGGATACAAAATTGCTGACATACTGGCCGATAAACAGGTGCCCTGTATTGTGGGTCCCCTTCTGTTGTCCAGGATGAAGATGGAGGTCCAGGACATCACGCTGAAGAACCCGGGGATCCTGTCCCGGGCTGGCGTGAAGGTCTGTATCCAGATGGACGGATTCTCTGATACCCAGTGGTTGGCCCTTCATGCTGGCCTGGCTGTCCGCGAGGGGATGCCGGAGGAGGAGGCCTTCAAGTCAATAACCCTCTATCCTGCGCAGCTTCTCGGGGTGGAGGACCGGATGGGCAGCATCGAGGCCGGTAAGGATGCCGACCTCGCCCTCTTCGATGGGCACCCCTTCCATACCTATACGAGGTGCCAGAAGGTCCTCATCGATGGGGCCGTGGTCTTTGATCGGGATAGCGACTGCTGTTGAGGTCGGAGGAAGGCTATGAATTTTTTTGGGGGAATTGGTGTCCTCCGTGAGACACTGCAGCGACAGGCGGCTGCCTGAGTAGGCATTCGCTCATGCCGGACGCACCACAGGGGCAGCCGTCCAGCGAGACGGCCGCCCCTGTTACTTGCTTATCCTTACTCCACAATGATGGCTCTGACCAGACCATCGGCATTCTGGATCATGCCCACCACATGACCCGTTTTCAGTTCGCTGACCTCCATGGGGGTGACCGGATGGCCGTCAACGGATCCTCTGATGATGACGTTCTGGGCCATGGTGACCCGGCCGTCCACATCCACGCTTCCCGAGTCCATGTGCTGATCAATGTGCAGTGTCCGGCCGTCCACCCTCAGGATCTCGGCGTAGATGAAGATCTCACCCGCGCGGGGATCTGAAGGCATTATCTCATCGTAGGAGTCCACGATGATCTTGCGGACAAGTCCCTTGAGGTTCCCGGAGTCGTGTAGGATCAGTCCTCCGGCCTGGCCAACCCGAAGGTCCTCCAGGGAGGCGGCAGTTTCACCGTCATGACCGCTGGTGAAGACCTCAACGTTGCCGGCCAATCGGAGCTGACTGTCCACCTCCACGCTGCCCGAGTCCATGTGCTGCTCGATGTGGATGAGCCGGTTTTCCAGGTCCAGGCCCGTGATTTCGAAATAGACGAAGATCTCACCTGTGGTCGGATCAGCGGGCTCAGACGGCTGTCCGGTCTGCAAGTCGTCGAATATAACGGTGTGTACCAGGCCGTCGGTACCGACGTTCATGCCCACCACGTGTCCGACCTGCAGGTCCGATCGTGATGCCGGAATCTCCTTATCACCGCGGTTGGCGTAGACTGCGACATCCGCGAGGAGCCTGACCCGGCCGTCCACGTCGATGCTTCCCGAGTCCATGTGCTGTTCGATCCGCAGGTTCAGCCCGTCGATGGACAGGATCTCTCCGTAGACGAAGAAGGCTTCGCCCGTCTCCTGGAAGTCGTCGAATATAACGGTGTGTACCAGGCCGTCGGTGCCGACGTTCATACCCACCACGTGTCCTACCCGCAGGTCAGAACGTGACGCCGGGATCTCTTTTTCACCGCGGTTGGCATAGACTGTGACGTCCGCTGCGAGCGTGACCCTGCCGTCCACATCGATGCTTCGCGAGTCCATGTGCTGTTCGATCCGCAGGTTCAGCCCGTCGAAGGAGAGGATCTCTCCGTAGACGAAGAAGGCTTCGCCCTGGCCCGCATTTGACGTCTCATCCAATTCCCTTGCCTCCAGCAGCGCGGAACACCCCATGACACCGAGAGACAGTAGTAAGACCCCTGCGATCAAAAGGATGTTTCTCTTTGGTGCGAACATTTTTTGTGGCCCCTTCCGCTTACCTCGTGTTTTTCTGACAGTTACAGTGTAGCCCGCAGGAGCTACGGGACTTTGCCGAGACTGTGAAGAGACTGTTACAACTTCCGGATCTCATTTTGGTGATGAGAGGATGCCCGACCAGGTAGACCTGCCATCGAAGGGTCCGGTTGGGCTTATTGAGGTTGCCCTCACCTGCTCAGATAAGGATGGCGCGGATGCGTTTCAAATTGTGCGACCAGGGCGGGTTATAACACGGACCCCCCGGTGCAGGTTGTGTACCGCCCTGTGTAGAACATGTATCAACACGGGGGCGCCTGTGGCGAACCCCCAGACTGAAACGAGGGGAGGAAGACATGCCGGAGTTACCGGAGATTCATAACCTCGCGAGGCAGATGGATACCCAGCTGCGAGAGAAGTCGATATCAGCCATTGAGGTGCGCCAGGAGAAATGCCTGAACCTGTCATCGGAGGACTTCGAGAGAGGAATCATAGGGGAGATCATCGAGGCTGTCGACGCCCACGGAAAGTGGATTCGGGTCAGGATGGTTTCGGGGAAGCATCTCCTGCTGAACCTGGGCATGGGAGCGGATCTTCTCTACCATGACGGAGAGCCCTCAACGGATGCATTCCAGGTGCGGCTGGACCTCGCCGGCCCCTCATTGACGGTGCGGTTCTGGTGGTTTGGACATGTGCATCTCGTCGAATGCGATGAAATGGACCGTCACGCCATGACCGCGGTTCTGGGTCCCGATGCCCTCGACGATGATTTCACCGAGGAGAGGTTCCTTGTGCTCTTGGAGGGGAGACGGGGGCGGATCAAGTCTTTTCTGACCAACCAGCGCCATCTAGCTGGCATCGGGAACGTCTACATACAGGATATCCTGTACCGGACGGGACTGCACCCCGAGCGAAAGATCCCGACGATTCCCGAAGAGAAACGGCGCGAGCTGTACCAGGTAATGCGGGAGAACCTGGAGGAGGCCGTCAGGTTGGGGGGACTTTCCTACGAAAAGGATCTGTATGAAAGACCCGGTGGCGTAGAGGGATTTCTGGTTGGCTATCGTGAAGATGAAGCCTGTCCGGGGTGCGGTGGGGCCATTGAGAAGATCCGCGTCGGAAGCACAGCCTCCTACATATGCTCCCAATGCCAGCAGTGACGTGTTGCAGGAGGCAAAGCGGATGTCTCAGTCCCTGCCTCCTGCGAGGGCTCATCGTTCAGACCATCATTGGATCGAATCTTCGCCGTATACGAACTTGCCTCCGGTGATCGTCGCTACCACGTCAATGCCGGAGATCTCCTCAGCCGGTACGGCGGTCGGATCGGCACTCAACAGCACCAGGTCTGCCAGCTTTCCAGGGGTGATGGAGCCCTTCTCCGCTTCCTCGAAGGCCTGGTAGGCACCGTTGACCGTAAACAATCCCACTGCTTCTTTGGCTGAAAGGCGGTGATCCGGGTTGGGGTGGTTGACTGCGCTGTGTATGCCCAGCAGTGGGTTCATCGGTGTGACCAGGCTATCGGAGCCTCCACCCACGATGAGACCCATGTCGGTCAGGGTTCGCAGGGGGTTTGTTCGGGCGACTCGGTCGCCCAGCCGGCTGGCATACAGACCTTCCAGTCCTCCCCAGAAGTGCTCAAAAGCGGGCTGCATGGCCGGGGTGATTCCCAGGTCCAGAGCTCTCTGCATTTGGTCCGGGGTGGGAATGAGGTAGTGTTCTATCCGGTGCCTATGATCCCGGGCCTGGACATCGGAGCATTTCACCGCGGCCTCGAAGGCGCATAGAGCCTGCTCAATGGCGCGATCCCCGATGGCATGAAGAGCTATCTGGAGGCCTGCTGCGTGGGCTTTGGCGACGAACTCGTTGATGTCGGATTGCTCGAAGTACAAGACCCCGCTGGTATCGGGACTGTCGCTGTATGGTTCCATGAGGGCGGCAGTCTGCGAACCGACGGAGCCATCGATCAGGATACAGCCACCGATTCGGGGGAGGCCGGCTTCGAGAACGGATTCCAGGTTCGTGGTCTGGAAATACTTCACCAGGCGCACGGGCAGTTCGTTTTCGACCATGGCCATCGCCTGGCCCTCGACGCCTTCGGGTTCTCCCCCTGTCAGGGCATGCAGCGTGGTGATCCCAACGGACACCGCTTCTTGTGCGGCAGCCCGACAGGCGTCAGCCCCCATTTCCGGTGCCTTCAGGATTTGTTGTATCTTGCTGTTTGCTGCGGAGTTAGCCCTGGCCTGCATCACCCCGGTGGGCCGTCCTTCCGCATCTACGTTGAAACCGGGCATATCATCCGGCAACCCGAGGGATTCAACGCCGACCGAGTTGAAGATGGAGGAGTGGCCGTCCCTTCGCCTCAGGAAGATCGGGTTGTTCGGTGCCACCTGGTCCAGTTCCTCGATCGTCGGGTATCGTTTCTCTTCGAGGGCATAATGGTCGAATCCCCATCCTAGAATCCATGCGCCGGGCTCCTTCTCCTCTGCCTCGGCCCGGATCATTTCGAGGAGTTTCGTAACCGAGCGCAGACCTGTCAGGTCCATCATGTGGTGCAGCCGCATGCCTGTGGCAACGAAATGTACGTGGGTATCAATAAATCCCGGAAGCACTGTCAGACCATGCAGATCCACCGTCTTTGTATCTGTTCCCGCCAGTTGGAGAATGTCATTGTCGTCCCCCACTGAGACGATTGTGCCGCCCTCGACAGCAACTGCCGTGGCCTCTTTCAGAACCGGATCCATGGTCAACACGAAACCGTTGTGAAGAATCAGGCTTGGTGAACTCATTGCTGTTCCCCCCATTTCATGATCATTTAATGTACGGTATTGGCGTACACGGGCTCATTTCCTGCCAAATTCAGCTTGCCCGCCTATCACATCCGCCCAGTATTCAGGTTTCCCTGGGATTGATCCGGAGGTGGGAGCCTTCATAGGGGAGACAACAGCAAGCGGGGCCTTGCGCCCTGGGACAGGCCCGCTGTTCAGCCTGCTACACACCTTCGCCCCTCGGCAGGAGTGCCGTGGGGCGAAGGTCCGATCATTTTTTGTTCATTGTCCATCTGTTTCGTGTCACTCGACCTTTTCGCGTCCCCAGTTCAGAGGGGGATGCAGATCTGTTCGCCGGGATAGATGACGGACGGATCGGGTATCCATCGGTTGGCCCTGATCAGGGCATCTACGGAAACGCTGTACTCGCGTGCGATGGTGAAGAGGCTGTCTGTTCGTCGGACGGTGTGGAGCGTATTGCTCGGGCAGAGTCTATCAGCCACACCAGGAATGCACAGGATCTGACCGATTGCCAGCCGATCAGGATCGATACTGGGGTTTGCTCGTATGAGTGCCCGCACGGTGACCCGGAATTTTCTGGCGATGGACGTCAGAGTCTCACCTCTGCGCACGGCATACAGGATTCCGCCGGGGCATCTCGGCGGCACAGGCGGTTCGACGAGTTCAGGGATGCAGATCTGTTCGCCGGCAAAGATGAGATCTGGGTCGGGGATCCACGGGTTCGCCGCTACCAGTTGCGACAGCAAGATACTGAAGCGTTGAGCTATCGAGAACATGGAGTCGGTGGGTCGCACCGTGTACAGCTCTCCCCTGGGGCAAAGCTGGTCAGCAACCCCGGGAATGCAGAGGATCTGGC
>PXCI01000100.1 GCA_003566675.1 Clostridia bacterium
CAGACACCGAACCCACAATGAGGACGTCTCCGGGCACCACGCTGGAAGCATCCAGGGCACACTCCACAAGTTGAACCGGATCGGCGGCCGCAGGGGCCGCACACTCCCGCGCTCGAACGGGATTCGTGACTTCGAAGTTCCACCGCAGGGGACGCCACAGGGCCAGCCCCCCAGCCCGGTGAACCAGCTCGCGATCCACGAGGTGACCGGTGTCAAACAGGTGCACGGCTCCGCCCTCGGTCACACTCCTGACAATCTCCCGGGCTGCTTCCTTGATTCTGGGTCCTTCGGTCTCCTCTACTCCCTGGATGACCCGGTGAAACAGCTCAAATACCCTCTGGGCCAGCACATGCCTCATCCTCTCCCCAGATGCTGAGATTTTGGCAGTGAAAACGATAGCCGCACCACGTGCACAGGGGGTTTCTGCTGGGAGCGAAATCCCCATCTCCCTCGGCTCCCTCGATGCGCGAGATGATCTCCGCTACCCGCTCCTCGGCCGGCTGCCCGGAATTCTCCGGCACTTCGTAGGTCACCTTCGGGTGCAAAAAATGAATGTACGCTTCCCCTGTCTTCTCTTCTTTGAGCCTCTGCACGACCCAGCGATAAAGATTCACCTGGAAGGCATGGCTGGCGGCCCGTTCCTCGACCTCCTCCTCCTCGATCCTGTCAGTCTTGAAATCGACCAGGGCCCAGCGCCCGTCCTCCTTTTGAAACATTTGGTCGATCTTGCCGACGACCTGGGGCCGAACCCCGCCCTGCGGAGGCGGCTCCCCGGGAAGGGGACAGGAGAAAGACCATTCGCTGTACGATTGCCTCTGCCTGTGGGCTGCGCGAATCTGCGCATAGATCTCAGAGGCCACATAAGGTTGCACCAGCTGGTAGATCCGCCGCACCGTCTCCGACTCCTTCTCGAGGATCCGGTGTTCGCCCATGGCCACCCGCACCGCCTCGTCCATCTCCATGTCGGGCATCAGTTCACAGACCCGGTGCACCACGGTGCCGAGAAGCAGGGGATCGATCGCTCCCCCCCTCGCCCCCTCCTTTTTGGCAAAGACCTCGGGCCAGCCGAGGCGATGCCGCAGGTAGTAGAGGCGCGGGCAGTGATCATAGTCGACCAGGGCCGTGACGGAGTACGCCCGGTGCAGGATCTCTCCGCCGGGAAGCACGGGATCGAACAGGCCAGCCTCGGCCAGTGACCCTGTCTGCACGATCAGGGAGGAAGCACTGTCCGCCTCGTCCTCCGCGGTCGAGGCGACCTCATCTTCTGCAGAGAAGAAATCCCACTCAACGGCAGAGCCCATATCGGGATTCATCCCCCGGGAAAACCATCCCAGGTAGGAGTTTCTGCCTGGCTTGAGTTCTTTGATGCGCTCGGCGAACGTCTCCGCGCAGGGCTGTGCCGCTCCAGCCCGGGTCGGCGCCACGAGGACCAATTTCTCCTCCGCCCGGGTGCAGGCCACGTAGAAGATCCTCATTTCCTCCTCCATGGAGGACTTCTTCTCTGGGCCGCTCAACCGTTCATACAACGATCCCTTCCGGGCAGTCCCCTTACTGATCTTTGCCGCGACCCCCATCCGGGGATTCAGAATGCACGGCTGGGCAGATCCGCTCCTGCCTGCCCCCGACTCCGGCAGGATCACCACGGGAAACTCAAGCCCCTTGGCCTGGTGTATGGTCATGACCCGCACAACATCGGCCTCCTCGGACTCCACCGGGGCCCGACCCTCCTCGGCGGCCACCTCGGCCAGAGTGGTCAGATGTCCGGCAAAGTCCTCCAGGGACATCCTTTGATCCTTCTGCATGCTCGCCGCAATAGAAGAGATTTTATTCAGGTTGGCCAGGGCCTGGTCCCCGTGGGGCCAGGTGGCCAGGGCCTCCCGGTACGCGCTGCTGCAAAAGAGGGTGTCCAAGAGCTGATCCAGGGGAAGATACCTCGACACCCGTTGCCACTCGCGAAGCATGTCTCGTACCTGCCCAAGAGACTCATCCCCCTCGGCCCCCAGGAGCCGGTCCCACAGGTTGTCACCCTCGCTGCGGGCCAGATGCAAAAGGGATGCGTCGTCGAGGGCAACAAAGGGCGATCTCAACACCCCGGCGAGCGCGATATCGTCCTTTTCATCGGCGAGCCAGTTCAGAAGCATCCGCAGGTCTACGATCTCCTGGCTGGCATAGAAATCCCGTCCGCCCACGATCCGATGGGGTATTCGCCTTCGCTGCAAAGCCTCCGCCACGGGCCCCAGGGTCGCGGCCTGGCGGACCAGCACCGCCACATCCCTGAGCTGGCTTCCCCCCTCAATCCATCGCTCGACCCACCGGGCTGTGGCGTCACCGGCATGTCTTTTCACCGCGTCGCTATCATCGTCCTCACCGCGTCCCACCACTAGGATCTCAACGGGACAGTAGGGAGAGAAATCGCGGCTGGAGGGCGCCGCCAGGGGCTCGTAATCGTCGAACAGCTTCGAAAAACACAGGTTAAAGACATCAATGATCTCGGCACTGCTGCGGAAATTGGTGGTCATGGACAGACGTTCAGCACCCAACTCCACCAGGCTCTTCTGCGCCTGCCTGAAGACATCGACATCGGCACCGCGGAAACGGTAGATGGACTGGTCTCCATCCCCGACGAGGAACAGACCGCCCCCGCCCCCCGAATCGGCCAGGTCCCTCAGACGCCGGACCAGGTCCCACTGCACGCCGTCGGTATCCTGAAACTCATCCAGCAGAAGATGGGGATGGGCCCGCCTCAACTCGGATCCCAGCTGCGGATGTCTGTCGAACATCTCAAGCACCAGGCGCTGTTGATCGTCAAAATCCAGCGCCCCGATCTCGTCCTTGGTCCGGCGATATCGGCTGCTGATCTCACTCATCAACCGGACCAGTGCCCGGACCGCCTCCCGCTCGTCACACAGATAGGCGCGCAGGGAAGGCAGCTCGTGCACCCGGTGCACCTCGTCGACGTAAGGTTTGAGGCGTTTTGGGCAGTACTGCTTCTGCAGCAGGTTTCCGAGGTGATCCACGGTGTCCCGGGGATCCTCGCCCTCGACAAGTTCTTTGCGCCAGTCGGGCCACTTCTGGGCGAGCTGCGCCAGCAGCGGAGGATAGACCTTGGTCCGCCCGATGGCGGGCTCAGAAGCCAGCAGGAGAAGATTTTCACAGGCTCCTATGATCCGATCCAGCTCCTCGGTCGTCCAGGACAGGCTCTCGCCGCCCGCTGCATCGAACAGGGCCTGCAGCGTTGTCTCGCTCCGCTCACCGATCTCCTCCCAGCTGAGACTGTAGCGGCACCCCGCTTCATACAGGCCGCGGAGGATCTGGACATAGGACTTCGTGAAGCGACCGGAGTAGCTGTGGCGGTCAACCAGGTCCTGCAGAAAGCCCTCCCCCTCCTCGGACCTCAACCCCTCGGCGACAACCGTCTTGATGATGTCATCAATGAGGGTCCGCCTGTGGTAGGGATCCAGGGCAGAAAACTCGGGATCCAGTCCCGCAAGGTGCGGGTATCGCCGCAGGAGCGAGGAGCAGAAGCTGTGAATGGTCCCCACGGACATCCCCTCGATACCCCAGACCATCGAGCGCCACCTGCGCGCCTCCTCCTCGTCACGATCCTCATCCCTGGCTTTTGTCCAGCGGGCGATCAGCAGCTTGCGCAGCCTGGTTTTCATCTCGGCTGCGGCCTTGTTGGTGAACGTGATGGACACGATGTCCTCGGGCCGGACGCCTTCCGAGAGCAGATTCTCAATTCGCCCCACCAGCACCCTCGTCTTGCCGCTTCCCGGCCCCGCAGTGACCAGGACATCCCGGTCCCATGTGACCATGGCCTTCCTCTGCACGTCAGTGGGACAAAACATTGCTCTCCCCCCTTTTGCCCATCTTGCGTCCCCTTCGTTCCCACTCAAAGCGACATAGCCCAGCGTACGAGCAGTACCCGCATCGCGTGACATCCGTCGGTGAGACGGGGAAATTGCCTCGCCGGATCCGCTCCCAGTAATCCGCAACGAACTCTCGGCAGGTGCTCAGTACGCCCTCGAAGGCCTCCTCGGACACCGATGTCTTCTCCGGGTCGAGCTGCAAAAGATCTGCGGCCTCCCGGGTGTATAGGCCCTTGTTTGCATGGGCCTTGCCTATGCTCAGGTATCCGCCGCCGGCGATCCGGACCGAGGGGAACTCGGCCCTTGCTGCGAGGACATAGAGGGGCATCTGTAGGTCCAGGCCCCTCATCATCTCGTCATAGCCGGGAGGATCGGAGCCCAACTTGTAGTCAAATACGACGGCCTGATCAGCCCTGGCAGACCCGGGGGCCTCCGTTCGGTCCACCCGGTCCATGACACCCTTCACTTCCAGCTCGGACAGACTGTCCGAGGGTGCGCCGGGGAAGAGCTCCCTCATCTTCAGGGAAAAACGGTGCTCAGATTTATACGGATATAGGTGCCCTTCATCATCCTCTGCGGCCTGCCGCCGCTCCTCCTCAAAGGCGAGGAATGTGTCCAGGGCTGCCAGAACCCTCCGCTCGAGGGACTGCCACTGGCCGTCTTCGATCCAGCCCATCGCACGCTGCAGTTCGTCGCACGCCGACCGGACCAGGCCCTGCAGGTCCTGCTCCTTCTCCTGGGGAGACATCTCCCGTTCCAGGGCCACGTCAATGACCCGCTCACCGTAATACTGCTCCAGGATGGTGTGATAGAGCCTCCCCAGCAGGGCAGCTGAAACCTCTTCTGCGACCCGAAAACGCCCCTTCAGGTCAAGGGCCTGTGCGGCGAAGAAATGGAAGGGGCATCCCGCAAACAGGTTCAGTTCGGTTGGGGCGATCCGGGCATCGGTGGGGAACAGATCCTCGAGACATCGGGCCTCCACGCTCCCCTCGATTACCCCATCCCACCTGCCCATATAAGGTCCCCAGCGCTCCTCCTCTGCCTCCAGGGCCCGTTCAAACAGGGCACGTGGAACCCGGTCTGCGACCAGGCTCCTGGCCAGCACCCCCCTTTTTTCGAACGGCCCCCTCTCCCCTGCCAAGAGGAGGGACACCCGCAGGTCGCGCCAGCTGGCGGCCCGCGCGAGTTCACCATGATCCCGGGTATCGTCAATCTTCGTCACCGGGCCCACTGCCTCGATCTCATGGAAGTACGGCGAAGGAACCTGGGGAGTTTCTCCAAGTTCAGCCGGATACATCAGGATGAAATGCTCACCCGCGGAATGGGCGCAGCGATAGAATAACTCGTTTTCGCTCCGATATCGGACCGACGGATCTTCCAGGGTGCTCTTCGCGAGAAAGGAGCCTTCAATCCAACCGGGCGTTCTCCTGGCGGGAAAGACATCCGATACCATGTAAGGCATGATGACCACCCGGTATCTACCGGCCTGCGGTGCGTCCGCCAGGGTGAGGACGACGCCCCTGCCCTCAACGGGATTAAGACTGAACGATTCGGTGGAGCGAGGCACCCGAATGCGCTGGTGGTCGAGAAGGTCGCGCACGATCCGGAAAAAGACCTCCCGGTCATGCTCCCCCGGCCACTCTATGGCCAGCTGCCCCAGGCCCCGGTCCATCTGTTCGACGAAGGACCTGTAGGCCGCCAAGTCTGCGAGGATCGGCGGCGTTCGCCCCCCGTCCTCCCGCACCGCATCTTCAATGTGCTCCACCACCCCGAACGCAGAGAGCGCATCTCGGAGAGAACTCCAGTGTTCTCCCAGCGTGGCGCTCCTGGGCATCGACAGCAGGGGCAATAGAGAACCGAGGGCATCAATCATATCCTCCACCTCGCCCAGGGCCTCCTTCAGCTCTGCGGGGCTCTCCCAGCGGAACGTGCCCCTTTGGAGCCTGAAGCTGAGGGAAGTCCGCACCGTCTCCAGGGATGAAAGGATGTCAGAACCCGAAAGGCCCGGGCCCACGTAGGCGCCCAGTCGGTCGAGGCTCGATCCTTTGGAATCTATGTAGGGTGAAGACGCCAGCCGGGCGATCTCCTGTGCCCGGGGGGCCGACATCACATCAAGCATGCAGGAGAGGGTCTTGCCGAGCCGGGTGTCCATAAGGGAGCCATCCTCCGGATGGGAGACGGGGATCCCCAGGTCCTGGAGCTGCCGGGCCACGGCAGTTATCTGATCCCTGCTGCGCACCACAACACAGCAATCTCCAGGCCTCACATCGGTGGCACTCAGCTGCTCCTTTAGGAACCTGCCCAGGTATTCATTCTGTTTTCGTTCATCCGCTGTCTTACAGATCTTCACCACGGGCGTCTGCCCAGAATCCCCCTCAACGCTGCCTCCACGAAAGAGACGTCGGGACAGGAAGCTGGACGACTCCTCAGCGGGCACATAGGTCGTCACGTGGGGAAACAGAGGCCCCAGCTCCTCCCTGAGCTCAGGCTCCGAGGCGTAAACATCGGGCAAGTCCGGGTCCGACGGGATGTAGATCTTCATCGCTTCCGTCTTGCTGCTCACCGCCTGCAGCAGTTTCTTCTCCCAGTAGTCGAACCTGCTGAATCCCTCGACAATGACGCTGCCCAGATGAAACGCTGCATCGCTCTCAAGGGCCTTGATGATCATCTCGAAAATTCGACTTCGGTCGGCCAGAGCATGATTCACCAGGCGCCTCTCGTACATCCTCACAACCCGTTGGATCTCCCCGGGCAGGGATCCCTCCAGGTCACGGGCACTCAGCCCCCGCGTCCGAGACTCAGAGACAAACCGGTGCAGTGAGGACACCGTTCCCGCCCTGTCCCACACGTCGACAAGGTCTGAGTCCTCCGGGGGCTCAACTCGCCTCTGGCAGAGCCTCAAGAGGGCCAGCTGTTCCCCCGTACTCAACCTTCGGGCCCGCAAATTGAACCTGCGGCTGAGACGCCTGACCCATCCCTCCATCATCTGTACCGGCACATCCTGAAGGATCTGACCCTTCTCCCGGGCCAGGCGGTAGTACATCTCGCGCCGCTGGCTCAGGGTGCGCCGGTCCGCAACCAGGTGCACCGCCGGGGCCCCGGTGAGGAGAACCTTCTCCATAACAGATCGCACCAGATTGGATCTTTCCATCGGAATCTCACCCTCCAACAAGACGGGTGGTGCCGGGATTCCTCTTACATCCCCAACACCACCCGCCAGATCATTCGCGAAGACCCTTTACGGATGCTTCAGTCTCCGCACTTCCCTGCCCAACGATCTCTCATCTTATCTTTGTACAAACTCTTCTTGGTTTGCATGATCAGTTCGACGAAGCTGTACTTCCTCCTACGCAGTTGTCTTCTCCTGCACTCCAGTTTCTCCGCACTTATGGGTTCGGACATGCTCCAGCGAGACCTCCTTGACGAACTGGTACCGACAGCCCGATGTTGACGCAGGCACCCTTCGTGTCCTCAGACTGCGGGTAGGTGCTGTCTTAGTACTTCGACACTCGAATGATAATCCCTGCACCCAGGCCTCTTTACAAATCCATTACAGAGGTCACTGCAGCACCCGAATGCTGGGACCGGGATCGAGGCGTTCGGAAACCCGCCCGATCAAAGCCGCCTGCACACCCGCTCCTTTCATCTGGGTGATCAGTTCGTCGGATTTTTCCGCCGGACACGCGATCAGAAGTCCTCCCGAAGTGATGGCATCGGCCAAAAGCAGGCGCCTGTATTGGGGCACACCGTCGGAAAAGACGACCTTGTTCTCTTCCTCGAGGTAGGCGAGATTGGATCGCGTTCCCCCTGGGAAGATCCCCTCCTCCGCCAGGGCCACCGCGTCATCAAGAATGGGAACCTGTCCGTCGTAGATCTCAAGACTGCAGCCCGAAGCATCCGCCATCTCGGTCCCATGGCCCAGGAGCCCAAACCCGGTCACATCCGTGGCGGCGTGGACCCCGACGGCCACCATGACCTCGCTGGCCTCCCGGTTGAGGGCGGTCATGACCTCAACCACCCGGCGGATTCCCTCCTCAGAGACGAGACCCCTCTTTATGCCCGTTGTCATGACCCCCACACCCAGGGGTTTGGTCAGGATCAGCACATCGCCGGGAACGGCACCGTTGATCCGCACCAGGCAATCGGGATGGACGATTCCTGTCACCGCCAGCCCAAACTTGGGCTCAGCATCATCGATGGTGTGACCCCCCAAAAGATGAACACCGGCCTCCTGCAGAATCTCCGAGCTGCCCTGCAGGATCCCGTGCAGCACCGACAGGGGCAGGTCGTCCTCGGGAAACCCGGCGAGATTCAGTGCCGTCAGGGGAGTGGCCCCCATGGCATAGATATCACTCAGGGCATTGGCTGCTGCGACCCGTCCGAATTCCACCGGGTCATCAACGACGGGGGTAAAATAGTCAACGGTCTGGACCAGGGCCCGTTCACTGTCGAGCAGATAGACGCCCGCATCATCGGGCGTGTCCAGGCCAAGCAAAACATCATCATCAGGAGCGGATGGGGGTAGGCGGTGCAGAACCTGCACCAGAGCCTTAAGGCTCAACTTGCACCCTCAGCCCGCCTTTGAAGTCATCTGGGTTAGACGTATTTCCCTGCGTTCATCAGGATCTCTTCCCACGGGATGCTCCACCTCCTGAATCACTGCGCAGAATGCGACGAAAAGCTTTGAGAACCTTCTCATCATCCCCGCTCAGCATCGTGCGGGGATCAAACATAAGGCTGCCTCCACGGATGCGTGGAATGATCGGCGGATCGTTTTCACGCAGAAGACGCGCAACCTTCTCCACATCCTGTGGCGGAACCACCTCCACCAGGGTTGTAGGCAAGTCCACCCCGGGAAGGGCTCCCCCGCCCGCGGGGGAACTGTCGGGTAAGGTCGTCACCGGCCACAGATCTGGGAGTAGGCTCCGGAGCTGCCCGGCAAGCGCCTCTGCCTCACCAGCAAGGTATGTCGGATCAGCCCCCAAGAAGCGGAGCGTGGGGATCGTCTCCCACTCTTGCTCTAAAAGAAAGGCTTTCAGGGTCGCATCGAGGGCAGAAATGGTCATCTTGTCCACCCTAAGCGCCCGCAGTAAGGGGTGGCGTTTCATTCGCCCGATGTACTTCGCCTCCCCGGCGATGATCCCCACCTGCGGCCCTCCCAGCAGCTTGTCGC
>PXCI01000250.1 GCA_003566675.1 Clostridia bacterium
GAGGCTGTGGCAGAGGTAATGGAAATGGTTGCCCGGGGCGAAGAGCCTGTGGTTATAGCTGACGGTGCCGACCGTATCGGGGATACGACCCACGTGTTGAAGGAGTTGCTGCGGCAGGGAGCTTCAAACTGGGCGATCCCCGGAATTGCTGACCCGGAGGCGGCTCGAAACTTGGAGGAGGGTGCCTCCGTTGGAGACACCGTTACTCTGAGCGTAGGAGGCTGGTACAATGAGACCTCTGGGGACCCTATAGAGGTGACCGGTACCGTTGCGTTCATGGGGCGGCCACGCTATAAGCGGGTTGGCCCAATGGGTAAAGGGTCTACCGTGCAGGACGGATTCGTCGCCCGCCTTGATCTCGGGGATAATCGCCAACTGGTGATATCGGAGCGGATGAGGGGTTCAAACGATAGTGCGGGACTGACTTCGGTGGGCATCGACGTTGATAGCCTTGATATCATCGTGCTCAAGGACCGCGTCCATCACAGGGCATTCTGGGATAGCGTGGCCAAGGTGGATTACCCGATCAACGCGCCGGGCATAGGATTCGCGGATCTGAGGGATCTGGAATACGAGAACGTACCCCCGGATACCTTCCCGATCAACCACGATGGAGAGGGATAGCGCCTTGATCCTGGTGGAATAGTGCTGGGCGGTCGGGTGCAAGGGGCCCCACTTTCCTTTCACCCGACCGACGTATGATTCGTAGATGCGCAACAGACCCAACATCTTACGAGGAGATCAGTACGCTGACCGCAAACGAAGGTTCACCACCCACCAGGGCCAGGATTTGAGATAAGCGGCGCGGCTACCTATGAAGAATCGAGCTACGGGATCCGAATCGGAGGGACAGCCTGACCATGGATAAACATAAACTTTGGCTTTGACAGTTTCCTTGAGTTGATCGTTCGGTTGCTTGCTGGAAGGTACCAACCGGTGTAGGAAGGGTTCTTTGTTTCTACATCCCTGCCATCATTAGATAAGGCACTGCTCTCGTGATCTCTACATTGAGGGAGTGGTGATGTTGTTAGCCTATTGCTTTTTGAATTTAGTAACGGATTTTCTCCGTGGAGGATTGACGTGAAGTTAGATCGGTTCATGGCCTGTGCCACGACATGATTCATAGCGATCAGGAGTTGAATGCAGTATGGAACAAGTGACCCTACAGGATGCCCGCCGACTCGCAATTTCCCGCCAACGACTGGATGATTGGAAGCGGCCGTCACCCATTGATCATTCAGCCATTGTCGACCTGTTCCGTCGTCTCGGTTGTGTGCAGCTGGATCCCATTCGCCGGGTGGAGCGCACCCATCTGCTGGTTCTCTGGAGCCGGTTAGGTCTGTTTGACCCGGCTGACCTAGACGAGCTGCGCTTCGCGGAACGGGCCATTTTTGAGTATTGGGCGCACGCCGCTTCACTGGTGCTGACGGAGGAGTGGCCGGCCTACGGCTGGCTGATGCATCGGGCAGTAGCACGCGAGCAACACGCACCGTGGTTTGAGGAGCATCGTGACAAGTTTATCCCACTTCTGGCCGAGATACGACGGCAACTTCAGCAGGGGCCAAAGATGTCGCGGGAACTGGATTTGGCCGAAGGGCCTCGCCAGGACGGCCGCTGGTGGAGCCGGAGTTACGTTGGCCGTCTATTAAACCATCTCTGGACGCGGGGCGAGGTGATGGTATACGACCGTTCGCCCAGCAATCATCGCGTGTGGGGTTTGGCGGCCGATTTTTGGCCGACCTGGATGCCCCGGGACAGTTGGAACGATGAGCAGTTAACCCGGTTTGCGGCCCAAAAAGCAGTACGTGCCCTGGGCCTGGCCACCGAGCAGCAGATTAAGCAGCATTTTACGCGGGGGCGGTATCCGAAGCTAACGGTCGTCTTGAAGAAGCTGCTACAAGAGAGGATTCTCCTGCCGGCAACTGTCATGGGTAAAGAGAAGACACCGCTACCCGGCCCATGGTATCTACACCGGGAAGATGCTGGATTGTTAGCCCAGATCCAGGCGGGTCATTGGGGCGGCCGCACAACGTTACTTTCCCCCTTTGACAACCTGATTTGTGACCGTGATCGGACAGAACAGCTTTTCGAGTTCCACTGTCGCCTTGAAATTTATGTGCCCCAGCATAAGCGTCAGTACGGTTACTACGTCTTGCCCATTTTACACAAGGACCGACTTATCGGGCGCGTAGATGCGACTATGGATCGCCAGGGCAACAGGTTGCTGATGAAGACCGTATATGCCGAGCCTGACGCGCCCGCTGGTTCCGAAACTGCCAGTGCTATAGCACAGGCTACTGCCAACCTGGCTCAGTTTTTAGGCGCAGAGGAGGTCCAGTGGGGACGTGTGCCGGACATCTGGTCCATCGCACAAAACCCCCCTGCGCAGCACAGTGAGTAGGTGGGCGACATCATCCCGGAGATGATCGTCAACACGGCTTGCGTTGTTACAGGACTGCCCGAAGAGTAGGGGGACTACGGACGGGCGATTGAATGATTGACTCATTGGCAAGCCAGGGAGACCAGCCCATCTTCCCAGGATGTGCAGGGCATGCGCGTAGTTATGAATGCCTTGGCTGCGGGCCCTGTCACCGGGAGTTCCACTGAAGCGCGCTGGAGATCGGTTTCACCCACGCCTTTGTTCATCAATGTGATATAGTGCTCTAGAGGGGGGCAGCACGTGACTGAAGATCTGTCTATCGAAAACCTTCTGAGAAACCGGGGCCTGCGGGTTACTCCACAGCGACTGGCCGTCCTGGAAGTGATTCGCGCCTCGAGGGAGCATCCAACCGCCGAGGAGATCTACGAGATCGTGCGCCTGGAGCATCCTGCCATCAGCCTCAATACCATCTACAAGAGCCTCGATGCCTTTGAGGGATCTGGGTTGGTGCAGAGGTTTACGATTGGTAACCGCTCCAACTACCGATATGACTTTGCGACCCACAGCCACGTCCATCATCATTGCAGCCAATGCGGACGGGTATCTGATTGGGAGCATACTGAGGCTATGACGGATCTCATACGAAGGACGGAGCGGGACGAGGGCGGCACCGTGGAACGCGTCGAGATTCATCTGCTGGGACTATGTCGCGATTGCGTCAGGGACGGTTTTGATTGAGTCCGTTTGCTCTTAGCCCTATTGGACATAGGAAGCACTGGCCATGACCCTTTGCCTCGAACTGGAATTTCCAGCAGGGATGGGGTCGGAAAACAGCGAAGGTATGGATCATTGAGGGGTTGTATTCGGAGCCGCGGGAGGGGTGTGCCCTGCCTGGTCGGTCCTTATAGACACCTAGTCCTCCTGAAAGAGAGAGGGTCACCCAGATGACAGTTGAGCATGGGGTTCCACTGCTTGTCCCCCTGATTGCCTCGATCTTGCCCAATACTATCATCAGAGAGTGAGCAGGCAAGGTGCCCTTCTGGCTGGCGTCTGCCAAGATAGTGATGTCGGTGGCCGGTGTTGAGCGTGTCCAGGAGTCGTTGCCTCTGTAACTGTGTTCTCTGATATCTGCGGCTGGATTCAGCATCAGGTCGACAAATCGCGTAGTTCTAGCACCGATCCACCCTTCGACGAGAGAGTAAGTGCTGATGCTCTCCAAGATCGACATGATGACCTGACCCCGGAGAGAGGGCTGGAGGGGTGATCCTTATAGGTACTGAAACGACCAGCATCAAAGAGCCCCCTGCATTCGCAACTGCTGCGGTTTCTCATCATATGAGGAGGTGGTTGAGTTGACCAGACCGTTGTTTGACATCATGGAAGAGGACGGATTTGAACAGATCGTCTACGGGTACGACAAACACTCCGGCATGAGGGCACTGATCTCCATACATAACACAGCTCTGGGGCCGGCGTTTGGCGGCACACGCATGATGCCTTACGCAAGCGAGGCGGACGCACTGCAGGATGTGATGAATCTCGGAAAAGCCATGACCTGGAAAAACGCGGCATGCGGCATCGATTTCGGCGGTGGCAAGGCAGTGATCCTTGGTGATGCCAACACAGAGAAGACCGAGGACCTACTGCGGGCGTTCGGTCAGATGGTGCACGGTCTGGGCGGGCGCTTCATCACTGGAGTCGACATTGGCACCGACGAGGATGACATGGTCATCGTCCGCAAGGAAACAACCTACAATGTTGCAATGCCGGAATCGTACGGCGGAGGTGGTAGTACATCGGCGGCGACCGCTTTTGGCTGTTTTGAAGGGATCAAGGCGGCAGCAAAGGAAGTTTTCGATAGTCCAGATCTAAAGGGCAAACGGGTGGCTATCCAGGGTGTCGGGAACATTGGCTCAGTATTGGCGAGGTACCTGGTGGAAGCTGGTGCCGAGGTAGTGGTCAGTGACGTCAATGAATCAGCCCTCAAGCGTCTGCAACAGCAACAGCCGGTGGATATCGTGGGTGTCGAAGACATCTACGATCAAGATGTAGACATCTTCGCTCCCTGCGCGCTGGGCGGCGTCTTGAACGATGATACCATCCCCCGTTTGAAATGCCGGCTCATCGCGGGCGCAGCCAACAACCAGTTGCTCGACGAAACCCTTCATGCCACCATGCTCAAAAAACGAGGCATTGCCTATGCAGTTGACTTCATTATGAGTGCTGGAGGCGTCATCAACAATTCCCATCAGTTCGGCGGTTACCATCGCGAGAGAGCCTACAAGCATGTGGCCGAAATCGGCACCACGATGACGCGCGTTTTTCGGATGGCAGAAGACCACCAGATCACGACCGTTGAAGCTGCTATGATGCTGGCGGAACATCGCATTCAGGGGGCCATTGAGAGGAAGGGCTACTACTTGAACAGATGATATGAGCTCGATCATCGGGAGTTTGAGGCGAACCAGTTGAGTCAGGGCGGCCCGGTCGGGGATCTGTCTTGGTGCTGTCTTCGCCTTGCGAAACGATTCTTGGACATCGCCCGGCGTGCTGGCCAATGTTCGATGTCATCACGACAACATGTAGCGGAGTGGCCGGGAGCCTCGCTGGAGCTGTGCAGGATTGCTTGCAGGATGGCGTGGCGCCTTGGTCCAGACGTGTCTGACGGGTCAAGGGGTTGAGGTCATAGGTTGCGGTTCCATTCCGAGGGTGAAACTCTTATTGGTGCAATGACGAGATCAAGGAGACTGTCCTCAGAGATCCTGCTGATGATGTGCCATGCCAGCTCCGGCTGTTAAGATTAGTGCCAGCCCGAGAAGTATGTACAGGTCAGGGGAGAGCCCCCGGTCCCCATGTAGCAATTCCAGGGGGCGATAGTAGTGAAAGATGGAATAGGGCTTCAGCGGTTCAGCGATCGTCCAGAGGCCGCCGGCGAAGTTCACCAGATAGAACAGCAAAGTCAGGGAGATTGCCCAGGCGGAGGTCGGCTTCGCTACTGCAGAGGGTCTAGTTGACAGCAGGTATGCCAGGCTTGCCACCACGGCCCCCACAGAGAAGGCCATTGCGCCTGTCCTGAGCACGGCCAGGAAATCTGGGCCATCGGCCATCCCCAGAGCCCAGAGCCAAAAAGCCGTCCCGACGGATGCAGTGAGACAGATATCCGCCAGTCCAAGGAGTGTGGTCATCCAGTGCACTATGAGTCCTCGCCAGCCGACGAGCGACAAGTTCTCGGTGTCCGATTGGACCTCCTCACGCACCGAAGATGTTCCCCGCGAGATGGCAAGGGCAACCAGAGCAGTGAGAACGAGCGGATTCTGCCATGCCAGGGCCACGCAAGCGGTAGAATTGCTGATAACCATGTCGCCACTGCCCAGGAGGGTATGGGTGAAGTCCCCCCATTGCTGGACCCGTGGACCGTATTGCTCACTGGCCTCGAGGATTCTGCACGCGGCCATCAGCAGCCCCTGGAACCCGACGATCCCGAGGCCTATAGCGAGTACTGGCCTGACGAGGCGCAGTAGATATTTCTCTGCCAGACACCACGATTCGACCACACTTGTTCAACCGCCCTTCCTACATCTTTGGTGAAACGATGATTCACCACCAACGTCGATGACGGTGAATGATCCAGGACGCTTCCATACCTGTTCGTCGGACGGATCATAACCGGGATGATGACATGGGCCCATACCTGGGGTGTGTCATCGCATCGTAGGATTTCGTTTCCAGTCCAGATATAAACACCACTTCACAGTAATCGCATTAACGTGACGAATTGATCGAGCACATGATATACTAAATTATAAACAAAGCGTATAGTTTGTTTCCAGTGATTCTATGCTAGATTGACCCATGCCGACGTCAACTCCTTCGGGAAATGTGAACATCGAGATCGAGGGCGCTGTAGCAACGATCAGCAGTTCCGATCACATACACTCAGAGGAAGAAGGGTTGCTCAAATGGGAGAACCGGACCCCAAGACTGAATCTGAACCCTCAGGCACCAATGATACCAATCATCTCCTGATCCTCAGCAGAGTATCTGCCGCTGTCAGCGGCCTGGGAAACATCGACGCAGTCCTGAGAGTAGGGTTGGACAAGACGCTTGAATACATGGATGGCGCAGCGGGGGGGATCATGCTCCTAGACGAGGATACGCGAACGCTGCGGTATCGTGTTTACCGGGGACTGTCTTCCCGGTACGCCGATGAAATGCATCATTCCGTGGACGAGGGCATATCGGGCAAGGTCGTGCAGACAGGGCGAGCGGTGCTTCTCGATGACATTACCCAGGAGCCCCGGGCTGCCCGACGGCACCTGATCGATATGGAAGGCCTACGTGCCTTCATCAGCGTCCCACTCCGATCCCGAGAGCGCGTGCTCGGTGTGATGAATTGTGCGAGCCGGGTCCCCCGCGTTTTCTCTGAGACGGGCATGCATCTTTTGCATTCCATCGGTGACCAGTTGGGGATGGCCGTGGAGCAGGCCAATCTCTATGAGGCGCTTGACCGGAGCCGGAGGAGTTACTGGCGTGTCGCACGTCGTCTTATCGTCGCTCAAGAGCAGGAGCGTGAGAGGATTGCGCGTGACCTGCATGACGAGACCAGTCAATCCCTCGCAGGATTATCGCTCAAACTGCAGGTTCTCAAGGAATTGAGTGAACTGCTGGACATAGACGATCACAGGTTTCGCAGCATCTTGGAGGAGTCACACACCTCTGCCATGAGCATCAATCAGGAAGTTGGACGTCTGATCGCTGATCTTCGCCCAACTCTTCTGAGTACCCTTGGATTTGCTCCTGCGCTGAGGCAGTATGCCGAATCTCACCTGACACCCGTAGGTATAGAAGTATCCTTTCACTTTGAAGATATCAGCCATCGCCTTCGTCCGAATGTTGAGGTCAGCCTGTTTCGTTGGGCACAGGGGGCCATAGGTAATGTGATCAGGCATGCAGATGCGAGTAAGGTATCCATCTCTCTCCATGACAGGGGCGATGTCGTGGAATTGAGAGTTGTCGATGATGGAAGGGGTTTCGAAGTCAGCCGCCTATCCGGTGACAGCGCAAGGGGACAGGGCACCGGCCTCCTGATTATGAAGGAGCGGCTAGAACTTGTCGGCGGGAACTGTTCCATAGACTCGCAGCCAGGCGAGGGAACCACCGTGGTGGCCAGGCTTCCCGCGGGTACCTGAATGGGGATCGCCGCAGGGACGGATGGAGGACCGAGAGCCATGAGCACCATCAGAGTTCTTATCGTCGATGATCACGCCATCGTCCGCGAGGGAGTCTGTGCGCTTCTAGATCTATCTCCCGAGGTCGAGGTGGTTGGCGAGGCGGTCAATGGGCGGGAGTCCCTGGCTAAGGTTCGGCAACTGGAACCTCATGTGGTTCTCATGGATATCGCTATGCCGATCATGGATGGCTTGGAGGCAACGCGACGCCTCACCCAGACCCACCCGAACGTCAAGATCCTGGTTCTCACACAGTATAACGATAAAGAGTACGTTTTCCCCATCATTGAGGCGGGAGCTATGGGCTTTCTTAGCAAGACAGCGGCTTCCTCGGAGCTACTCACCGCCATTCGAGCGGTCAACAAGGGCAACTCCTTCCTGTCCCCATCGATCGCGCGCTTCCTGGTCGACGCGTACCGCTCTGATGGTGGAACCAGCAGGGCCCACGATGCCTATGATGATTTGACAAAGCGAGAGAGAGAAGTTCTTAAGCTGCTGGCAGAAGGGTACACGGCAAGGGAGATCGCTGAAATGTTAGGTCTGAGCATCAAGACGATAGACGGGTATCGATCTAATCTCATGGGTAAGTTAGACCTGCACAACCGGGTTGAGCTGGTGAAGTACGCACTTCGGAAGGGCATAACAACCTTGCAATGAAGAGAGCGGCCTCTCGTTCAGGCCGCTCTCCATTTGATCCCCAGATTCCATGTTTACAATCCCGCCGCATCCAGGATGTCTGGGACCACTTCTTCCTTGCCGATCGCCATAATGTGCACTCCGTCGCACAGGGAGTTTTCCTTAAGGGTTGAGATGAGGCGTGCAGCGATCTCCACTCCCTTGGAAAGCGCCCCTCCCTTTGGTGCTCCCGCCAGCTCTTTGATCAACTCTGAGGGCACCTCAATTCCGGGTACATTGTTATGCACAAATCGAGCCATCCTGGCTGAAGACAGAAGTAGGATTCCGGGCAGAACCTTCACATCGAATTGACGGGCAAAATCCATGAATTCCGCGAAGGAGTCCAGGTCGAAGACGGCCTGGGTCTGGAAGAACTCAGCGCCTGCCTCGACCTTTCTCTCGAACTTCATCATCTGAGGTTCGATTGGGTCAGCTCCCAGCGTGACCACAGCGCCGCTGAATAAGTCCAGTTCACCGTTCAGGGCGTTCCCGCCGTCATCCTTTCCGGATTCCATCTGGTGAATCATATGAAGGAGTTGAACGGAGTCCAGGTCGAATACCCCTTTTGCCTCGGCGTTGTCTCCGACCACTACCGCATCACCCGTCAGGCAGAGAACATTTCTCAGGCCGCGGGTGTATGCGAACAACA
>PXCI01000254.1 GCA_003566675.1 Clostridia bacterium
CAGCGTTCCCCCGTATTCCCACTCATCATCATTGAGCCAAATGAAATCTCCACGGACATTGCCGTCTTCATCCTGCACCAGGCCCACAAATTCCCTGTTCTCAAATTCACCATCGAAGTCCAACATCCAATTCCCACTGATGTCCCAGTTCGGTAGTGGGTCGCCGGCGGCTGCCGCCGGGAGAACCAGTGCCATCGCCATGAACAGCGCCACCGCGATTGCCAGAATCACATTGCGTCTCGGCACGTCTAATCCCTCCTTGAGATGTTCGAAACTCTGGTCAAGAACAATGCCAGTAAAGCTCGACTGGTTTGACCATGGCATCTCCTCCAGTTGTGGGATTCAGCTTCCTGGCAATAAGGGGATCATGGAGAGAACAGCCAAATGCAGAAAATCCTGCTTCGGCAGCCTGGCGGTCATGGCTCCCACAGGCGGGAGATTTAGACCCATAGCTTTGCGAACCATTCTTTCGAATGGGTTGCCCTTCTCGGTCAGGAAGCTGTTATAATGCCATTTTAGCAGAAAAGGATCATGATTTCTACCACGCATCCATGCTCACGATCGACAAAGGGAGATCCATCTCCTACGGGTGAACACATTTATTGATTGAAATCGGACTTGAAGTCGTCGATAATCGCTGTCAAATAGCCTACCCTCTCTTCTTTACGCATGCATCCTTCCATTGCAGCAGCCATTCATATTGCTCGTCCATAAAACCCTTAGAAAGACCTTGTAGGCCCTGGCAGCTCACTATAGTTGAGATGATCTCGTAATGCCTGATGGCGATAAAATCGACAATGGTATCGATTTCGTCATCGCTTATTGTGCTCACGCGGCTGTATCCCCCGTAAAACTCGGTGAATCTTCGCATTGTCCTGTCATAATCTACACTGTTGAGGTCATTGAAATCAGTGCAATCGCTCAGGGTAGCGACATCAATCACTGGATAAGCTCGCGAGACAACGTCAAAATCGAACAGAACATACTCACCAGATTCTGTCTTAAGCATATTTCCCGAATGCAGGTCGCCATGGCAAAAGCCCCTCGGAAGTCGCTCCATGCGTTTCCAGAGATCTTTGCCATACGCTTCGAGTTCTTCAATCCTCCCTGGGGGATACTCCTTCGCTTTCAGCGCAGAGATGTATCGGTCGATGTAGAAAGGCTTCCCTCGCTCGGGGAGACGATGGGGGTATCTTGTCATCAGATCATGAAGTCTGCCAACCTGCAAACCGATCTTTGCGATTTCGGTTTCGAGAACGGGCTCTGTGCCCAGAACATAATCGTACAATATGCCAGTGCAATGACCTTCAGGTGTTTCGATTGTGATGCTCGGTTCGCCTGCAATAGTTGGGATAATCGAGACTGCCGGGTAATCGTTATCACCTAGATAGTCGAGAACACGGATCGAGTTCAAGGCATTGTCGGTGTGAAAGGGCCGATAGATCTTCAACACATATCTATCTTCTACACCCTGAGAAAAATAGACACGACCAATCATATCTCGATAGAGCCTCATCCGGTTGACGTCGACTCGATATGATCGCTTTATGATCTTGAGTAAGGTGTCATAATCTGTATGTGAATGGATCATTGCCAAGTGCCGGCGCCCCATCCCACGTACTGCTCTGACTGCCTTTTCTCACGGACCCCTGTCCCATACACGCCGCATGGGCATGGGCCTGGATGATTCAGCCCACAGCCATCTTACTATTCGACTGCCAACACCATTGTCCTGCCGAGCACACCAGGCATGTCATGCCGGCCTACGAACGACCCTTCGCAGAGGCCTTGCAGCAACCCGGTGGATCAATGAAGGAGGATTGGCCGGTAGGGTAGAACCACTGCAGAGGACCATGCTGACAGTGAAGGGAGTGTTGCGGATGAAGAAGTTCCGATGCCAGGTGTGCGACTATGTCTATAACCCAGAAGTAGGGGATCCCGAGTCAACGGTGAAGCCCCGGACCCCGTTCGAAGATCTTCCAGGCAGCTGGCGCTGTCCGGTATGCGACGTGACCATCGATGAGTTTGACGCCGAAGGTGCCGATGAGCCTGCGCCAAAAGGGGCAACCCGTCGTTACGTTCGACCGGGCCTCACGATCATCTGGCAAAGTGCCCTGTGCAATCACAACGGCAACTGCACCCGCAGCCTGCCAGGCGTCTTCGACCTTGAGCGACGACCATGGGTGAATGTTCAGGGTGCCGATGTTGACGACCTAAAAGGGGTGATCGACGAGTGCCCGACCGGAGCCCTATCCTACCGCACCGATGACGGGGGTGCTTCCAAAAAGTAGTCGATATGGCCACATAATCCCCCGGGATCTTATATGCAACACGCACACCTTTGCGCAACACAGATACTTATTGCCGCCTTTTTGGCCGAGTAAAGGACCCATGGGGCGATAGGCCATGGAATCACCGCCTGATGATCAGACTTGACGGGAGGACTGGAAATGCAGCTGCTGCAGGAACAGGGCCACCTGGCCCTTGCAGAACTGAGTGAGCTCGTTGTGAAACCGGAGCTTTTCGCGCCCGGGTGCGAGCCCTTCTGGAATGACCCCCATATATCCAGGCAGATGTTGAAGGCTCACCTGGACCAGGGGACCGACGCCGCCAGCAGAAACCTGGAAGCGGTCGAGGCTACGGTCGAACACCTCGCAGAATACCTCGGTCTGCAGCCACAGCCGAAACTATTGGACCTGGGCTGTGGGCCCGGCCTGTATGCGGAGAGGTTCGCTGAACGCGGGGCCACGGTCACCGGGATCGACTGCTCTGAAAACTCCATCCGCTATGCGAAGAACAGGGCACATGACCTGGGATTGAACATCTCGTATGAACGGGGGGATTTCTGCGACCTGGACCACCACGAAACCTTTGATGCAGCACTGATCATCTACGGGCAGCTGGGAGCTCTACTGGACTCGGACCGCAGTCGGCTCCTTACGGCGGTGCACAGGGCCCTGAAACCCGGCGGCCACCTGATTTTTGATGTGATAACCGGCCAGCGCCGGGATGCAGTGGACGGCGACAGATCCTGGCTGGCGGTCCCGGGGGAAGGTTTCTGGCGGCCGCACCCTCACCTGGTGCTCGATGCAACCTTCCACTACCCCGAGGCCAACGTATACCTGGATCAGTACACGATCATTGAGGAAGAGGGAGAGGTCTGTGTCTACCGCATCTGGGAACGCTGCTACTCCCCACAGAGCATTTCTGAACTCCTCGGTGAACACGGGTTCCAAGTCGACGCCCTGTGGGGCGATCTCTGCGGGAAACCTTGCGGGGAGGCCGACCCCTGGTTGGCGGTGGCGGCAAGCAAGACTTGAGGCGGGACGTCCGGAGGGTATCACGGAACGCGTTTCCTATCTGCAGTGCCTTCCCGACGATCAAACGAATTCGATGATCCCGTTGTATTCTGACTCGGCGGCATGCCTGCTCCGATCCGCCTGCCGGGAAAGATATCGTCGCACGGTGTAGAACACCTGTACCAGAGACGTACGCAGACCATCGCAAGATGAAACCACAAGTTGGAGAGGGGTATCCCAATGGATCTATCATCCTTTCCGAGGCTGAACCTGGTACCCAGTCCCACCCCCCTGGAGGAGCTGCCAAGGTTCGCAAAAGCTATCAGCTCTAAACCCCGTATCTTCATCAAGAGAGACGATGCCACTACCGTGGGACTGGGTGGTAACAAGGTTCGCAAGCTCGACTTCGCCATGGCCGAGGCAGTCCAAGGGGAGGCCGATGTGATCATCACCACCGCCGGCGTGCAGTCGAACCACTGCCGCCAGACCCTGGCCATCGCCCGGCGCCTGGGCATGGACTGCCACCTGGTACTGACCGGTGATGAGCCCCCGGTTCGCCAGGGAAATTTGCTGATTTTCACCATCATGGGCGCCAATTTGCATTTCATCGGCAGCAAGGATAGTCCGAAGGACGCGATGGAATCCATCGCTGCAAAACTGAGACAAAGGGGCTACCGACCCCACGTCATCCCCATCGGGGCCTCCACACCCATCGGCGCCCTGGGATACGTGGAAAGCACCAGGGAGGCTGTGATCCAGGCCAAGGCCCTGGGCGTAGGGTTCCAACACGCCTTCATAACCTGCGGCTCGGCCGGCACCCAGGCGGGAGTTGAAGTTGGTGCGCGCACCTTCGATCGTCCCATGACGGTCTCTGGCATTTCCGTGCTTTACGATGCGGAGACCCAGAAAAGTGCTGTCAGCGACATTACAAACGGCACCTTTGAGCTGCTGGGCATGGATCAACAGATCTCACCCGGTGACATCACGGTCTACGATCAGTACTATGGCGGTGTGTATGGGGTTCCCACCACGGCAGGCAACGATGCGATCCGTTTGCTGGCCCGCACCGAGGGGATCGTCACAGATCCTGTGTACACCGGCAAGGCCCTGTCCGGGATGATCGATCTGCTGCAGTCTGGTGCCTACGACGATGCAGAGGCGGTCCTGTTCTTTCACACCGGAGGGGTACCTGCCATCTTTGCCATGGCAGAGCACTTCCAGGAGTGAGATCGGCGCCCGTCGCATCTCGACGGCGGGCGCTTTCTACGAGGACATAACCCCAGAACCCTTGCCTATCATGCTCCGCGGACACGACGAGCAAGGTCACCCTGGGTGGTCCACTGCATCTCAGTGTCTTTCAGGGCGCTTCGCGTCCCGTCTTAAACCCGTTTCTCTGACAACGAAATCGCTCAAGTGTAATGTGATCGAGTCTTTCTCGTCTTCGCTACAGGCAGTAAACCGAGAAGCGGTGAATACCGGATGAATGTGAGACTCGGCAGTAGACGAATGTCCTCTTGCACACGGAAGACAAAGAGAAGTTCGCTGGCAAATTCGGAACAACTATTGAAAAACCCCATGCCCCATCGGGCAAATCTCAGTACCCGGGAGGCTTCGAACCTCCGAGCACTTACCTCGGACGTCGAAGGGACTTCCTCAAATGCCATTGCCAGTCCACCCAGTGCAATCGAAAGGACCACTTGGAGCCAGCTAACCCTCAAGCACTCCGGGGCTACGGCTGAACCTCTTCCCAGACACGCATCAGTAAGGTCGGCCTTTCTGGTCCGAATACCGTGTTCCATTCCAGTACCCATCCTCGTGCTCATCGTCACCGTGCGACCAGACACCCGTAAAGGAGTCTCCCCGTCGATTCATGATAAATTCAAACCAGCCACTAATACGACGTTCCTCCCACACACCGCGGAGCCTGCGTCCGTCAGTGACCCCGCTGATTGCCCCTTCCGTGCTACCATAAATGTAGGCTCCCATTACGTTACCCTGCTCATCCTGGGTCAGCGACAACCAGAGTTCCACTTCCTCCCCGGCGCCATCATGGTATCCCCACGTTGCTTCCCATTCACCGTCCCACGATGTCGGCCCACGGCCCAATAAGAAGATCAGGACCACGATAAGGATGACCCCGACGAGCAGCGCCGCAGCGGCTATCAACAACCATTTTCGCTTCATCCTGCACACTCCCCCTCGCGGCATCCGGCCGGGCGCTACTAAATCAGACCCTGGTATCCCCTCTGACCCGATCCTGGCCACGTTCCCCCGAGGTGTTCGCCTTGGGGCCACTTCCTCCTGGGCGGGTTCGGAGGGTGGACCGCTTCCTGTACAGCCTCCAGGACATCATCGCACTCTCAGGTTCTTTGCATCATCCACGGAGAACATCATCGGGTGACAGATATCCGTGAAACAGTTCAGTGTCACATAGCACATCCTGACACACCGACTGGCATTCCCACCAACGTTGGGCATGTAAAACTCCGTGCAGTGATTGGGGATCGGTGACTGACCCTTGCACAAAAGCATGCTTACCGCGGGCCCCTCGATGTCCAGGCCATCGTAGTCGCGGCTGGCGATCCGCTCCAGGTACATCAACATCTGCAGGAGGGGTCCCATGGCCTTGTGATCCGTCATCTTGCTGATCTCCTTGGCCAGCCGCTGGCGTATCTCGCGAGCAGTGTCGGCGTCAATGGAGGCAATCACGGCGTCAGCCCAGTCCTCCTCGGTCCCCCGGGCGATGGATTCGCCACGGCCGGCATCACCGGTCGCTCGACCCTCCGCAATGGCGTCCAACCCGTCGATGATGCGGATGACGACACAGGCCGCGGTGATCGTCGACGCAATGGACACCTCGTAGGGAGACTCGGCCGCCTCGCCCATTCGTTCCACCGTCCACGGTAGAGCATCGGTGTGTTCCGCCAGGATCCCCCGCAGGGATTCCACGGGACCGGAAAACGAGGAACCGAACACCTGCGGCAGGCGATCCAACACCTGTTCCACCGTCATGTTCATCTCGATGTCCAACGCGAAGTCCACTAACTCGCGCTCAAAGGCAAAGACGTGAGCCGCCTCCCTGGGGTCAAACTCTGAATCCCGGGGCACGACAATAGAAATCGTCAGGTCCTCAAAGATCCACTGGATGGGGAGAAGACCCTGATCGTACACGATCAACGCATGAAATCGGCCCCGGTCATCAAACACCCACCTGTGCGTCAGGTCGATGCGCGAGGATGTGCCAAAAAAGTAGCCGCGCGCCCCATCATCGTGCTCAATGTACCAGAGCAACCCGTCAACATCCGTGTCTCCGTCGATCCGGATGCGGGAGGTGGAACCCTCCGGATCCCTGACCCGCACGGTGAGGATCGGTTGCACATCATGCGGGTTGGTCACGTTGGGCGGTAGGCCCATCAACTCCCCGGAAAACGGGTACTCCCCCTCTGCATGGGAATCGTAGGGGGCAGGACCCCACCGCACGTCGGCCCAGAAAGTGGAACCATCCTGCAGGCTCACCTGGACCTCTCCGGGAAACTCCACATCTGCGAGCTGTGTCCCATGATCCACGACGATTTCCGACCTCTCGACGGCTGCCATCAATAATCCGTCAGCCCGGTCGCGGATACGGGAGATATCCACCCACTCGTCCCAGTCACTTTCATACCCATCGTAGGAAATGAGGTATTTGTCCCCGTCCACCTCGAGCACCTGGGCACCGTACCAGTTGCCCCTCCACTGCACCTCAACGAGACTTTTCACGGGGAAAGCCACCCCGGCGTCATCCTGGTCCAGGGTTGGATCCTCCTGTTCGTCATCTTCTTCCGCATCTTCCGGTTCGTGATCAACCAGGGCCACCTCCGTCGGATCGACCTCCTCGGAAAGGGCCAGGCGGAACCCCACATTGGTGAAGGGTTGGTCTGGAGGGGGAGCCCCCCTAGGATTGGCCACCCCGATCTGAAGCTCGACAGCATCCCGGTACACGCATCCGCCCCGAAGCCCCGGGGCACCCCGTTCCGAGGCATCGACCCACTCATAAACGTTGCCGCTCATGTCATAGAGGTTGAGATGGTTCCCGCGGGACGGCTTTTGGCCTACCGGCTGGGTATCCCTGTCGGTGTTGGCACGGTACCATGCGACAGCCGTTGTCGCCTCTTCATCGGTGTATGGTCCCTCTGCTCCGCTGGCATAACTCCCCGGGGTCCAGAACATCCCACTACCCTCTGGGTACTCGATGGCATCACCCGACCCATCTTGGCCCCGGTACCGGGCCGCCAGTTCCCACTCCTCGCACGTCAATAACCGGAATCCAGCCACTTTCCGAATGGTGATCTCATCCGGGCTCTCCCTCGAATCTCTATAAAGCCGGCCTTCGTGAGCGTATACCGGTTCATACTCCAGGTACTCCGACAGGGCATTACACCACACCAGGACGTCATACCACCGGATCATCGTCACCGGGTGATCCTTGTTCCTGGTGGGCTCCCCTCCAGTCAAACCACTGTTTCCCTCGCGCCCTGGATTGGCGAAAGCATACCCGTTCTCCTCGGCCCAGGCGCGAACGGCATACCAGAGCTCATAAGTCACCTCAGTCTCACCGATCCAGAAGTCGTGTATCACCGTGGCTTCGCCACGGTCGTCTGGGCCTGTCGGAAAGGTGGCACCCGGAACAGAACGCATGGTGAACTGAACACCCACTGCGCTGTATTGGACGCCGTCGCCCGGGCGTCGATCTGCTGTCGTCAGGAAGCTACAACCGACCATCAGGGTCGCGAGAATCACCACCGCTGTCACTATCCAGGGGCGTGTTTTCATCGAGCTCCCCCCACATCTTCGGTTCGCGTGTGTGCCTTGAAGGTACTTGCGCCTCGGCGGTTCGTCCGGTAGAGATATTGCAAACGGAGAAGTTGGAACCAGACCACGAACAACGAATCCTATCGACTTCGACGACAATCGCCGCACCGTGACCTGGCGGAAAACCCCCATCCAGGGACTGGCCAATGGCAGATGACCTTGCATGAACTTGCCGACCACCCCAGCGTCGTTGATCGAGACCGACGTTCCGCCAACGAACTGGGGACCCCAGCCCGTAGGTTGAAACAATGATCGCGTCCCGGGATTCGGTGATACCATTTCGAGGCATCCCCATCTCTTCCTAACCCCGCACGGGGCAAACCCTTGACTCTTGCGTCACTGTTTCACCCTTTGGACCAAAAATCCCTTCCTGCCAGATCCTTCGTGCAAACCCATCCTATCACACAATCTATTCAACGAAACACCCTATTGCTGGGAATCCATTGGCGCTTTTCGTTGGCTTCGTGGCAATATGCCCATTGGCATAGGTCGATCGGCGGCTAACCTTACGAGGCTGGAGCCCTCACTCACCTCCATATTATTCCCTAACTCCACAAACACAAAAGCCACCCCTGATTCTCTCAGAAATGGCCTCCTCACTCAAATGCAAGCTCATTTACTCTGAGCAAAATACCCCTCATAGAGCTCAGATAAAGTTGGCACTAACACAATCCCAAGGGCTCTGATTCACAAACTGCAACAGTGATAGCGCATCACCCTGCAAACTGCAAA
>PXCI01000107.1 GCA_003566675.1 Clostridia bacterium
GGAATGGACAACCTGTATCATATGGATTACCATTTTGGAGAACGACTGGATCATGGAATGCCTGAGGTTTTCGTCAGTTTCAGTGCTCCAAACGTCGACGCTCCCACTGATGAGGCCTTCATTAAATGGGAATCTTTTGAGAGTTACGTGTCGTCAAACGGTGTAAGCAATGTCCCCAGGCGAGTACGCTTCATCTCTGAGAGCCCGAGCTGGTCCCGTTGAATGTTGAGCTTGTGGTGGCTCTTTGCTTCGGATTCATCCTATTCCGCAGGATCAAACGCCACTGGGAGGGAGTTCTCAACTGGTTCAATGGCAGATTCACCACGGGATTACTCGAAGATTTCAGCAGTTATTCAGGCAGCCAAAGCCAGGGCGCGAGGGGGTTACCGCACCAAGCGCACTCTCATTACTATGGCCTACCTGAGCGCTGGAAATCTAAATTATGGTTTGCCCATGTAGCGAGGAACCTATCTCTCCGCAAACTCTGCTCTGGATGGAATCCGGGGTACTGTACGGAAAATATAAACTTGCGAACATCATAACTGAGGTGGGGAGAGAACACACTTTGGCTGAACTAATAGTTCGTGGAAGCAACCCGTTGTTCGGTGAGGTTCCCATTGGCGGGCGCAAGAACTCCGCCCTGGCCGTAATTCCTGCAACCATGCTGGCTTCAGGTACCAGCACTCTCAGCAACCTTCCGGACATCAGTGACATTGCCACCTACAGCAGGATCCTGCAAAGTCTTGGAGCTACCGTGCAGAAGCCATGCAACGGTACCATGCGGATAGATACCTCGAAGGTGTGCCCCGACAGAAGCCCACCCCTCAATCTGGTAAAGACCATTCGCGCATCCTATTATGTCCTGGGTGCTTTGCTTGGACGCTGGGGTTACGCCCGGGTGGGACTGCCGGGAGGTTGTGATATAGGGCATCGTCCCATAGATCAGCATCTGAAGGGATTCAGAGCCCTGGGGGCCGAGGTCACGATAGAACACGGAGAGGTGACGGTCGAGGCCTCTCGTCTGGAGGGGGCCCACATATACCTGGATGTTCCCAGCGTGGGTGCCACCATAAACATCGTGTTGGCGGCCGTCCTGGCCCGAGGTAGCACCATCATTGAGAACACGGCCAGGGAACCCCACATCGTCGATGTTGCCAGCTGTCTCAACTCCATGGGCGCCCGCGTGGTCGGGGCCGGAACCGGCACCATCAAGATTCACGGGGTGGAGGAACTCCATCCGACGAAGCACGCCATCATACCCGACGAGATAGAAGCTGCCACCTACGCCATTGCCGGTGCAGTGACCGATGGAGATGTGACTCTTCTGAACGTGGTTCCCAAGCATCTGGACGCGGTGATCGCAAAGCTGCGAGAGGCGGGCATCGCGGTGGAGGAAAACGGCGATTGGATCAGGGTGGCCTGCCGTTCGAAACCCAGGGCCGTCGGCGTGAAAACGCACCCTTATCCCGGTTTCCCCACCGATGCCATGCCCCCGATGATGGTCCTGCTGAGCCTCGCGAACGGAACAAGCGTCGTGAGCGAGGGTGTCTATGAAAACCGCTTCAACCATGTTGACGAGATGCAGCGGTTTGGGACGAAGATCCGGGTAGAGGGTAGAACTGCGGTTATCGAGGGTGTTGATCACATCTATGGTACCTCCGTGCAGGCCAGAAATCTCCGGGCCGGTGCGGCCCTGCTTATTTTGGGACTGGCTGCCCGCGGGAAAACCACGATTTCGTCCATAGAGCACGTGGATCGGGGATATGAGCATTTTGAGGAGAAGATGCGAGAAATCGGCGCCGATGTCTCCCGGGCCAGGGAGGAAGATGAAGACGAATCCAGGGAGAATGATGATATCCCGGCAGACGGAGAAGGGATCCGGCGGGTGGTGAATCTGGGGAGGAGCTGATTTCGCCCTTGTGTGCGTAATGGATCGCTAGTGGCTGCCTTGCAGCATAGCGAGGCACTCTCGCGCATCGGGCAGATGCAGTGCAGGATGACGTGGGCTCGAATCCGCTCTCCAGGGTGATGATGTACAGGCCTGAGATCCAACGGTGACTGGAGGGTTCGAAAGGCCGGAATCCTGGCCACGTTAGTCTTGGGGAGACCGGCCTTTGAATCTCCCAGGTAGCGCGGGGCTTGTCCATGTGATGTTGAACTCGTGGTGGCCCTTTGCTTCGGATGGATTCATCCTATTTCGCAGGATCAAGTGCTACTGGGAGGGAGTTCTCAACGGGTCAATGGCAGACTCACTGCGGGATTGCTCGAAGGTTTCAACCGTCTCATTCAGGCGGCCAAAGCCAGGGCGCGAGGTTACCGCACCCAATCCTATTGCCATGGCCTACCTGGTCGCTGGAAATCTAAATTATGGTCGGTCCAGGTGAAACAGCGAAGAACCGGGACCCTCAAGCGGGGCAGGGAACGATGCAGAAGTCGATAATGCTTGGCGGAATCCGTTATTGACCCTATCTAAGGGAGGCGATCGGGTTCGGCCAGCTGCCCCTGGTCCAATCCACGGTGTCGCAGCACATCAAAGTACTGCGAGAAGCGGGTCGCATAGTTGGAACCGTGAAGGGAACGGCTGCGAGTTATCCTTTGGACAGAAGGGCTATGCTTCTGTTGAAGGAGCTGATAGAGAATCTGTAGAAGACCTGAGGAAGATCGTTAGGAAGTGGTTTTGATGCCAGAAAGAGGTGAAGGAGAATGGGCAAGGCAGTAGGAATAGACTTGGGGACGACGTACTCCGCGGTGGCGGTTCTGGAGAGTGGAAAGCCCTCTGTGATTACCAATGCAGAAGGAGCCCGTACCACTCCATCGGTAGTTGCCTTTCGCGATAACGGAGAGAAATTGGTGGGACAGGTTGCCAAGAGACAGGCGGGGCTCAACCCCCAGAACACCCTCTTTTCGGTCAAACGGTTCATGGGAAGAAACTATGATGAGGTCGTGGAAGAGCGTAAGCTCGTTCCCTATGAAATAGTGGAGGGACCCAACAATGCCGTGCGATTCCGGGTGAAGGATAAGAAATACGCTCCCGAAGAGATAGCCGCCATGGTGCTCAAGAAATTGGTTGAGGATGCTTCGCGTTACCTGGGAGAGAAGATTACGGATGCCGTGATCACGGTGCCAGCCTATTTCAATGATGCACAGAGGCAGGCAACCAAGGACGCGGGTAAGATCGCCGGACTCAACGTGCTGCGCATTGTCAACGAGCCCACGGCGGCAGCCCTATCCTACGGACTGGACAAACAAAGCAATGATACCATCCTGGTGTTTGACCTTGGTGGCGGTACCTTTGATGTGTCCATTCTTGAGGTGGGGGATGGTGTGTTTGAGGTCAAGTCTACCAACGGTGATACCCACCTGGGTGGAGATAACTTCGACAAGGTCATTGTTGACTATCTGGCCGAGGAGTTCAAAAAGGATCAAGGGATCGATCTCAGGGAGGACCGGCAGGCTTTGCAGCGCCTCATCGAGGCGGCGGAAAAAGCAAAGATCGAGTTATCTTCCACCCTGGAGACTGAGATCAATATCCCCTTTATCACGGCCGATGCCACTGGGCCCAAACACCTGAGCGTGAAACTGACACGGGCCAAGTTTGACGATCTTACGCACCTCCTGGTGGAGCGATGCCGTCACCCAGTGAAAGAGGCTTTGGCGGATGCCGGTATCACCGAAAAGGAAATCGATCAGGTCATCATGGTGGGTGGTAGCACTCGCTTACCTTCCGTGCAAAAACTCGTCCGTGAACTCATGGGGAAGGAACCCAATCAAAGCGTAAATCCCGATGAAGTAGTTGCCGTGGGCGCTGCTATTCAGGTCGGCGTCCTGGTCGGAGAGATCGAAGACGTGGTCCTGCTGGACGTGACTCCCCTCTCATTGGGTTTGGAGACCCTGGGTGGCGTCATGACCACGATTATTGAGCGGAATTCCACCATTCCCACCCGGCACAGCCAGGTGTTCTCTACCGCAGAAGACAATCAACCTGCTGTTGACATCCATGTCTTACAGGGAGAGAGGGAGATGACCAGGGACAACCGCTCTCTCGGTCAGTTCAGGTTGGATGGAATCTCCTCTGCTCCACGGGGTGTCCCGCAAATCGAGGTCACCTTTGATATCGATGCCAACGGTATCCTCAAGGTAAAGGCTGAGGATAAGGCGACGGGCAAGGAGCAAGCCATCACCATCAGTGGCTCGACCAATCTGGATCAGTCGGACATTGAGCGGATGGTAGAAGATGCCCAGAAGTACCAGGAAGAAGATAAACAACGTCGTAGGGAAGTCGAAGAGCGCAATGCCGCAGACAGCACCTTGTACCAGGTGCAGCGCCAGTTGAATGAGGTTGATGATGGCCTGGGTGTCCATGAGAAGGCCCGCATCGAGCAGCTGATGGATGACCTACGCCAGGCCTTGGAGAAGGATGAGCCCGTGGACAAGGTGCGCAGTCTCCACAGCGACCTGCAGCAGGCAAGCCACAGCCTGGCTGAGGCCGCATACAGGAAGACCCAGGAGCCGTCTGCGGGGGCCGAGACCACAGGTCCTGCCGACGAAGATGTAGTCGATGCCGAATATGAAGAGAAGAAGTGAGGCGTAGGGAAGGTGGGACGGGTTTTCCCGTCCCACTCCCTGTACCTGAGGGCTGACGTGGGCCCTTTCATCAGATTCTTGTGGCAGTGGAGGAAAGCACATGGCCGTTGCGTTTCAGGATTACTACGAGCTATTGGGTATAGGTCGCGATGCCGATGCCAAGGGGGTCAAAGCTGCCTATCGAAAAATGGCACGCAAGTGGCATCCCGACTTGCATCCATCGGATCAGAAAGAAGAAGCGGAAGAGAAGTTCAAGCGGATTAATGAAGCTTACGAGGTGTTGCGCGATCCGGAGAAGAGGGAGCGCTATGATCGCCTGGGCCAGCGCTGGCGTGACGGCGACAATTTCCAGGCGCCCCCTGACATGGAAGGATCTCATTTTTACACCACCGGGGATCAGGGTTCTGATTTCAACGATGGCTTCAGCAGCTTCTTTGAGACGCTCTTTGGTCAACAGCGTGGGCAAAGGACGAGCCGGGAGCGCCAACCCAGGGTCCGCGGTCAGGACATGGAGAGTGAGATCGAACTGACCATCGAGGAGGCATACGAAGGAACGACCAGGCCGATTCGGGTATCTGGCGCTTCGGTCTGCGTTGCTTGCGGTGGAACGGGCAGGCGAGAACACGGTTTCTGCCCAGATTGCGCCGGCACTGGTTCCCGGCGGGACGAAAAGACCCTCGAGGTGAAGATTCCCGCAGGAGTGCAGGAAGGAGCCCGTATACGGCTCAAGGGCCAGGGCGGAGTCGGTTTGCCCGGAGGCCCACCGGGTGACCTGTTTCTTAAGGTCCGGTTCAAGCCTCATCCCGTCTTTCGCGTGCAGGGGCATGACCTGGAGTCTGATCTGCGGGTCTACCCGGAGCAAGCGGTCCTGGGAGGACAGGCCACCGCTCCTACGCTGGATGGTTCCGTGACCTTGACGATACCTCCCGGGAGCCACGCGGGCAGGAAACTGCGCCTGCGAGGGAAGGGGCTTCCCGATAAACGGAATCAGCGGGGCGACCAATACGTGCGCATCGTGGTGGATATCCCCGCCCGGGTGACGGAAGAAGAGAGAGAGATCTACCGCCAGTTGCAGGAATATCGTCAGAGGGGTAGTGACAGTTGATGAAATACCTATGCGTACACTGTCATGCTGAGGAACTGGACAGGGTGTCTGTCCATCGACTACAGATCCATCCTGGGATGCTGGAGTTGCTCGAGGATATGGGAATTCTCGAAGCTGAAGGGGACACCATTCACCTGGAGGAATTCCTGCGCATCAAGAGGATTTTGCGATTGCGCAAGTCCCTGGGAGTGAGTTTGGCGGCGGCATCTATCATAGCCGATCTCCTGGTGCGGATGGAAGATATGCAACAAGAGATCAGGCGCTTGAGGGCAGGTAGGTGATGATCCCTTGGACTTGAGTCGTTTTACCCACAAGTCAAAGGAAGCCCTGGGGGCGGCCCAACAGGAAGCCGCAGAGCGACACCACCAGTTGGTGGGTCCCAAGCATTTGCTCGTGGCTCTTTTGAAACAGGAAAATGGATTGGCTGTACGGCTATTGGAGCACACCGCCACTGACCTCGGGACCCTGATCCGGGGCGCAGAAGAGTTGCTGGCCAGGATCCCCAGCGTTCATGGCTACGAGACCTCATTGCAGATGAGTTCTGCGCTGGCCCGGGTCCTCTCCGTTGCCGAACAGGAAGCCCGGCTTATGAAAGATGAGTATGTTAGCGTGGAACATCTCTTGCTGGCCCTCCTGCAGGAGGGCGAATCCGACGTCGAACAGTTGTTACAGCGGGTCGGATTGACTCGCAATTCGCTCTTGGATGCCTGCAAGGCGGTGCGAGGTTCACAGCGGGTGACCAGTGACAACCCGGAGGAAACCTACGAGGCGTTGCTTCGCTACGGTCGTGACCTGACGGCTCTCGCTGAAGAGGGGAAACTCGATCCGGTAATTGGCAGGGACGATGAGATCCGCCGGATCATGGAGATACTCTCCCGGCGGACGAAGAACAACCCGGTTCTCATTGGTGAGCCCGGGGTGGGGAAGACGGCCGTGGTAGAGGGCCTGGCTCGCCGCATTGTGACGGGGGATGTCCCGGACGGCCTCAAAGATAAGCTCGTGGTATCTTTGGATCTAGGGGCCCTGGTGGCCGGGGCCAAGTACCGTGGGGAGTTCGAAGAAAGACTCAAGGCTGTGCTCAAGGAAGTGCAGGAGGCCGCCGGGAGAATCATCCTGTTCATAGATGAGTTGCATACGGTGGTGGGTGCAGGAGCGGCGGAAGGAGCCATGGATGCGAGCAACTTGCTCAAGCCCATGCTTGCCCGCGGTGAGTTGAGGGCCATCGGAGCCACCACCCTCAAAGAGTATAGAAAGCACATAGAAAAGGATGCGGCGCTGGAGAGGCGTTTTCAACCTGTGATGGTGCACCAACCCTCGGTGGAGAGCACCATTTCTATCCTTCGCGGCCTCCAGGAGAGGTATGAGGTATATCATGGAGTGCGCATCCAGGATGCGGCCCTCATAGCAGCGGCCACTCTCTCCGATCGTTACATTGCCGACCGCTTCTTGCCGGATAAGGCCATTGATCTGATCGATGAGGCAGCCGCTCACCTGCGTATACAGATCGACAGCATGCCTACAGCCCTTGATGAGATTACTCGCCGCGTCATGCAGATGGAAATCGAAGAAGCGGCACTCAAACGGGAAACGGATGCGGCCTCACAAGAGCAGCTGCACAAGCTGCGGGAGGAACTCGCCCAGCTTAGGGACGAAGTGGAAGCGATGAAGGAACAATGGATGGCGGAGAAGGAAGCCATCGGTCGGGTGCACGCAATCAAGCGCGAAATAGAAGAAGTGCGAAAGGAAATGGAGAGGGCCGAGCGGGAGTACGATCTGGACCGGGCGGCTGAGTTGAAGTACGGACGCCTGCTCAATCTGGAACGCCACCTCGAATCTCACGAGGAGCAGATGGCTCATAAACAGAACGAAACCACGCTACTGCAGGAAGAGGTTACCGAAGAGATAGTGGCCAATGTGGTCAGCCGTTGGACGGGCATTCCCGTGAGCAGTTTGCTGCAGAGTGAGCGTGAGAAACTGATGCAGCTCGAGGATATTCTGCATTTGCGGGTGATAGGACAAGACGAGGCAGTAGGGGCTGTGGCTGATGCTGTGATACGTGCGCGCAGCGGAATAAAGGATCCCCACCGGCCCATTGGCAGTTTTATCTTCCTGGGGCCCACAGGGGTAGGAAAGACGGAACTCAGCCGTGCGTTGGCCGAGGCTCTGTTCGATGATGAGCGCAACATGATCCGTTTGGACATGTCCGAGTACATGGAGAAGCATGCAGTGGCCCGCCTGTTGGGAGCGCCTCCAGGCTATGTGGGATATGACGAGGGAGGTCAGTTGACCGAAGCGGTGCGCCGCCAACCGTATAGTGTCGTGCTCTTTGATGAGATCGAAAAGGCTCATCCCGATGTGTTCAATGCCTTGCTACAGATTCTCGATGACGGACGGTTGACCGATGGCAAGGGCCGCACAGTGGATTTCCGCAACGCGATCATCATCATGACTTCAAACATTGGCAGTCAGGAAATCCTGGCCTATCAGGGGCGCGGCGGAGATTTTGAAGAGATGAAGAAGTCGGTTCTGGCCATGCTGCGCGCGCATTTCAGGCCCGAGTTTCTAAACCGCGTGGATGAGACCATCGTCTTTAAGACTCTTGACCAAGACCAGATTGGCAAGATCGCTGAGTTGCTCTTGCGCCGCTTGGCCATACGCATCAGGGCTAGTACCGGACTTCATCTCTCCTGGGAGGATGAGGCAGTGGCTTACCTGGGAAGGAAGGGGTATGACCCGTCCTATGGTGCTCGTCCCCTCAAGAGAGTCATACAGCAGGAAGTGGAGACGCCCCTGGCACGGCGGATCATAGCCGACGAAGTATCCCGAGGACATTCCATTGCGCTTGTAATGGAAGGAGATACTATCGGCTTTGGCGTCAAGACTGCTTCTAACTGACCCAAAGGGACGTCGCCAGTGATAACGTCCCTTTGGGCAGCTAGACCTGCACCTGTTTCCTCGATGCATATTCCGAGGCAGGTGGTCCACCGATTCCGAAGTAGTCCGCCCAACATTCTGATCCAAGATCGTCCACTGAATCCGATTTAGGTCGACCACTGTCCCGAGCAGGTAACGAATTGGGCTCATCCCTTTTCTTAGCACCATGGGTTGCCGCCGTATTTGGGCGTTGGAGATCCCGTTGATACCAAAATCTTGCCAAAGGAACACTTAGCCATCTTCCGGGCTGGTTGTTTGA
>PXCI01000319.1 GCA_003566675.1 Clostridia bacterium
CGAAGATCAGGAGGTGAGCTGATGTGCCGTCTTCCACCCTGAAGGTATTCACGGTCACACGGACAGAGACCTCCTCTCCCTCCACGTGACCCTGCAGAGTCTCCTCCCCCCCGGGATGGGTCAGCGACACATTCTGAATCATCGGAGGAGGCGGTGTGGGACTGACGTAACGGACCCCAACTCCCACTCCATCGGCGAGTTCTCCCTCTGGGTCGAAGGTAATTCCGGGAGCATTCAGCAAAAGGACCTCCGTCGTCACGCTGTACTCCGTTCCCTCTTGCCCTCCGGTTACCCTCACGAGCAGCATGTCCTCTCCCCCGTCACCTTCGGCGAAGGCCAGGGAAAACGTCACCTCCGACGAGATGGCCTCCAGCAGCACCTGCTCCTCGGCCGGCTCCGGAGGCTGGTAAATCACAGATCCGTCCCGGATGTAAATGTGGCTGCATTGGGGATGGAACTCAAATTCCTCGCCCAGTACCTGCACCTCGTGGGCAAACCGCATCTCCCGGGAGATGAAATCAACCGTCAACCGTGTATTCTGCTGCAGGTTGGACTGCACCTCTCCGGCTCCAAAGGTGCGCGAACCCAGGGAGAACAGCGAGAGCATCAGGGGCAATGCGAGAAGCAAGACCGTCAGAGCCACAAGCACTTCCACGAGGGTCAGGCCCCTTCTCCGGCGAATCATGGCTGTAAGATACCTGCTGCTACCCATCCCAAATCGCCCCCTACCTTCTCGGATCAAACACGGTGATCAACGTATGGCGTCCCCCGAATTCCACGGGGACAGAGAGAACCTCACCGGACACGTCCATGACTCCCACTCCTGGAAATTGGATCTCCAACTCCACCTCGTCCCCGTTTGAATCCTCGGATCCCAGGGCAGCATCGATCTGTCCCTGGGCTTCAAACAGGCTCTGTGTGAAATGGGAGGCGAAAAACACCTGGGTGTAGCCCTGGTTGACCAGCACGACAAATACGGTCGCCACCAGCAGCAACACGGAAAGGGCCACGAGAGCCTCTACCAGGGCAAAACCCCCCTGCTTTCGGGTCTGCATCTGCATGCATTTGGCATTCTTCTTTTGGGTCAGGGGTGCCACCTCCCCATGGTGTACACGTCCAGGTCCAGATCCGAACTGTCGACAAGATTCTCTTCGAAGGTCAGATTTCCCCCGGCGATGAGGTGCCGGGTGATGGCAGATCCCCGGAAGACCGAGGTTCCACTCAGATCGACCGTTGCCTTCGGTCCGTAAATACCCCCCGTGAATTCGGGGGTACCATTCAGGTCAAAGGTGGCGTCCTCGGCGAGAAACACGATGAACCACGCCTCGTCCGTGGTGGTGACAAAACTGCCACCCCCTCTGAACGCCTCCGTCACATACAATAGAAACCTTCCCTTGCCCTCGAGAACAACCTTCGCCTGGCCTGTACACCGGAAGGTATCCACCTTGAGAATTCGATCCTCAGGTTCGTCGGCGCCCAGCTTCACGGTTAGTTCATCCGATCCAGTGAAGATGGCGGAGCTGGCTCTGCCGTCGACATCCAGGACAAAATCTCCCTGGATGGATCCTAAGTCCTGTAGATCACTATCGTCGGGGAATTCCGGATCATCATATTCGTAGTCAACCAATTCCACTTCACCGTCGACAACCACGTCGTAAGCACCCGTGATGCTGTCGGTATAGTACACATTGCCCCGGATCTCTGCCGCCTCACCGATGATGTTGATGTCGTTGCCGAAGGCTGCCGCATCGAAGACTCCCACGCTGTTTATGGACAGTAGAACCGTCTCAGTCACATCGTCCACGGTGCCCGAGGACTCAATGATGATTTCGGTGCGATGATCTCCATAGATCAACACCTGGACCTGGCCCTGTCCCATGGAGAACACCTCCGATGCCTGCCCAATGAAGGACGGTGCAAGATGCCGGTTATGCAGAAGATAATCCGCCGCAGCCTCCGCTCCTGAGCGGGCGAGATAGTGGGCCTGGATGTGCTTCTCCGTCCGGAAGACCTGCAGCCGATCGGCCATTCCATATTGCCAGATGGCCGTGCCGAGAAGAAGGAGTACAACCCCAATCGCGATTGCCCCTGGCAATGCCATACCAAGCTGCCGCCGATATGCGTCCATACGGTCCCTCCCTGTCACACTGGAATCCCTGGGCGCGAACGCATGCACCCCTGGGCCTGGGCATGAAATGCTGTTTTATGTATCGGAGATACCATCGGAAAGTCTTAGCATTTTTCTGATTCTGTTTCAAAGCGGCGACGTCTCATCTTCTTCTGTACGCGCCCCCAAAACCTCGACAGGTAGTCAACCGCGGCCCATCCCCTGATAGTGGGATCTGTAGTTGGGTTTGGTTGGGATCCTCATGCAGGGGAGAACCGCGCAGCATCACATTTGTCTGCAAGCACACACTTTCAAGTACCGAAAAGAGCCCCCAACAGCACCCCGCTGACTATTTCCCGGGGAATACCCTAACAGGACGGTGTGGCCCGATGATCCCCTATAAGGGACCCAGTGGACAGCGCACTGTAATAAGGTCTTCACAGGCAAACAGCACCCGTGCAAGAGAAACGGGACCATACAATCGGTCACGCTGCACACCCCCGCCCGGGAGCACCCCAACCTCAGGCAGACCTGTGCATGTTCCCCTCGACCATGACCGCCTCCGGAGAACCCAGGGCATCAAGGGAGTCCAGGGGATTGCTCCCCAACACCTGCAGGTCCGCCCCCTTGTTCGGCTCAAGGGTGCCGAGATCACACCTATCGAGGATGATAGCACCGTTCCGAGTTGCAGCCACGATGGCTTCCATCTTCGTTGCACCCAGCTGCACGTGGTACTTCATCTCGTCGAAATACAGGGCCGGGTACTGCCTGGTGAACTCTCCCACGGCGTCGACACCAATGCCCATGAGGATGCCGCGAGCTCGAGCCATTCTGAACAGATCCTCATGCATCTCCAGGCACCAGTTCCGTTCCTCGATCATCCGACGAGGAATGAAATCACCCTCGTACAAAGCGCGATAGATGGCGAGCGTCGGCACGACATGGACCCCTCGCTCTGCAATGAGATCGAGGACCTCCTCGTCCATCTGGTTCAGATGCTCAATGCAGGGTGCGCCGGCCTCCACGGCGATCCGCGTCATCGATGTCGGTGTTGTGTCGGACACACCGCCGCCGTGAACCGTCACACTCATCCCGAGCGTACTGGCCTCGTCCAGGGCCGCCTCCACCTCTTCGCGGGTGTAGGTCGGCGAGAGTTTCACGTGTCTGAAGCCCGCCCTATAAACCCGACGCACCGCCCGCCGAAACGCCCAGGGCCCATCCACTTCCAGGGTGCCGTCCGTTCCGGCCCCGTGTCCCCCAGACACCGTGAGCAATGGGCCACAGCTGAAAAGGCGAACCGTATCGGTGTATCCAAGGGATCGCGCCGCGGTCAGGGCTCGCATCGGCTCGATCGGCGAACCCACATCCCTGACCGACGTCACACCGCACCGGAGCAGCTGATTCATAAAGCGCAGAGCCCTCAGGGTCAACAGGCTGTCCGTGTGGCTCCTTTGCTGCTCGGCGTTCTCGGGGCAGGTCAGATGAGCATGAAGATCGATGAACCCCGGCAGGATCCATTTCCCCCGGGTGTCTAAGACCCTGGCATCTGCAGGGATCTGCACCTCTTTGGTGGAACCGACCTCAACAATCTTCGCACCCGCGATTACCACGACCGCATCGTTCAACGGCCCTGAACCAGTTCCATCAATCAGAGTACCGCCCGCCAGAACCGTCGTTTGAGCATCTTCGCATTTATCCGACATGGGCCACGATCACATCCCCCCGCACCGTCGCTGAGACAGCCATGGCAGGATCAACACCATCGGTATTTCCGTCTTGGGTCCCCCATTTCCTGCCCGAGCAACCCCCCCTTCTAAATTCAGCCAGTGCCATGTTCGCACCTGGTCAAAGCGCCTCGGAGGTCACCTCGCAGTCCCACGGAGAAAAAACGGGCGAAAATGGGAACAAATGTGATGGGACCGGCGTCCATACGCACAAGAGATGGAATCTAAGCACCATTCATTACCCACCAGGGGAGGATTGCATTGACCAGACAACACTGGCTTGCAGCTGCAGGCATCATCGGCCTGGCCACACTACTGGCCTTCACAGGCGTCTTCAATCCGAATCTACCGACGCACGCACAGTCGGATCAACCTGGCAGCATCATGACGGTGAGCGCCCACGGGGAGATCGCCGCAGATCCCGATACCGGACAGATTGAGATCGGCGTTCAGACCCAGGAAAGAACAGCGCAACAGGCAATCGAGGCTAACGCCCGGAAGATGACTGCCGTCGTGGATGCGCTCAGCGGCCTGGGAATCGACGAAAGAGACATCCAGACTTCCCGGTTCTCCGTGGCCCCGGTGTACGAACGTCGGGATCGGGAAGAGGATCTCCTCGTCGGATTCCAGGCGGAGAACAGGGTCCGAGTCATCGTCAGAGACATCGAAAAGCTGGGTGAGATCATCGATAGGACGACCCGGGCTGGAGCCAATCGAATCCACAACATCAACTTCCTGATCTCCGACCGGCAGGACCTTGAAGACCAGGCCCTGCGTCTCGCCATAAAGAACGCCCGCCGCCAGGCCGATGTCGCCGCGGATGAGTCCGGAGTTCGCATCGTGGGCATAAAGAAGATCGACATTGTCAGCGATGCCGCCCCTGTTCCCTACGCAAGGGCAGACATGGCCGAAAGCGCTGCAACTCCGGTGATGCCCGGACAGGTGGATCTCCGCGTGAGAGTGAATGTGACGTTCGACATATCCAGATAGACCGAAGGGGGAGGGCTTCCCTCCCCCATTTCCCCTGCTCCCGCTTGCGTGGACACCACCACTGGCGCCGCCTTTCCCTTCCAAATCAGGTTATACTCTTCAATCTCAAGGTGCTTTGAGGTATATTTATAACATGTTTCAGTCACGGATTGATCTAGGCTCTGCCCCCTACCACGAGCTGGTCAATGATCGCTCAGCATCGCGCAAGCCCTTGACATGTGTACGGACGTGTCGCCTAGGGAAGAAGGTGATCGAAGATGACGGCCGAAACCGACCTCCGAGACCTGCTGCAATCGGGCAATCCTCGTGACCTCCGAAGGCGGCTGACCGAAATCCACCCCGCCGACGTGGCCGAAGTTATCGAGAGCATCGAGCCCGAAGACGAGATCCACCTTCTGACCCTGATGGCCATGCTCGACGATAAACAGCTGGCCCACGTCCTGGAAGAGCTCAACCCCACCGATCAGCTGCGTGTGATCGAGCATATGCCCCATTCTCGTTTGCAGAGCGTGGTCCAGTTCGTCTCCGTCGATGAGCTGGTGGACCTGCTGTCGCTCCTGGACACGACTGCCGTTCGCATGCTGCTGAATGTCCTACCGGATCGGAGCACGATCCAGGAGCTCATGCAGTATCCTGAGACCTCAGCCGGTGGCATCATGACCACAGACTTCATATCCTTCACCGGGGAGCGGCAATGTGGCACAGCCCTCAATGTCTACCGCAGGCTCGCAGGAGAGGTCGAGGCGGCTTACTACATCTACGTCACCGACCAGGGGGGCCATCTCACCGGAGTGGTCACCCTCCGGGAACTCGTCATGGCGGATCCCTCGAAGACACTGTCGGAGATTGGCCGCAGCGATGTGGTATCCGTTCATTCCTCCGAGGACCAGGAACAGGTCTCCAACGTACTGCGTCACTACGATTTCCTGGCCATTCCCGTGGTCGATGATGAGCAGCACCTGCTCGGGGTCATCACCATAGATGACGTCCTCGACGTCATCGAACAGGAGACCAGCGAAGACATTCACCGCATGGGTGGCGTCGAACCATCGGATGAACCTTACCTGCAGACCTCGGCCTGGTCTTTCGTCAGGCGCCGGGCCGTGTGGCTGCTGGCCCTGTTCGCCGCCCAGACCATAACGGGCAATATCCTGGATTTCTTCCAGGAATACATCCAGGCGGTCGTGGCCCTGGCCTTCTTCATACCTCTGCTGATCGACACGGGAGGAAATGCAGGCGCCCAGGCCGCCAGCACGGTAATCCGGGCCATGGCGCTGGGAGAGGTCACCCTGAACGACCTGCGGAAAGTCGTATGGCGCGAGATGCGATCCGGCATCATCCTGGGAATGATGATGGCCGTCGCTGCCTTCGTTCAGGCGAGCTGGATCGGTGGAAGCATGATGATCGGATACACTGTTGGCGGCGCCCTGCTGATCATCGTCATCATGGGAAGCATGCTCGGCGCATGCCTGCCCCTCATCGTGAGCCGCTTCAGGCTGGATCCTGCGGCAGCATCAGCCCCCGTCGTGACCACCCTGGTCGACAGCACCGGCCTGATCGTCTACTTCATGGTCGCCCGCTGGCTGTTGAAACTGTAGTTAGTCCTGACTGGCACATTCGACACAGACGTCCGTCTCGGGGCGCGATGACAGACGCTCAAATGGAATATCCCGTCCACAACCGGAGCAATGCCCATACTGTCCGTCCTGCATCCTGACCAGGGCCTCCTCCAGTGACTTCAGGTGGTCCCTGGCCTCCAGCAGCAGGCCGAGGTCACTCTCCCGCTCATAAGTCTCACTACCCTGGTCCGCCGGATGGTTGTCGTAATCGGCCAGTTCCTGGATGGTCGCGGTGCGGTCCTGGCCAAAGCTTTCCTCCCTGAGATACTCGATCCGGGATCGATAACGCTCCCGCTCCTGCAGGAGCTTTCCGCGCAGGTAGATTCGCTGCTCTTCGCTGATCGACATGATGAGACTCACCCTCGACGTAGGATGCCCGCGAGAACATGAACGATTCAACACAGTCCTTCGCGCAGGTCCAGCAGGGAATCGCGGAGGGACCGGTAAAGGGGTGCACCCGTTCGCCACAGGCGATACAGAAGGGGACGGAGGACCAGGTCGTACTCGCCCACCAGTTCCACCAACTCAGCTCCAAAACCCTGTTTGAAACGATACAACCCATACAGGGGGTTTTCCGGGTCGAGATCCCCCGAGACGCCGCGCAAATCGTAGACGACACAACCCTGCTCCCGGGCCCACTCGATCATGGCCCATTGCAGCCCGTAGTTGGGCATGACCTTGCGGTGCTCATTGCTGGAAGCCCCGTACAGGTACCAGACCGTTCCGGATCCGATCAGTGCCACCGCGCCGGCAAGGAGCTGCCCCTGGTAATGGGCGAGAAACAGCCTGCCAAGCCCCGGCTCGATGACCTTTTCCCAGAGGTGGTGGAAATAGGACCGGTCCCGGATACCAAACTCATTGCGGGAAGACGTCACCTCGAGGATGTCATAGAAGGCGTCCACATCGGAAAGGCTCTCTCCCATGCTCACCTGCACCCCGCGGCGTCCCGAGAGCCGGATGTTGTAGCGGGTCTTGTGGTGCATGTCTCCGAGGATCTCCTCGGCGGTACGCCCCTCAAGGGGCAGCTGCATGACGAAGCGCGGCTGGATCCCCTCAAAATTGTCCCCAGTGTCGATATGGCGAAAGGCCAGGTCCTCGAGGGTGCGCTCACCCTGGGAACCCTCCCTCGGCCAGGAGGGATCTACCTTCCACAGGATGGCCCCACAATCACGCCCATAGGCGGCGACTCCTGAGGTGAGGGTCGCCAGGGTCTCCTGATCGCCGGGGCCAACGACTGGGCCCCGGGGTGAGTAAAGGATAGGGAGATTCATTCCAGGCACCCTCCGGGCCAGGACCATCGCCCCAGCGAGGATGTCGCCGGTGCCATCACGGACGACAAATATCTCGGGATCCCAGCCCGTGTACTCCTTCAGCTGCCCCCAACTGGACGTCTGCAGAACACTGCCCCACGGACACCCATCCACGAACCTATTGTATGCCTCCCAGTGGGTCTTCTCCAACATCTCACATCGCAAGGAACTCACCGCAATCGGTCGCCTCCACCCTTACCTGGTCGTCCAGACCGTCCTTCCGCCAACCCACGTCTCGAGGACCTCAATGTCGCGAATCTTCTCGGGGGGGACCTCTCTCGGATCCTGGGCCAGAACAGCCAGGTCTGCCAGGGCACCACGAGCGAGTCGTCCCTTCTCCCTCTCGGCAAATTCCGCGTAGGCACTGCCGCTGGTGTACATGACCAGGGCCTCCTCCGCACTCACTTTCTGATCGGGCATCCAGCCTCCTGAGGGGCGCCCCATCACGTCGGTGCGACACACAGCAGCCCAGATTCCCAGTATGGGCTCGATGGGCTCGACCGGCGCATCAGAACCCGCCGCGCAGATCAGGCCCTGGTCCAGCATTCTACGCCAGGAATAGCTCGTCCTGGCCAGTTCTTCTCCCACCCTCGCCTCTGCACATAGCATGTCCGTTGGGACAAATTTGGGTTGCACCGACGCAACACAATCCATGCCTGCCATCCGCCCGAACTGTTCCTCTCGCATGATCTGACAATGATTCATGCGGTGCCTGGGCGAGGGCCGGGGCCATTTCTGCATTGCCTGTTCTACCGCATCCAGGCTCACATCCAGGGCACGATCTCCGATCACATGGATGGCAAGCTGCATCCCGGCGCTGTGCGCGCGGGCCGACCACATAGCCAGGTCCTCGGCCGAGGTCACCAGGGTTCCCGAGTTACCGGGATCGTCAGCGTAGTCCCGAGAGAGAGCCGCACTTCTTGCGCCCAGGGACCCATCTGCGAACAGCTTGATGGCTCCCACTTTCACCCAGCTGTCCCCCGATCCCGTCGCAAGTCCCCTGTCCTGCAGATCCACCAGGCTCTCGGGAGGCAGATCGAGGTACGCACGAAGGGCCAATCCTTCCTCTTCCCGGACACCACGGAAAACGTCGAG
>PXCI01000311.1 GCA_003566675.1 Clostridia bacterium
CATCGTGAACAGGTGTGTCGCGGAGGGCCCGCCGCTGTCAGGGCGTTCTTCGAGCCGGCGATAAGCCTCTCGCCTGTCGTCATCGAGTGCCTGCAACCTCTCATATAGGAATTTCCTGTCAACAGGACCCCGGTAGAGGCGCTTCGGCAGTAGATCTCGGGCCTCGCTGATCTGCTCTGGAGCTGCGTCAGCGAACAAGCCTCTCCCCACTGTCTCCTCTTGCCCCACAATGACCTCCGCTTCTCGGGCGGCAAGCGATATCTCCCTCTGCACAAAATCATCAAGTTCTGCCTGCAGATCACCAACGAAAGCCCGGAGTGAACTGAGGTCAGCGGGCTCACAAAGCCGAAGGACGGCCTGCAGGTCCTCTCGTGTTCTTTCCAGTTCGAAGTCACACTTGTCCCTGACAGTTTGCAAGCTCCACTCAGATTGAGGGCATTTGCCTATCTCTTGCAGAAGTGAAGAACGGCCGTCCTGGACATAACTCGACACTCTCTGACGACACCCCCCTGCTACCTGGCTTGCCAGCCATGCGGCCTCCCCAGCACCAGCATTTGCCATGAAATAGGCATAGGTCGCGCCCAGAATACCCACACGTTTGAGCATGGCCGGATCCATTTTGTCGATGCTGTCATACGTCGTGTGATAGAACTTGTCTGGCCATTGGATGAGCATGGGGGTCGCAACTCCAACAGAGGGATCTGAGAGTATATAGTGATCACTACCGCCGGTAAAGGATGTGACCTGGTACTTGAAGAGAGGGAGTTTCGCTGAGCCAGACGGCGTCCTTCCGCTAACTCCAGTGGCCAGGAGGATCCTTTCCAAGAGCTCCATGGAGCAACACCCCGTAGCCCTGGGTGGCGTCACCAGAAGAAGCGGTCCCTTGCAGAGTTCCTGGATCTGTCCCACCATGTCGAGGTTAATACCCGCAACCATATGCGGTATCCGGTCCTCATTCTGAGCCAGGTACGCATAGGTGCCCGTCATCTCAGGCACGAGCAGAAACCTGATACCCCGTTTTGGACGATCCAGTTTGCCCTGATCGATGAGGCTCTTGAGCGTTCTGGCAATCTCCATGACGGTACCTACACCCGAAGCATTGTCAGCTGCCATCCCCGCCGGATGACACAGGTGGGCCGTTACTAGGATCTCTTCGTCGGTGACACCAGGGATGAAAGCAGAGACATTCTGAATGTTGCCCTCACGAAATGTGGCATTGACTTCGGCCCGAACGATCAGCTTCTCTGCGTCTCCTCCCGCTTTCTGAAGGTCTCGATGGAGCTGACGGAGTTTCTGCCCTTCGCGAGGACTCACGGTGAAGCCAACGCATTCCGGATCACCCGGAGGGGCGTTGCGAAACCGACCCCGTTGTCGCGCACCCGGCAAATCGGTGGGATGACGAACGCCAGGGATCTCGTTCATCTGGTCACTCACAATGCCGATAGCCCCCCGCTCCTTGATCTCTTGCCAACGCCGGTCAACCGCACCTTTTACTAGCACGAACTTTCCCTTGACATCGGTCTCTGCCAGGTCAGCAAAGTCTTCCAGCACTACCAACTCTGCCTGAATACCCCCAGGTGTGGTCGCACCGCTTCGCTCAAAAAGAGAAACCTTCGTATCTCGCAAAGATGCCAGGCATCGGCGGTGCTCCGCCGGTTCCTCCAACCACAATTCTGCACCTGTCGCGTCCCACTCCAGGGGTGGCGTGGTCGTCCAATAGGTGGCATCCCCATTGGCTTCGTAATCAACAACTTGTGCCTCCAACCCCCACCCGACGAACCTATCTCGACAGAACACTGCGGAGCGCCGGAAATCTACGCTGGATTGCACCCGGTGAAAACGAGAGATGTCGATCATATTGTCAAGACACGCTTCCCCTGACAAGTTCTCCTTGATCTCACGAAGATAAGCGGAAAACATGTATCCGTCTCCTTCCGCCACTCTAGCAACCCCATAAGGACAAGGGTTTCTACACAAAAGCACAGTCTCCTCCCTCGTCGGTTCGTTTTAGACACAGATGCACCGGAAACAGAAACGCGGGCTATTGAAACGAAGTCCCAGACAAACCACACCCCATCAGAGGTAGCGTACGCATGTGTTTCTTTGACTTCTCCAAGATAATCAGTTAGGATGACATATAGCATACCCGGGTATGGTATATGCAGCCCTTAGGGCGGGCCCAAACTAGCAGCGTCTTTCCTCTTTCGTTTGAGTAACTGAAATCCACAGAAGACTGGAGGGCTCACATGCTCTACAACTGGATTCCTAGGGTGTTTCATATAGGGCCCCTATCTCTAACTATCTACGGACTGTTCATAGCGGCTGCTATTGCTGTTGGTCTTTCCGTGGCGGGGAAAGTGGCAAAAGAGAAGCAAGTCGATCCGGACTTAATACTGGAGTTAGGGACCTACGCGATAATTGGTGGAGTACTTGGTGCGCGCCTACTCTATGTGCTCCTCGATCTGGGGACTTATCTCGAAAATCCCGGTTCCATAATCGCGATTTGGCAAGGAGGTTTGTCCTTTCATGGAGCGGTCATTGGCGGAGCCCTTGCTGCAGCCATCTACCTGAGGGACAAAACAGTGTCCTTCTGGACTGCGGCTGACATATTTGCGCCTTCTCTGGCGTTGTCAGAAGCAGTAGGCCGCATCGGCTGTGATGTATATGGACGTGCAGTCGTGTCGTCGGCGCCCCTGGCTCTTCAGATTGGGGGACAGGCGTATCATAATGTACCCCTATATACCCTGGTGGCCCAATCCGCGGTGTTCGTGCTGCTTTGGAGAGTAAGAGACAGGCACACCGGGGGTCAGCTCTTTTGGCGGTTCGTCTTTCTATTCTCAGTAATCCGGTTCTTCCTCGAGTTCGTGAGAGATAGTGTGATGCTGGGCCCATTGAGCGTGGCGCAGGTGGCAAGCATTGGGTTCATCATATTAGCTAGCTTCTTCATTTTTGGTGACAGAAGACGCACCACCCCTCAGTAGAAGATTTAGCTGGTACAGCACAGAAATGCCCTGATATACGGCATAAGATTGAATTGGCGTGCTAGCAACGGTACGACATCGGCCTCCTTGATACAGGCGTAGTTCTGGTCATCGTAGCCGTAAGTGCTGTCGCTTCAGCTTCGCAGGGGGGCTTGAGCCCCATGACCAGGGCCAAGTTACCCTTTTGCCGGGCCCCGAACAATCAACTGTGAGGTCTCGCTGGCTAATCAGTGGTGGCTATTCGGAGGACGTCTTCGTCCACCCACCCCGATGCGCTCATATTGGCGATTTGCCCTCGTGTCAGTCATAGCTAATGATCAATTGGGGGAGCCCTTTGCTCTCGCCATGATGTGTCCCTGCTACGTGTCCGTTGCCATGTTGTCACTGCAGCATCGCGTATCCTTTCTGTGCTGCCCAGATCTGCCTGCATGCTTGTGCTCCAAACTAGTAGAGAAGATGTCCCACTTGGATTGCCACACTCTATACTTCCACAATGCCACCTAAAGTGACATTGTGCATTCCTGGTCGCGCCCGACATATCTCAGCGACCCTCCCCTGCCGTGAGCCGTTTGATCCTCAGTGGCTCAGCGGTGATGTCCCATTTTGAGCAATTTCCTGGAAATCTATAACACCCCGTGGAGACAGAGTTAACCGCAGATGTACATATACAGCCCAAAAATGCAGATACACGGACGAAAGGGAACTTAAAGGTTATCTTTACACGACAACCACCGATTAATATAATGATCTGGAGACGTTGTTATACGACGAACTAACTGAAAGAAGAACCTGGACCCGGACATTCAGAACCGGGAGAGAAAGAGGGGGATGATATTAACAGACTGGTTCGCCGGGGAGGTCGACAATCGCTCCTTATCAACGATCTACCGAGCAAACGCAATCAAGGAAAGACTCTCCTACATGGAAGGCACTCCTAGCAGGCGCCTGCTCTGCCTGGTGGAGGCCCAGGAGGTAATGTGCTCCCTGCCGCGACCATCCGGTCCTCGAGTGGCGCCTGCGGTCTGAGAGCCCTGGAAAGGGGTAGGTACAGGGGCTAGGCACCCTGAAGTAAGCGCGCAGGTCAGTATTCACACCAGCAGGTGAGGAAGCGCAGTGTAGTTGAGGGAGAAGTCGACTGGAAGGCCGTCTCAGATTATAAGCCGGGAGGTATCGATATATGGAATTAATGAGGCGAAAGCAGGTGATGGAGGAAGCCGGGAAAGCGCCTCACTCGCAACTGACCGACGACCAGGTGATGATACGAACCCTGGTGGCGATGTCATTTCCCGCCATTGCTGCAGTCCTGGCGATGGGCACCCAGGCCACCTACAATATCCTAGTCGCAGTTGTCACTGCCCTAGTTTGTCACTACATTTTACAGGCCATTGACCTTAAATCCCCCTGGGCATTGGGAGAGAGTTCATACAGCTCTCCCTATTCTCCTCTGGTAGCCGGCCTCATAGTTGGACTTTGCGTCGGAGAACTCTCTCCCCTATACGTCACGGCGTTCATTTCGGCACTGACCATGGTGGGCTTTAAGTGGGGCCAAGAAAGACTGTTCGGTCGCAAAATAATCAACCCGGTGGCCGGAGCCAAGGCCCTGATCCTGCTGACACTGACTGCTCTATGGATCTTTCCGGATTCGCTCATCACGGGTCAACTGTTCTATCCTTCTCACCTGCAGTACGCACTGTACACCAGGGAGGGATTCACCGGGGCCATGGAACTGGCTGAGCAGGTTGGTTTTTACGGCACGCAGAACCTGAGCGTGTTTTGGAGTCTCATCCTGTGGAAATCACATGGTTGGATCGGCGGCGCCTCCGGAATCATCGTGATCATGTCCGGCATTCTGCTGGCTAACTGGATTAAATTGAAGTGGAGAATAACGGTCAGCTTCCTAGCGACAATGGCGGTGCTCGCTGTGGTAATGGGGTTGTACACCGGCGGTGACATCGCTCTACGACTCGCGTTTCACCTATTTGCCGGCAGCGTGATATTCCTCGCGTTCTTCATGGCCACGGAGCCACAAACCACGCCGGTGACTCTGCCTGGCCAGTACTACTTCGGCGGGATTCTGGCTCTGCTCACCATGGCCGGGCAGCTGGGCGGACTGTTTGGGAGCTCCTTTATCGCCCTGGCCATCATGAATCCCTTTGCTCCCTACTTCGATCGGGTCAATCTGAAAGAACCTGTTGGCAGGACGCTGCGTGAGTTCAGCCCATTCCATGGTCTCAGGACCGCTCCGGACATAAGCTCTCCGGTCATAACCTACAATTCCTCCCGGTGCATCGCCTGCTCGCAGTGCATCAAGGCCTGTGAGGAAATCCAGGGCAAGGGCAACCTCGACTACGGATCTCGCGGCCAGACCATTGAGGTTACCGCTGGACTCGGACAGCGAGGGGCTTCTGAATGCGACGGATGCGGTGAATGCGTGCAGATCTGCCCCACGGGGGCCCTACAGGAACGCCGAACCACTCCGCCTGTCCGCACCTGGGATGCAGAATCAGCGCAAAGTACGTGTCCCCATTGCGGAGTTGGCTGCCAGATAGCATTGTTCAGCAAGCACGGTGAGATCGGCAAAGTGAATGGGGCGCACGCCGCTCCGAATCACGGCTCCTTGTGTGTCAAAGGTCGGTTCGAACATCTCAGGGAGAACTCGAAAAAGCGACTTACTCGTCCCCTCCTGCGGCAAAACGGGCGACTGAGGCCGGTATCCTGGAACAGGGCGCTCACGGAAGTGGCCGGACGTCTTCACGAAATCCGGGATGAGCACGGACCTGATGCCATTGCCGCTCTGTCCAGTGCGGAAACCACCAACGAGGACAGCTACCTCTTGCAGAAGTTCATGCGGACTGCAATCGGAACGAACAACATCGACAACCGAGAGCGTATGGATCACCTCTCTACCACGGAGGGCCTGAAGAAGGCCTTCGGCTGCAGTGCGATGACTAACTCACTGGAGGAAATCGAGCAAGCGGGCTGCATACTGCTGCCTCCGGGGTGCGACATCGCGCAGTCCCATCCGGTGGTGGCGACGATTATCAAGCGCGCCGTACGGGAACGTGGTGCCGACCTGGTCGTCATCGACCGGCGCCGTACGGATCTGGCCAGCTGGGCCACTCTCTGGCTGCGGCCGGAGTACGGTACCGAATCTGCCCTGTTCAACGGCATGATGAAGGTCATCCTGGACGAGAACCTGCACGACGAGAGTTTCATTGAAGAACGAACCGAGAACTATTCGGAGCTGCTCGAATCTCTGCATGACTACTCACCGGAAAAGGTGGAAGAGCTCACCGGAGTATCGGCTGATGATCTGCGCAAGGCGGCCGCCCTGTATGCTGGCGCCGATAGTGCGTCGATTATCTACACGGAGCATGATGCAGGAATGGACAGTATCCACTGCCTGACAAATCTCGCGCTTCTCACTGGCAACGTGGGTAAGCCATCGACCGGCGTGAACCCCCTGCTGACGCACAGCAACGTCCAGGGGGCCTGTGACGTTGGAACACTGCCCGCCATGCTGCCCGGCTACCAGGACGTCAGAGACTCCGCGAAGCGCCAGCGATTCTCTGATGCCTGGGGAGTGGATGTCCCCTCGGAGCCGGGATTGAGCACTCCGAAGATGTTGGATGAGGCGGCAGCAGGTAACCTGAAGGCACTCCTGATCATGGGTACCAATCCGATGATGAACGCGCCAGATCCAGACCGCGTCGAGCGGGCCCTCCAACAGCTCGACTTCACGGTTGTCATGGACCGCACGATGACCGAGACCGCAGCGGAAGCGGACGTCGTGCTGCCGCTCACTGCGCTGGCGGAGGAAGACGGGTCGTTCACGAGCACAGAGCGGCGAATTCGCCGGGTTCGTGCGGCGGTGACCCCTTCTGCCCAGGTCCAGCCCACATGGCAGATCCTGTGTGCACTGTCGGACAAGATGGGTTACTCCATGCAATATGACAATCCCGCGGCAATTATGGATGAGATCGCAGATCTGACCCCGATTTACCGCGGTGTTAGCTACCAGACACTCGAGGGCGAGGGCCTCCATTGGCCTGTGCAGGCCAACAATGGCGGAGACAGTAGATTCCTATACAGGGAACGCTTCCCGCGCGGGCGCGCCCGCTTCATTCCAGTGGCGTTCGAGCCCGCACAGGTGGACGATGATAGATACCCCTTCCTGCTCTCCTCGGGCCGGATGCTGTTTGAAGGTGGTCTGGGCTCACTCCGCAGTCACTGGGATGATGAAAGCATCGAAGAGGAGTTCGGTTATGTCGAGATCCACTCCGATGACGCCGACAATCTGGACATTGTCGACGGAGACAGGGTCCAGCTGACAACTGAGCACGGCGAAATGCATACCACGGCAAAAGTCACGGACCGAGTCGCTCCAGGCTCCCTGTTTCTGCCACTGCACGCCGAAAGTGCTCCCCCGATGTTCATCACCCGCAACATGGCTTCTGACGGAGAGGCCTCGGCCCGCACGACTGTTCCCTGTCAGGTGAGAAAAGTCGACATTCTATCAATTGGAGGTGTGACCGGTGTGCGTAAAGCGCAAGCAGGTTAAACCCGCACCCAATGAACTCAAAACCCGCAGCCGGAGGCGCAACCCGATAACCGTGTTGCAGGAAATCCAGGATGAGCACGGCTGGCTGCCACAAAGTGCCCTGGTGCAGGCAGCTGACGATCTGGCGGTTCATCTCATCAAGCTGCACAGCATCGCCACGTTCTACGATGAATTCCGCCTTCAACCTCTGGGCAAGCATCAGATAACCGTGTGTACCGGCACTGCCTGCCACGTGCGCGGGGCTCCGGTGATCATCTCAGAGTTGGAGAGGAATCTGGGAATCGAAGTAGGTGGGGTCACTTCCGACCAGAAATTCTCTCTGGATACCGCCCGCTGCTTCGGCTGCTGCGCGGTGGCACCGGTGGTGCTGGCAGACGGCAAGTACCACGGCAGACTGACACAGAAAGACGTAGTCCCGTTACTCGACAGCCTGGAAAGCTCGGAGAAGGTGGAAAATGATGCGTAAACTGAGTTCCATCCGCGACTTTCAGGCCTTACGAGAACGTCTGCAGTGCGACAAGGGTGCGGCGAAACGCCTCATCACAGTATGTGGTGAAACAGGGTGTGTGAGCTCGGGCTGTCAGGACGTCATCCAGGCGTTCGAGGCGGAAATGGAACGCCGTGAACTCCATGACGAGGTCGAGCTGAAGGTAACCGGCTGCCCCGGGTTCTGTGAACAGGGTCCCCTGGTCGTTCTTCGACCCGAGAGAACCCTCTACGTCAAAGTGCAACCGGAGGATGTCCCGGAGATCATCGAGGAAAGTGTAATGCACGACAGGACGGTGGATCGCTTAGTGTACGTCAATCCGGAAACTGAAGAAAGGACTTCGGAAGAGGGAGAAGTCCCATTCTACAAGCATCAGCGGCGCATTGTGTCCGACATCAAGGGACTGATCGACCCCACGTCGATCGATGACTATGTAGCCGCGGGCGGTTACTCCGCCCTGGCCAAGGTGATCGCCGACATGTCGCGTGACCAGGTGATTGCAGAAGTCAAGGAGGCTGGACTCCGGGGACGGGGCGGTGCTGGCTTCCCGACTGGAGTCAAATGGGAGTTCTGCCGGCGGGCCGAAGCAGAAACGAAGTACATGATCTGCAATGCCGATGAAGGAGATCCTGGGGCGTATATGGATCGCAGCCTGCTGGAGGGAAACCCTCATCAGGTGGTTGAGGGAATGCTCATAGGCGGCTACGCCATAGGTGCGAGCCACGGAATATTCTACGTCCGCAGCGAGTATCCCCGGGCGATTGATCA
>PXCI01000197.1 GCA_003566675.1 Clostridia bacterium
CGGTCACCTGGTTCGTCTCGGCCTTCTCTCCGTGGCCGGTCACCTCGGCATCGACGGTGAACAGGTGCCGGAACCGGTTGCCCCAATACCCGTACCCATCCTGGCGATGATGGAGCGTCTTGACCACCACGGGGGCATCCTCATCGTCGTCCGGATCGCGTTCTATGGAAGAACCTTTCGGGGCCCCGGGATAGAACTCACCTTCGGGCTGCATATGGACCCGGGCGACGAAGGCAATCCTGCTGGAGTCAGCCGACCACTCGGGAGCCGACAGAGGTTCCTCCTCGGTGGCCACCTGCCCGGCTTCCCCTCCCCGGGGATCGATAATATGGATCTGTTTCTTCCCGGTCCTGTCGGACAAAAAGGCCAGGCGCGACCCATCGGGGGACCACCGGGGCGAAAGATTGGTCTTGCCGCCGGTGGTGAGGCGCCTTGGGACATCCTCGTCCGGGGAAACGGCCCATATCTCGGTTCTCGTTTCGTTGTCGTCCAGGTCACTGTACTGCCGTACAAAAGCGATCATCGCCCCATCGGGGGAAATCTGCGGCTCACCGAGGGGGGTGAATCGACATACATCCTCTGCCCTCAGCGGGCGGCGTTCACCGTTGATCATATTACCCATCCTCTCTCAACCTCGTGCTGCGTCGACCCGCAAACTCCTTTTGCTGTGAACAGCCGCATCGAGAAGGCCATTGAGCCTCAGAAGCGACGAGGTATCACATCGGCGGGGGTTTCCCTGAGCACCCCGCAATCCTCGAGGAGCTGCTGCTCAAGGGCCCGGACAATGGGCACGTCCGCCGGTGAAAACTCGTACCCCTTTAACTCCGGGATCCTCACCCAGCTGTATCGATCGTGAACAGAGAGGCGGAGATCTCCGTTCAGTTGATGCGCCCAGTAGGCCCAGAGTTTCACCGAGGCGTGGGCGTAATGATGGACATTCTCCCCAAAAAAGTCCCCGATCTCGACCCGGATACCGAACTCCTCAGCCAGTTCCCTGGCCAGGGCACATTCAGGCTTCTCCTGCCCCTTCACCTTCCCGCCGGGAAACTCCCACTTGCCCGCCAGCGTCTCGCCGGGGCCCCTGCGGGCGATGAACAACCGATCATCCATCACCAGGAGAGCCGCCACCACGGTGACCACCCTCTCCCTCCTCATCCTACCCATCATGACCCATTCTGAGCGGCATCAATCGCGATCTCGGTTCCCCACCCGGCGTAGTTATCGCTGTGAGAGAGGAGGATAATCTGTCGCCTGTCCGCCTCTCGCCCCAGGATCCCCCTGAGGTTCTCCCGGCGCCGGGCATCCCAGGTCACGAAGGGATCGTCAAAGATGAAGGGCAACCGCACCTCGGCGGCAACGAGATCCGCCACAGCAAATCTCAATGCCAGGTAGAGCTGGTCCCTGGCTCCCTTGCTGAGCTGCTCCAGGGCACAGGACCTGCCCCCCTGCTGGAGACCGACCTCGAACCCTTCTCCTATGGTAACCGTCCGCCCCTCTACCCCGGTCAAAGCACACAGCTGCTCCGTGGCCAGCTCCTGCAGGTATTCCCTCGAGGAACCCTGGACGGTGACGATGGCCCCCCGCACCCCCTGGTGCGCCAGGGCAAGGGCCTCCGCCAGGAGACGGATCTCCTCTCGTTCCGCCCGGAGAGCACCCAGGGTGATCTCCGCCTGGGCTATGTTTATCGGGTCCATACCCTCGATGCGGCTCTGCTGACCCAGTAAGGTCGTCCGCCGCTCCTCGTGCTCCTCCACGGCTTCCGCGAGGGACGCAATCTCGGCGTCGAGTTCCCTGAGATGTCGATCAATCTGCTGGGCGTCCCCCGCCTCGTCCACCTCTGGAAGCCCTGGATTGGCATCTACGAGCTCGTGCCACCTGCGCAGGCAATCAAGGGCGCGATTGTCGGCATCGAGCTTGATCTCCCTCAATTCCTCGGTACTATTGACCTCAAACTGCTTGAGGTTCTCCTTCAACCTGGCGCGGGCTCCGTCGATCGATCGGAGTTTCGCAACCCACCGGTTGTATCGCTTTCTGGCCCCCTCGGCATCACCATTGGATCCCGCCAGAATACTCTCCAGGTTGCCTGCCCGAGCCGTCTCCAGATCCTGAAGTTCCTTCATCCGGTGCCTCTGCCGGTCAATCATCCCCCGAAGCGTCGCAATCTCCTTCTTCAGGCCTTCCCTTTCCGACGAAGCGGCAGCATAGTCCCAGGCGTCTTCCTCCAACTCGGACCACCAGCGATCGGTACAGCCCCGGAGAACCTCGACCAGCTGGGCGACCGTGGAATGTCCCTGGGCCAAACCGATGAAGGCGAAAAACGCTGCCACCTCGCCCCACCTGGCGTCCCGAACGTCGCAGGGCAGCTGCTCCTCCACCTCCTCCGCCGAACACCCAAAGGCCTGGTCCAGATACCTCTCCCGCTGCGTCCGAAGCCTACCTGCCTCCTGCTCCAGGTCCTGCCACTGGCTGTGGGCCTCACCGGGGTCTGTGAAGGCCTCTACGAAGGGTCGGGTCACCTGCAAGAACCGTCGCATCTTCGCTTCGGCCCGCGAGGCCGTCTCCTGCAGCGAAGCCCGCTCATCTGCGCTGGGCAGTTCCCGGGCCCGCACCCCCAGGCCGTCGCCCTCCTGGGACCGGATCCCCAGTCGCTCCTCCAGCCTGGCCAGCTCCGCCAGGCCCGCGCCCGAGAAGCTGCCCAGGGCATCCACTGGAACCGCCAGCCGGTCCTCGATCATCTGAAGCCTCGAACGTAGTTCCCCCCCTGTCCTTCTCAGGCTGCCCCGTCCGAGGCCGCATAGATGCGGAAAGATCAGGTAGCCAAGGGCGATTGCGAAGACGGCTGCAACCAGTGCAATGCCCGTGCCTCCCCCGGAAAGCAGGTATGCCGCTCCCCCTCCAAGAGATCCCGACAGAGCTGCCGACAGCAGCCGCCATCCGGTCGGCACGACCAACTGCTCCTCGCAGGACTGCAGCCGGTCCCTCACCTGCTCCCGTTCCTCCAGCAGGGCCAATCTCTGTCGCGCAGCTGTCGCGGCCTCCTCATCCATCTCGGCAATATCACGGTAGCGCTGCTCAAAAGCCCGGGTCTCCCTCTCATGATCCTGGACCTGCCCGTGCGCCGCCTGGAGCTGCTCGTCCGCCCGCTCCCGTTCCGCCTCGAGTTCCCTCCGGGTCTGAACGTAGGATGCCACTGCCTCAAGGGACGCCTCCGGGGCCCTGCGCAGGATCCCATATCGGCAGTTGAGGATCTCCTCCGCTTCATCGATCTCGCAGGTCAGACCCATGAAGGTCTCCCAATCCCCCAGCAGTTCGCCGACCATCCGCCTGACATTCCGGATGCGCTCCTCCGGCTGGGCGCTGATTTCGCCCCAGGCCCTGTGCCCGGAAATATGCAGGTCCAGCTCCGCGCACCGATCCCGAAGCGAATCCAGGGCATCGGTGCTCTCCTCGATGTCGCCTGTGGCATCTTTGATCCTGCTCCGAAGATCGACAAGTTCATCAAGGGATTCCTCCACATCTTCGGGGGCCCCGGAAAACTCCGGATACACCCTTGACGTGCAGGCCTGAAGATCAGCCACCTCTTGTTCAACACCGAGGGCATCCTCGAGAACCCGGTTGACCCGCCGCTGCTCATCCTTTCGAGAGCGATATTCGGTTCGCATCCTTCGCCATTCGGCCCAATTGGAACGCGTTCGCTCCTTCTCCCTGAGACGTGCCCGGTCTCGAGCCTGATCCTCCGCAACCTCCACCCCCTGGCGCTTCAGCTCCTCGAGGGCATCGACCGCTGTCCTGCTTCCATCGATCTCTGCTTCCAGGGAGGAGATCTTCGCGTCGAGGGTCTGCAGCTGACGATCCTTGCGCATGTTCTGCCCGGTCACGCCCAGGTCCCCAGTGAAACGGGTCAACTCCTGCAGTCGGCTCGCCAACCCCTCAAGGACCGAAGCAAAGCCGGTCCCGCCCCCCGACAGCACCTCCTGGACGCTGTGGCCCAGGCGCTGCACCTCGGGGGTCGGCTGGGTCACGCAGAAGATGGCCTCGAAGGCCTCCCTGTGCCCCACCCGCAGAATCTCATCCAGCTGATCCTCGTAGGCCTCGTTGCGCCTCCTGGCCCGCGGGTTGTGCACCCCCGTCGCCAGGGGCACGGTCCTCCCACCCTCCTCGCAGCTGAAAGCAATCCGGTTGGTCTCGAAGTCGCGTTCGATCCGATAAGTCGCACGGTCAATCTCAAGCTCCAGCTCGCCCCTGAAGGAACGGGCGCCCTCCCAATTGCGAAAGCGGGCCTGGCCAAAGTCCGCCGGGTTGGAGAGCTGGGGCATCCCGAAAATCACCGCCAGCAGGCCGTTGACCAGGGAGGACTTCCCGCTCTCATTGTCCGCGACCATGTGGTTGATCCCCGGAGAGAAAACAACCTCCGCAGGGCGCCGAAACAGGCCGAAACCCTCCAACATCAATCTCTTGAGAAGGACCCGGGTCACGGTGAACCCTCCTTCATGAAGGCGCCCAGGCCGAGGGACAGGGCCATCCCCAGGGTCTTCTTCCGCTCTTCACATTCCGCGCGGTCCATCGCAGCTTTCATGTCGCGAACAAACTGTCCCCTCACCGTCCGTTCCCTCTCATATCGGCTGATGTGGACCTCGTCGATGAAACTCGCCCTGTCTGCAACCTGCAGGTGAAAAAATTGGCCATCGAGAGCCTCTAACATCTGCTCCAGGGAAATCGGAAAGGGGGCAGCCCCCGTCAGTTCCATCTCGATCACGGCCTCGGGATCTGCCCGTTCCAGGCACCTGGCCACCAGGTCTTCCTGTCCGGCAAGGGATGACACGTCAAGGGTTTCGCGACGATGATCGCGGACCGAAGCGGGCGGCGTCTCCAGGGTCGCCTGGCCGTCCCTAACGGAGACGACCGTGAAATGGCCGACGCCCGGTTCAGACAGACTCTTGTGTTCAACCATGCCTGGGTAGCAGGCAAGACCGGCCCCCACCGGCCGGACCTGGTGCTGGTGGATGTGGCCGAGGGCCGTATAGTGGTAGTCGGCCGCCTCGAGGGCCCGGGAACTCAGGGGCAGGCTTCTCTCCCCGGCATCCCAGTCCAGGGAGCCGTGAAAGGCCCCGATGTGAACCCCCTCGCAGCTGCAGCGGGGCAGATCGGACAGCGCCCTCACATCGGTGACGCCCCCGGTGTAGGCCATGGAATACAGGTGGACCGAAGTGCCGGCGGCCTCGAAGCTCAGGCAGTGCTCGGGGGCAGGGTTGGTGACCAGGTGCCCTGGCCATGAGTCAATCTCCCTGCGGTAGATACCGTTGTGATAGGATATCTCATCATGATTGCCGGGCACCGTGATGACCCGGATGCCCCCGCCCTCGAGTCTTGCCAGCTGCTCGGCGGCCCGGCGGGCGATCCCGCCGTCGGGGATGTGGGTCTCAAAGAGGTCGCCGACGATCAACACAAAATCTACCCTCTCCTGCAGCGCCAGGTCAGCGGCCCGCTGCAGAAGCGAATCCCGCTCGCCCTGGCGGACGGTCCTCCTGTCACCCTGCAGAAACGAGGGGCTCCAGCCAAGATGCAAATCAGCAAGGTGCAAAAATCGGATCATACTTCATGGCCTCCCGGGAATGAGTCGGCTGATGTATCACACTGGACTGTATTATGATCCCTTCTCGCCCCATCCCCCGGGATCCTCTGTCCAGGCCCGATCGGGGGTATGGAACGGGGGGTCTGCCCCGGGGTCTTCGACAGAAAGGGCAGCATCATGTGAGACGGCGTTCAATCGGCGGTCAGCAGCAACACGGTCATGGCCGAGAGGGCTGCTGCAAGCCAGGTCCACGGGCTCCAGTCATACACCCTGCGACCGTTGTAGCCGTTGAAGGGGAAAAAGGGCAACAGAGTGTCAAAGATGATCAGCCTTCGTCCCAGCATAAGAAGATATTGCCCCACAGAACCCGCACCTCCGGGACCGAGATAGAAGGCCCAGAGGGTCAACGCCAGCGCTGGCACCATCCCAGCCAGGGCGACGGGACCCAGGGCCGACAGGCTTTCACGGTACCGCCAGCGGTCGTCAGCTGGATACACTGAGCCAGGGACCGGAAGGATCCCACCGAAAAGGAAAGCGATTCCGATCGACAGCAGAAGCCCCGTCTCCCACATACGGTGACGCAGGTCCAGGGAAGACCGCCCGCCGATGACCCGCATGGCCCCCTCCCGCAAGCCGAAGAGAAGTGCCAGGGCAAACAGCACCATCGGCGGCATGCCACCGCGAAGGGCCAGCAGCACCCCTGCCGTGTTGATCAACAGGCCCGCCAGCCACTGCAAGGCCGGACTGGAATCGGCGACGGATGCGGGACGGCGCCAGAGAAAATGACCGATGTCAATTACGTGGAAAGCGGCAAACCAGACCCGTGGGAGCTGCCATCGATAGCGCAGGATCTGCTGTCCGAACGACAGCAGGGAGAATCCCCGGGAACCAAAGAGGCCGCTCGAGGCCGTGTTCGTCCCCTCGATCACGGCCAGGATTTCATCGCAACCCTGGTGTTCCAGGTGATCGAGGGCCCGGTCAACAAGCGCCTGTCCCACCCCCACACCCCTGGCCGCGGGAGCCGTGAAAATCCAGGAGATGATCCCAGTCATGGCCCCTCCAGCGCGGCGACACGTGTTCATAACCACGGCACCCAACAGGTCCTCGCGGTGCTGTGCAACCAGGACGACGCCCCCGAGGGAGAAAAAGGGACGCATCAGCAGGGGAAAGCAGCGCCTCATGATCCCCCGGACCTCTCCTTTTTCTGCGGGTTTCATGGGCCGGATGACGAGGGCAGAAGCACGCACAGCACACCTCCAACTGGCGGCGCTGACGGGGCCCTCTCACCGGCGGCCCCGGTCGTTTTCAGTTCGTCCTCTGTCCCAGGGTCCTGCCGATCTCATAGGCGGTACCAATCACGTCTCCGACCCGGAGATACTCGGATTCCGTTGGACTCAGAAGCACCGGGTCCACCCGCGAGATGGCGATCTTCTCATCAACGAAGCATGCCTCATCCACGTGGGTCTGAACGATCTCACCATAGCAGGCCAGCATGTCGCCCAGCTCATGGATCTCAACCAGCTTGCACTCCATGCTGACGGGGCACTCCTCGATCATGGGCACCTCCTCCAACTCTCCGTAGAAGGTGGTGAAAATCGATGCCTTGTCCACTTCCCGTCCCGACACAATGCCAACATAGTCCGTCTCCACGATCTGCCGACTCGAAGGGATGTTGACGCTGAAACCACTGCACGACCGGATCCGCTCGTAGGTAACGGCCTGGCTGCCAATGCCAACGGCGATCACCGAAGGCGGGCCTCCGATCATCCCGCAGTATCCTACCGTCATGTAGTTGACCTGTCCCGCCAGTTTCGTGCCAACGATCACCGTGGGCAACGGAAAAAGCAGGGCCCTGGGGCCACAAGTTCGCTTGGACATGGATGGCACCTCCGCTGTATTGTGTGTTTCCAAGGGGCAGCTTCCTGCCATTTCCTCCTTTACTCCCCTCTATTTTCGTCACGACCCCCAGGTTGTCCTTGCACGCACAGGGATGGATCCTCTCCTGTGCTTCACCCGCCCCCACGGAGGATTTGGCTTCCCTTCACAGAAGCTATTTTCGGAGGATCCCAGTGACGGCAGCGGGAAACACCGTGACGGATTCCCCAACTGGAACCGGCAGACCCCCCGGTCACAGGAGTTACCTGTCCTCTTCGGGGAGGGCGAAAGAAAGGGAGCTGAGAATCAGATGCCGCCTGCGAAACCCTACCAGCAAATGACCGAGGCTGTACCGATGCGTGACGGTGTGAAACTGGCAACGGATATCTACCTCCCAGCCTGCAGGGAAGACGAGCTCAGCAGCTGGCCGACCATCCTCGTACGTACCCCCTACGATCGATCCGGCGACAACATGGTCGAGATCGCCCGGTTTTTCACCGGAAGCGAGTATGCCGTCGTTCTCCAGGACGTGCGCGGACGCTATGGATCCGAGGGAGAATTCGAACCCTTTGTGAACGAGGCAGAGGACGGGCATGACTGCGTGGTGTGGGTGGGGCAACAGGCCTGGTGCAACGGCAGGGTGGGTACCATGGGCACGTCGTACCTGGCCCAGACCCAGGCCAGCATGGCCACCACCGACCCTCCATACCTGGTCTCGCAATACATCAGCCAGGGATACGGCAGCTACCACCGCACCCGAAGCCGCCGCGGAGGGGCTTTTGAAAACCACCGCCTCAACTGGATCCTGAAAATGGCAGCCACAAGTCCCGAGGCCGACAGCGATCCCGTCCTCAAGGCGGCCGTGGAGGATATGCAACAGCACCTGATGGACTGGCTCCGAGAAGGCTATCCCCTGCGCCGCGGCCTGACCCCCCTCGCATCCCTGCCCACCTACGAACAGGCCCTCATCGACTACATGACCCGGGGAGAACTGGATGATTTCTGGCAGAACCCCGGTCTGAACCTGGACCCCCATTTTGACAGCTACAAGGACGTTCCCGTCACCTGGCTGGGCAGCTGGTACGACGGCTACACCCTGGAGACCCCGGGGAACTACATGGAAATGACCAGGCGCAAGACGTCCCCCCAGAAACTGATCATGGGGCCGTGGATCCACGGCATGGGATCCGAAGAGCGCACCGATGCAGGAGACGCCGACTTTGGACCCGAGGCAGCCTTCGCCTCCCTCGAGGAACGGAAGCGCTGGTTTGATCGCCCCCTGAAAGGCACCGCCCCGGCATCTGGCAGCGAGGCCCCTGTGCGAATCTTC
>PXCI01000075.1 GCA_003566675.1 Clostridia bacterium
GGCTGCACCGGTGATCGGGGGATACTCGGTCCACGCCTCAAAAATCCGGCGACTTGGCGTGCCGATCATGACGGGGTACACGGTGGCCCGGGCCCTCGGGGACGAGTTTGTGCAGGGGGCGACCCTGGTCCAGCTGGACGACAGCTGGCAGCCGGTCGCCGGCACCGAGACCGACGTGGACTGCGATGCCATATGTTTGGCCGTGGGATTGAATCCCCTCATCGACCTGCTCTGGCAGGCAGGATGCGACATGGGATACGTTCCAGAACTGGGCGGATATGTGCCGCTGTGCGATGAATCCATGCGGACCTCGATTCCCGGAGTTTACGTCGCCGGGGATGCCCGGGGCATCGAAGAGGCATCCTCAGCCATGATGGAGGGCAGCGTTGTCGGCCTCTCCTGCGCCCATTGCCTCGGGTACGTAGAGGACGCAGAGTATCAGGCCCGTCACCGAGAGATCACTGCCGAGCTCGAGGGTCTGCGTTCGGGCCCTACCGGAGTGAAGATTCGCTCGGGACTGGAGAAGCTGGACTCCGTGGAGCCCAGGCGACAGATTCTGGTGGAAGGATGTGATCGCTGATGTTGAATACCGACGGTGTCCCTGAACCCGAGAAGATTCGTTCGGTCCAGCCCTCTGCCGAGCGTCGGGCCCAGGGGCCGGTGGTCTGGGTTGAGTGCTTCCAGGAGATCCCCTGCGACCCGTGTCACGATGCATGCCCGGCTGCCGCCATTGCCGCCTTCGAGGACATAAACGACCGTCCCGATGTGGATCACGACACGTGCACGGGGTGCGGACTTTGCATCGCCGCCTGTCCGGGCCTGGCCATCTTCGTGATTGATGAGACTTATTCTGAGACCGAGGCTGTCCTGCGGATCCCGTACGAGTTCAGTCCCCTTCCAGGTGTGGACGAGGAGGTAACCTTGTTGAACCGGGCCGGCGAAGAGGTGGGCACAGGCACCATACTCCGGGTTCAGAAGCCCGCCACCTTTGATCGGACTGCCGTGGTGTGGGTGGTCATCCCGAAGGACCTGGTAACCGAGGCTCGCGCCTTTCGGAGAGGGGAGCAGGAATCGTGAGAGAAGAGGATATCGTCATATGCCGCTGCGAGGGAATTACCCTGTCTGAGCTGCGCTCCGCGCTGCAGGAGGGAATCACCGACTTCGAGGAACTCAAACGGGTGCTTCGCTTCACCATGGGCCCCTGCCAGGGACGGACGTGCAGGGATCTCGTCCTTAAAGAAATTGCCCAGGTGCGGGGGATTCCCATCGGGGAGCTCGAGGTCCCCGTCTACCGGCCCCCGACCACGCCGGTGAAGCTCGGAGAACTTCGTGATGCCTATGAGCGCAGGAGAGGGGATGGGGAGCATGGTTGAGACTGCGGGTGCCGTGATCATAGGCGGGGGGATCACCGGATGCGCGACGGCCTACGAGCTGGCAATGCGAGGCCTGACGGATGTGGTGCTCTTCGAAAAGGACTACCTGACTGCAGGGGCCACGGGCAGATGCGCCGCCGGTGTCCGGCAGCAGTGGGGCCTCGAGATGAACATTCGTCTCTCGCGGGGCAGCTGCAAGATCCTGGAGACCCTGGAGGAGGACCTGGGTTATCCCCACAGCATTGAGTTCAAACAGGGAGGTTACCTGCTCCTTGCCTTTTCAGGGGAGCTGCTGGAACAGTTTCGCAAGAACATCAAGCTGCAAAATGAGCTGGGAGTACCCTCGCGGGAGGTCAGTATCGAGGAGGCCCAACAGATCGTCCCCCATCTTTGCACCGACGAACTGGTCGGGGCCACCTTCTGTCCCGAGGATGGACACGCCAATCCCTTTCACACCACCATGGCCTACGCCCATGCAGCCAGGAAGCTCGGCGTGGACATTCGCACCCGGACCCGCGTGACAGGCATCGATGTCTCGGAGGGCCGGGTCGTGGGGGTGCAGACCGATCGTGGATACATCAGTACGGAGATCGTCTACAATGCGGCCGGACCGCATTCTGGACCGATTGCAGCGATGGCCGGGGTCGAGATTCCGGTGTATTCTGAGCGGCACCAGATCCTGGTCACCGAGCCGGTGACCCCCTACCAGGGACCGATGGTCATCTCCTTCGAACGGGGCTGGTATTGCCAGCAGACGCCCCACGGAGCCTTTATCGCCGGCCTGGGAGATCCCTCGGAGCCAAGGGGGATCAACAACGAGGCCACCTGGCAGTTCGCAGAATTATTGGCCCACGAGGTCCTGCGGATCCTGCCTTCCCTGGAGGAACTCCGGGTCGTTCGCCAGTGGTCGGGGCAGTACAACATAACGCCCGATGCCCAGCCCATCCTGGGAGGGGTCCGGGGCCTGGACGGCTACTACATGGCGGTGGGTTTCAGCGGTCACGGCTTCATGGTTGCTCCGATGACGGCTCGCCTCATGGCGCAGATGATTACCGGCGAAGAGGCGGACATGGACATCAGCATGTTGGACCTGGAGCGCTTCGAGAGGGGAGAACTCATCCTCGAGCCCAACGTGGTCTGAGGTCGACCATACCCCGGGTGCACGTGGAAAAGGGCCGGGAAGCGAGGGGTGGGGTCCAGCCTTTGGATCAATTGGCTGACCGGGGGCTTAGCTGTGAGCTTCACCCCATTGTCTCCTGTGGCCCTTTGGTTATTTGGGTGCCGCCCATGTTTCCCGGGAAATACCTGCGCGCACCATTGCCGCCTACCACCGAATGTGGCTCCCGCACCACCCCCAGATCCAGGAATTCGGGGTAAATCACCGCAAAGGCCGACAGCTTCGGCGTCTCGCCAAAGGAGCTTGCTCTTACCTTCTCAAGGACTGCGACCCCTGGCCCTTCGGGCACGCTTGGCACTGCAACTCAAACGCCGAAGGGAGCCTTTCGCAGGACCAGGGTCCCCTCAACAGCCCACCTGGTCGATCATCCGGATTTCCCTTTCCCTGAGTGTCTCGTACCCGTTGGGCAGTGGTCCGGCGAGGATCCAGTCCAGGGTTTCTTTCATCCACTCCAGGTAGGGAGAGGATGCATAATCCAGGTCCCGACGAGCCCGGTCGAGGCGAACGGTTTTGGGCCCGGGGAGGGGTGGACGGTATTCGGGTCCCAGCTTGTCGACGAGATCGGGGCCGGGGACGTCGACGAGGACCGGGGGAGATACGTCCAGGCAGTGAGACATCACGCCGAAGTATCTCTCCAGGGAGAGGATCTCCTCCTGGGCGACGTTGTAGGCGGTGTCGTGGGCCCTGGGGTTGTCCAGGGCACTGATCACGGCCGAGGCCACGTCATCGCGGAAGACCTTCTGAAAGACCCTGCCCCTTCCCTCGCGGGGAAGGAGGATGCCGCCCTCGTCTGAGATACGCCTGGCGAAGAACTCCGTTCGCCGGGTGGGATCCCAGGGTCCCTCAACCTGGGGAGGCCGAAAGATGGTGTAGTGCAGGCCGCGGTTGTCTACATCCCGGGCGTAGACCAGCTCCCGTTCCGCCTCCAGTTTGCCCTTTCTGTATGCGCCCTCCTCGCCTGCGATCTCTCGCTGCAGCCAGTCGGCATCGAGGGGCACAGCGGTTTCATCCAGGGGCTTCATCATCTTCGTCCAGTCAGCCTCGGGGATCTTTGGGTCACGGTCCGCGTACAGGTACTCCCCGGTCGGTACGTGGTGTTGGCCCTGGTATACGCTGCCCGAGCTCATCAAAAGATACTGGCCGGTGTCTCCCAGGGCGTCCAGTACGGACCGCACGTGTTCTGCATGCATGGCGATGTTATCGTAGACGGCGTCAAAGGTCCTGCCCCTCAGGGCAGAGGTCACATCGGCGGGACGCGACCGATCAACGGACAGATGCTCGATGACTCCGTCCTCCCAGGGAAGGGGGGTCTGCCCCCGGGACATAAGGGTGATCTCGCAGCCCCGTTCAATGAGCCGTTCCACGGCTTTTCGTCCGAAGAACTGTGTGCCTCCCATGACAAGGATCTTCAATGTTGTTCACTCCTTCAATGCATCGTATTCTCTACCGTTCGACGTAGGGTATGAGGAACCTTCATGCAGTGGCATCGGGAGCGGCTTTTTCGCCTGGCGATCCATGAAGGAGGGCCCCGTATCAGCCAGGAATGGGAGCTTCTCCCGGCAAGGGATTGAGGAGGATCTGACAGCGGTCACAGAACTGAGCTTGGCATCAATAACGCTCGATGTCGCCTTCGATTTGCTCAGGGAAGAGGGATGGGACGCGGTGTCCACGCGTGCGGTCGCCAAACGGCTTGGGTCGTCGACCATGCCGATCTACTCCAACGTGAGCTCCGTAGATGAGCTTGAAACAGAACTGCGGAGAAAGACACGGGATATCTTGAAAGAGTATCAGGGTCGGCCGTACACCGAGGAGGTTCTCCTTAACCTGGCCTTCGGGCACATCGTTTTCGCTCGAGATGAGAAACATCTGTTCCGCTTTCTGTACCAGGATCGGCCCGAGGAGCTCAACGATGAGAGTGGGTCCGGCATGAGAGATATGATTCTCGAAGATTTCGGTGAGGACAGCGCGGTTGCAGAGGCTCTGTCACAGTTGGATGATGCCAGCCAGAAGGTGTTGATCCAGTACACGTGGATTTTCACCCATGGCCTCGCCATGCTGGTGAACTCCGGTGCCGTAGGATCGACCACAGATGAACACATCCGCGGCTTGCTCATGGATGCCGGTGAGGCCTTCTATCCTTGGGCCAGCAGAGCGGAGGAGAGCCAGTGATGACGTCGTGAGGGTCGGACAGATCGCATCATCGCGGGACTGAGAAACCAGTGAAGGAGTGAGAAACATGACAATCTTGGAGGTTAAGGACCTCAAGAAATCGTTCGGCTCTCAGAAGGCGGTCAACGGAGCCAGCTTCTGCGTGCAAGAGGGAGAGATCTATGGACTGCTCGGGCCCAACGGTGCAGGCAAGTCAACGACGCTGTCGCTGGTCTGTGGCCTTTTGAAAGCAGATGGGGCAGCATCTCCGTAGGGGGGTGGGACGTCGCACGGGAAGGAATGAAGGCCAGGGAGATGATAGGGATAGTCCCCCAAAGCCCGCCCTTTACGTCATGTTGTCCGCAAGAGAGAATCTTCGGTTCTGGGGAACCATCAATGGAGTCGACCCGGATCGGCTGAACGAAGACATCGCCAATGTGCTGAAAGTGGTGGGGTTCCAGGACAGGGCCGATGGGAAGGTGAGCACCTTCTCCGGGGGGCATGAAACGAAGGCTGAACATTGCCGCCGGCCTGATTCACAATTCTCGATTGTTGATCATGGATGAGCCGACGGTGGGAATTGACCCGCAGTCTAGAAACCACATCCTGGAGACGGTGAAGAACCTCAGACACCGGGGGATCACCGTCGTATACACCAGCCAGTACGTCGAGGAGGTGGAGTACCTGTGTGACCGTGTTGCCATCATGGACGCCGGTCGCATCATTGCTGAGGGCGCCCTCCCTGAGCCCGTCGAGGCTTATGAGATGGCCATTCTGGGCGTTCTTGTCATGTTCGTCACCCTGAACATCATCACGTCAGCCGGAGGATACATCCTCGAGGAGAAGCAGACCGGCACGTGGCAGAGAATCCTGACGAGCACCACCTCGTACTGGCACATCATGACGGGATACTTCATACAACTATTTATGATCGCCCTGGTGCAGTCTATTGTCCTGTTGCTCTCCGGTAAGTACTTGTTCGGCGCGCCCTGGAACTAGGGCTACGGGGAGATGATGGTTGTCCTCATCGTATACATTTTTGCCATGAGGACTGTTCCTGGCTGGCTTTGTGAAGAGCCAGGGGCAGGTACAGGCCGTCGCCATGAGCCTCGTCATGGTCGGCACCATGCTGGGCGGGGTGTTCTTCCCCGTTGACGAAGCTTCGGGTGTGATTCGGTTCATTGCCACTGTATCGCCCCAGAGCTGGGCGGCAGGTGCCCTGAAGGATATTCTGACCATGGGGGTCGGCCTGTCTTCCCTTGCAACACTTCTTATGCGGATGACGGCCATTGGGATGGTACTTCTGTTCGGGGGCGTTGTGAAACTGCAAATGGAAGGATAACCGGGTTTGGAATGTAAGCACCGCCTCCCAGCCTGTAGTGGGAGGCGGTGCGTGAGCCTCGGTATGCTGCAGCGGCGGGGCGGCGGGTCATGTTGATGTGCTAGGAGGGTATCTTGACATCCAGCGGAACAGGTTCCCTGGGTCCAGGGCAGTCAATGGTCTTGTGAAGGCCGTCTCTCAGGGACAGGCGCAGCGTAAATGCTCTCTGCTCGCGGGCAACGTTGCCCTTGCAAAGAATGCTGTGGTAGGATTGACATGAAGTGGTAAGTGTGGTGGGAACTATGCGTGAGTGGAACACCTGTGATCTGCAAGAGAGGATTCGTAAAGGCATGCCCGGGGTCAAGCGGGCTATTCTGCGTGCCCGGCGGGGGAGAGCGGTCAGACGTCGGCCGCGGAACAAGGAGGAACAGGACATCCTGGATCTTCTATGCAAGAGAAAGTGGGAAACTGATCTCGCCAGGGGCAGGGTCAGGATCCTCGGCAACAAAGAATGGTACTGTGAGTTCAATGAAGCACCATAGGCAGGCCCTGGAGCAGCTCGTGGGGAAGAACCCCTTTGAAGTCATGACAGAAACTGCCGCGATCTTCACATCTCTCGTTGAACCGCATGGTGTCATTCCCATCGTTGTCGGCGGACTGGCAGTAGAGGTCTACACGAGGGGGCAGTACACCACTTTGGATATTGACATGGTGATGCCCCGCCGAGACCTTGCGCGGGAGATTCTCGGTCAGCTCGGTTTCCTGCAGGAAGGCCGCCACTGGTATCATCCTCGAGTTGAGGTAGCACTGGAAATCCCCGGCGATGTTCTGGAAGGTGCAGACCCCGATCGAATCATCAAGATCAACCTGCCGAGTAGCAGGCACCTGTACGTGATCGGGATCGAAGACATCATCCTGGACCGGCTTCGTGCCTGCATCCACTGGCGTTCGTCGTCAGATTGCGAGTGGGGGCTTCGCATGCTCAAGGTGCATCATGCATCTTTGGATCTGAAGTACATGGTAGCGATGGCCGAGGAGGACGGCACTGCCACAGCTGATCGACTAAAGGGATGGCTGGATGAAACAGAAGCCGGAACTACGCATCCTGACAGCCAATAGTCAGTGGGTCCCCCGGTTCATGGCAGGAGCCCAGTTCCAACGCACTTGACTCAAGATCCGGAGGCCATACCGTTACCTGGAAATATGTTGGCATTATAGGCGGTGCTGCGGGTTTGCTGGCTGGCGCTACTCCTGGTGCGAGTGGCGGAACGAGCGACAGGTCAGAGTTGGCGAAAAATGAGGAAAGACCTCGCCCAGATGATCATCGCGGATATAGTGACTCCTCACGGCACAATGACCCAGCGTACGGAGATCACAGGAGCTCAGAAGGCCATGTTCACTCCACTGAAGGTTGGAGCCCCTCCTCGAGTCCTGGATATCCACACCACAGAACCCCAATAGCCCATTAGTAAAGCTACCGGGAACTGTTGATCCTGCAGAACGCCTACCCATGGGCGCTTGAGCCGCTCGTGTTACTCGGGACTGTAAAACTCGGGTGACAGGGGGAGTGTAGGCCCCTGCCTGGGGCATCAGGCAATCGCCATCAATTCGGTGGGTAATAAATTGGCCACAATCGGGAAAGCGCAGATGGCCGTTGACAATCTCTTCGAGGTGATCAACCTGGCCTATGAAAGCCAGTCCATCATCCTGACTACCAATCGACCTTTTCCGGAGTAGGCCGGATTGTTCGACGATGCCATCACTGTCTCAGCCATCCTAGACCGACTACTACACTAGGTCCACAGGTCCACCTGTTCAACATGAAAGGAGGCAGCGATTCATTCAAAAGACGGGAACACCGTATGGCCGTTGACACATGACGACAGTGTCCCTCTCATTCAGCTTATAATAGGTCCAATTTGGGAATTATACGCTTCAATCTCGATTACTTCTCCAGAAGGTTTGATAATTTCATATCCTTGAGCATCTCGTATATTCCTGAATAATTCCACAGCCACAGACTCCAATCCCCCTTGTATACTCCGTCCATAAATAGACAAAGTGATGGAGCGCATCCAGAAGGTTGCTGGCGGCGATAGTCTGAAGGATTGTGGAATAACCGTCGTGTACACGAGCCATTATGTTGAGAAAGTGAAGTGCTGTGTGATTGCGTTGGCATCATGGACGGTGCCGTTCTTCAGCCCGGAGGAGGAGGACTTCACCCGCAGGATCGCGAAGACCTTTGACGTGAAACCTGGAGCCCGTTCTCGGGGACCCGGGCTGAACTCAGGGGAGCGACGGGATCTCAGACAGCAGGTGCTCTAAGCGACGGTGCTGTCTGCCAACCGCCGGAGCATCTCCGGATCAACGGACTTGGGTGACGTCAGGGGGTGCTACCCGACGGGCCAGGTCTCGACGCCTGCAACGCTATCGGTACCCCGGGACATTCCTGGCAGTACGTGGCCCAGGCGGGTATGGGCGTCGGGCACCAGGGCATGCTGCGAGCTGACATGATCCTGGCCGAGGCGGTCCGCGGCTGGTTACGGACCCCGACCTGCTTGAGTGCGCCAGGGAGGATTTCCGGGGCAGTACCTTGCTTGCAGCCATGTCGCCCGGACCGAAGCCGGCCTTTGAACAGTTCGCCAACGTGTAGCTGAAGTGGGTGCCCTCTCTGTGGGGGCACCAGGGTAATCATCGAATCGGGGGGTGAATCTGTGTGACCTGTTGTA
>PXCI01000354.1 GCA_003566675.1 Clostridia bacterium
GAAACCCCGCCTGTCCCGACGAACTGGAGCGCTTCAGCGATCTGGACCTGCTTCTCATCACCCACGATCACTTTGATCACATCGGAGAGGACATCCCTTTCCTGACATCCAAAAAGGGGGTCACAGCGGCGGTTCAACCCGAGATCCTGGCTTCGCTCAAGAAAGAAGGGCTCAAAGAGGGTGTGGGAATGAACATCGGGGGGACCGTATCAATAGGCGATATCCAGATTACCATGGTACAGGCCTTTCACTCTTCGAACCTGGGATCCCCGTGCGGCTACATCGTGACGACGGAGGACGGTAAGAAGATCTACCATGCCGGAGATACCGGTATTTTTGCCAGTATGGAAGTGCTCGGAGATATGTATGATATCGACCTGGCCCTTCTGCCCATCGGCAGCGTGTTCGTGATGGATCCCGTACAGGCCTCTTTCGCCGTACAGATGCTGCGTCCGAAAAAGGTTGTTCCCATGCATTATGGCACGTTCCCGGCCCTGGTCGGCGATCCCGATGATTTTGTGCGCTTAGTTGGGGAGAACTCACCGGAGGTTGAGGTGTGTGTACTTGATCCCGGCCAAGACATCAAGATCTAGGTTTCCGCTGGCCCCTCTGGAAGGGGCCAGCGCGTCTCACCCTTCTATCCACCCTCTAATCCGTGTTGCCTATCAACCCCTCGGACGGTGGTGATCGAATGATGTTGCGCTATGAAGAGGCGCTCAGGCTGGAGCCCGCCCGTCTCAGGGGCGAGATTGCCCGGGGCAGATGGCACGGTCCAACCGGGGGACTGGCCCCCGGACACGTTCAGGCCAATCTGGTCGTATTGCCCGAGCACCTGGCTCTTTCCTTTTTCACGTTCTGTCAGAGAAATCCCAAACCATGCCCCATTTTAGAGGTCACAGAACCCGGCAGACCTCATGTCACAGACGTTGCAGAGGCGGATCTTCTGCGGGAGATTCCCCGCTATCGTGTTTACCGGGACGGGGACCTGGTCGACGAGCCACTATCGATTGAGCCTCACTGGCGAGAAGACCTGGTGGCGTTCTTGCTGGGGTGCAGCCTGACGTTCGAGGATGCCCTGGTGAGAGCCTCTGTGCCGGTGCGCCACCTGGAAGCCAATCGTACCGTTCCGATGTATGAGACCCGCATCCCATGCAGGAAGGCGGGGCCCTTCCGCGGCAATCTGGTCGTGAGCATGCGGCCTGTTCCCGGCCACCTGGTATCCAAGGCAGTTTTGATTACGTCGCGGTTTCCCTTTGCCCACGGTTCCCCGGTGCACGTGGGTGATCCCGCGGAGATCGGCATAGAAGATCTGGAGGTGGTTCGCTTCGGCGATCCCCCCGTAATGGAGCCCGGAGATGTGCCGGTGTTTCACGCCTGCGGCGTGACCCCCCAGGTCGTCGCGATGCAGAGTCGTCCCGAGCTGCTGATGTCGCACGAGCCGGGGCACATGTTGGTTTGCGACATTGAGAGCCGGGCCCTGGAGGCTCTTTGATGGAAGAGGAGGAGACATCATGCAGAAGGAGGAGGTTAGAAAAGGGGACTGGATCCGTATAAAGCAGGTGGTGCTCTCCGTTAGGGAGAGGGATCCCCACCTCCCCTCAAGCACGAGGGCGGTTCCCCTTGAGTGTTACGTGAACGGGTGGGCCCTATTCGAGGGACGGGTGGGTGATGAAGTGGAAATCGAGACCCTGACAGGGCGGCGGCTCCAGGGGGTTGCGGTGAAGGTCAGGCCCCGGTACGAGCACGGTTTTGGCGAGGTGGTGCCGGAGCTGGATCATGTCGGGAATCTACTGCGCCTGGTGCTGGCGGGGAGGTGCAGCGACCGTGAGTAAAATCACCGATAGGTCGAAGGAGCCGAGCAGGGGAGGCGATGTGCTGATGAGGGCCCTGGGGCTCGACTACGATCGATATGCACCCTCACGGCTGAGCTGGGACTATGAGGCCCTGATGCGCGAGGTGGGGCTGGACATCGACCGCGTCGCACAAATACAGCGAGAGGTTTTTGTCGGTGGCACGCCCCTGGCCGAACTGAAGAACATCACGGAGCTTGCGCGTCTTATTGCGGGACCGGGCAAAGGAGCCCGGATCTTTCTTAAGGACGAGGCCTCCAATCCGACGGGCAGTTTCAAGGACAGGAGGGCCTCGCTGCCGGTGTATTTTGCCGCTGAGCGGGACTACCCCGGAGTGGTCGCTGCGACCAGCGGGAACTACGGTGCCGCGGTCGCCTCCCAGGCAGCCCGCCGTGGATTGAAGGCCATCATCATCCAGGAAGTCTACGACAGCCAGATGCGGGGGCAGCCTGAGTCCCTGGAGAAGGGGAGGGCCTGCGAATCCTATGGGGCGGAGGTGCAGCAGCTCACGGTGGGCCCGGAGGTGTTCAACACCGTGATCCTGCAGATCCTCGAGGAGACGGGCTACTTCAGTGCCTCTCTGTATCTTCCCCACAGCATAGCGGGGATTGAGACGCTGGGTTCTGAAATCGCCACCGAGATACGTGGCTTGTGCGGACGTGATCCGGATGTGGTTTTGGTGACCCACGCTGGCGGCGGAAATATTACGGGCACAGCCCGGGGGCTTGCGAGAGTCGGTTGTGCGGCAGAGCGGGTGGCCGTTTCCGTGGACCTGGGGGAACTAAATCTCCATGATGATGCCCTGTTCAGCCGTAAGACCTTCAGTACCGGTCACACCGGTTACGGCTATCCATCCCTGTACAACCCGGAGTCGGTGGATGTTCCCCTGAACGCGGCCCGCCCCCTCCGGTACATCGACCGATACGTGACCGTCAGCCAGGGCGAAGTCTTTTTCGCCACGGAGATGCTGGCGCAGCTGGAGGGTCTCTCGCGGGGGCCTGCTGGGAATACATCCCTGGCGGCCGCCTTCTGCATTGCGCAGGAACTGGATCGGGATCAGATCGTGGTCGTACAGGAGACCGAGGGCACCGGTGCTGGGAAGCTGCACACGGCCCAGATCACCTTTGCCCGGGAAAATGGGGTCCGAATTGCCAGGGGAGACCCGCGACAGGAGGTCGCCGGGGAGTCTATTGTGATCCCTGACCATCCCAGGCAGATGTCCGTCCATGAGGTGGACCTGGATGTGTTTCGTCGCCGTTACCTCCAGGCCCAGGTCACCGGCAAAGGCATGGATGGGATTGACGGTCTCGAGGTGGATTACCTGGCGCAGGAGATGGGCCTGGACCGGGAGGCGACGTTGAGGATGTTGCAGGATGCCGGGATTGCGGTGTCCGGACGCGTCGATGGCGGCTGAGGATTGACAGTGAACCCCACTGAGGTGTTGAAGTTGCCTCGAGTCAATCTCAGTGCCCAGCGGGTGGAGGTTTCACCGCCCGCTGGGCACGGGTCTATTCCAGGATATCCCTGAGCTGATCAAGGACCTTTTCATCGGCGATGACACAGGCTTCGGGCTCAACCTCGCCCTCGGCCAGGGATCTTGCACAGGCGGCACAATCCGTGAAGCCACAGGCACCGCAATTGTGGCCGGGTAGTACCTCCTGTAGGCGGTCTGTGACGGAAGACGGAGAGGATTCCGCCGGCTGTCCGGCCTCCAACACCTCCGTTCGGGTGGTTGACCGGGCGACGAAGTAGCCGATGAGGAGGATGGCGGGAACCGTAAAGAGGTAACGCACTCCGGCAAATCGGACGCCCAGAAATCGGCTCTCCACGATCAACATTGGCAGCTTCACCACGGCCCACGCGCTGATGATGATGACCACGTTGGCCAGGCTGGCTCCCTTGTGCAGCAGTGACTGGGTGATGGGAAAAGCCGCATAGATGGGACCCGCCGACAGCGACCCGACCACCACTGACATCAGCTTCCCGCGGATGCCCGAGTCGCTTCCGAAGTTCTGAAGGATCACATCAGGGGGCACCCACACGGTGATCAGGGCGGACAGGACAAAGACCGCAGGCAGGATCTCCAGCATCTCCCTCACGTACATCCAGGTGTTCTGTAGGGCCCGGGCGAAGATTGCGCTGTCCAGGACAAAAACGACGGCGTAGGCGGCCAGTGTTATGAAGGGTAGCTTGTTTCGTTTCAGTATCTTCAGGACTTTCACAGCAGCACCACCATCCCCAGGGCAATGAGCAAGGCCGCAATGAAACTGAAGGCGTTCCGGAGCAGCGCGAATTTCTTGCCGAAGTGAGCAATCTCTATGGGCAAGGTCGCAAAGCCTACCATGGTGAGGGTGGTGACGAAGGCGGCCACAGCGATCACGTGGGCGCCCCTTTCTACGAGGGAGCTCGCGAGGGGGAAGGCCACGAAAGCCGGCAGAATCGTTATGGTTCCAATGGTTGCACCGTACAGAGTGCTGAGCGAGGCATTGGGTCCGCCCAGCAACGCCCGGATGTATTCTTCGGGGATCAGCGCCAGGAGCAGAGCGACGAGGGCCAGGATTGCACCGATCTGGCCTGCAGTCTGCAGAAAGAGTCGCTTGGCAATCCGCAAACTCCGGGCTGTCTTCTCCCGATCTCGGAGGTAGGACCAGACCAGGACTGCCAGTGCTCCGACGATCAGCAATACTGTGCTCATGATAGGTACCAGCCTTTCAGGCGGGTGAGTGAGTGCTCAGTCATAAATGCCGAAAATGCAAACATCATTGCCCGGGAAATAGATCAACGAGATAATCAATGACGGTCGTCACCTCGGGTGACTCCGGTGTGAGCAGAAGTTGCAAGGTGAAGGCCTGAACGGCTCCGAATAGGGCGGTGCCCTGGATCTGTATCGCTACCTCATCTGGATCATCTGCCAGCATCTGGCCCAGCAGGCGGGGTATTGTCATGTAGCGATCGCGAACAGGGTCGGTTTCTTCCCTCCCGGCAAATCGGCATTCCTGCAGCATCAGGCGTGCCAGGGCCGGATTCTCGCGGATCTGGTCGAAGTGCATCTCGAGGAATGCGCGCAGTTTCCTGCTAACCGGCCATTCGGTTTCGATCATCTGGCGGAGAAACCGGGTGCGGCTTTTACATTCCACTTCGATGATGTAGTTGAGAATCGCGTCTTTGCTGTCAAAATAATTATAGATGGTGCCCACGGCCACACCGGCTTCCCTGGCAATCACCTGGGTCGTGGCGGAATGGAAACCTTTCTGCGCGATGACCTCAATCGCTCCCTGTCGAATTTGCTCTCGTTTGTCCACGCGCACACCTCCATGAATGAGTGCTCATTCATAGTTTAGGGTCTTTGGGGGAATCCGTCAAGTCCGTCGGTGCTTCCATTGTTGAGAAGGATTTGGATCCGCTCCAGCGAACGACCTTATGACAGCCTGTAGGCCGTACAGGTTGCACCGTTTCGAACGGGTTGGGGGGATTGGTGTGAAGGGTTTTCGGTTGACTGAGATGACATGGGAAGACGTGGAAGAGGTGGTGTCTGGGGGGGACCCGGTGGTACTGCTGCCCGTGGGCTCAACGGAGCAGCACGGGCGGCACCTTCCCCTGGGCACGGACAGCTTCGTTGCCATAGACCTGGCGGAACGCGCGGCAGCGTCGGTCCGGGTGGTGGTCGCGCCTCCCCTTTGGTATGGGATGTCCTCGCATCACATGATGCTTCCGGGGACCGTGACTGTGAGGCCGGAGATCCTGCTGGAGTTCGTCTACGACGCCGTTCGGTCCCTGGCGTTGGGGGGTTTTTCCCGGTTTGTGCTGGTCAACGGGCACCGCATCGCGAACCTACCCTGGATGCAGCTGGTGTGTGAGAGGGTCCAGCGGGAGATGCCCAGATGCCGGATTGAGATTTTTGACCCCGCCTACATGTCGACTGACGTTGCCGGGGAGCTTGGATTTGGGCCCGTTGGCCATGCCGAGGAGATCGAGACCTCCCATCTTCTCGCATCGAGCCCGGATCTTGTTGACATGGAGAAGGCGGAGGATCATCCGGAAGAGGAGACCCATCTCTACCGTGTGGATCCCCGGGAGCCTGGAGACTCCCTCGTGTACGTTCCGCGGCCGATTGATTCTCCCCGGCTAACGGGAGGGGTGAAGGGGAGCCCGACGAAGGCCGATCCGGAAAAGGGTGAGATCTACCGCGATCATCTGACCCGGCGGTTGGTGGACGTAATAGAGAGGATGTAGTTAGACGGAGGGCAAATCGCTCACATCATGCAGTGGGGGAAGCTATGCGGGGACACCGGTTCATCCTTGGATTCTGATGGCAGCGCACCCCGGTGGGCATCCTAGTCCTGGGATCGGGCAACAGATACCAGATCCCCGGCGCGAGAACGCACCAGGCCAGCTAACCTTCTCCTCTTGGGCATTGCGAGGTGCGGCTACTGCGGGCGAAGGCTGGGAAGCCATCCCAGGAATAGAAGTGGTGCTCGCTACCGATGCCATGGGAATCAAAAAGCCGGGGATGATGCCTGTGACGGATTCTTCAAAGTGGCGTACCGGGTGGACGATGCGGTTGTAGGAAGGATAAGGGAGGTTGCCGAAAGCAGGGCCCTGCAGCAGTTGGCCGCGAAGGAAGTCCACAGGATGGTCGAGACTACCGCGGAGCCCGCACGTGAAGAACGGGACAGCATTCTTGAGGACCTGGGCAGGATATCAAAGGATTTCACCAGGTGGGCGAACCGACTGGACCGGAGTTGTGTTGACGAGGAGTAGTTCGAACAACATAACAAGACTCTTCTGTCTCGCAAGGCCAAGCTGACGGATGCAGGAAATAAAGGATGGCCTCGGTGAGTACGACCGTGTCGAGGTGAACCTGCAAGAGGTGCAGTCGGTGTTGTCCGGCTTCGATGAACTGTGGGATGAAGGGACTCTGGAGGAGAGGAAGGCACTACTTGCGGAGCTGCTGGAGGACGTGCAGGTGACGAAGGAGAAGGTGGTGCTGAATCTCCGGTTCATGGAGGAGGACGAGATTCCGATCAAGTATGGGCTGTGATGTTCATTCAGGTAGCAACAAAGCGCCCGTCTTCAGAGTGCAAACTAGAGACGGGCGCTTTTCTCGTGAGAAGTCAGGCTCGTCTCAATTTGGGTTGGTGCAGAATTTGGAAGACAATTGCTCCAGGAGCGTTGATTTGCCTGGTAGCACCTCTTTGACTCATAGTGTGAAATAACGCTGGTGAGTACGGAGCATCCTCGTTCCGCGTGAGGAGGGTTCTTCTTATGCGCGCCCGCCTCATTCGTTGCGACTGCTCAATTACTTCCGGTCTCGTTCTTTCCAGCGGGCATCTTCCCGTTCCCTCCGCTGGCTCTCGGTCTTATCCCGGGCCGCTCTGCCGGACTCGTGCCTCATTATCTGCCGCATAAACAGCAGAAGCCCGACACCAAGCACAAGATATGCGAGTCCATTCAACCAAGGTAGCGGCGCATATCCGGGGATCAGATACACGAGCCCTGCTATCACAAGCAATATTGCACCTATGGAAGTAAGAACACGACCCAACATCTGCACTCACCTCCTTTCTATGCCTTCACTGACACTCGTAACCTGCGTTCCCTGCCAACCCAATTGGAGAAGAACCAGAAGTCACAAGGGCCTCCTCATCGGAGCACCTCATCACACGTCCATCCTTCGCCACCCACCACCTCCATTCCTCCACGGCCCGTGCGTAAATTCCTGCGCATGCCTACTAGCTACTGACATTGGCCTCGGCCTCGCCAGATCCCCGTTGTCTTGTTTACATGAGCAGGTGAGGGATACTATGCAAATGCTGCAAACTCGACTTGGCGGGGACGTGGTGAACTTCAGCTATAATCAGGAGGTACGACCGTCGCATGTGAAACCGTATCGTCGCGGCAAACCTGTAGGCAACTACGTTGATCACCCTAATACTCATCTGCCGTCGGCGCACCTCTATGCTCATATTCCAGGAAGGCGACCAGCTTCCAGAGAGAGAGCTCCTGCTCCAAACGGAACAGCTCCTTGCGGCCTGCACTCACAGCCTGAAGGTAGTCCAGCCGATTAGGGAAGGCCGAGGGATTGAGTTCATCCAAGTAGGCCTTCTATTTCTGGATCAGCCGCCCCACCTTCTTGTTACGCCTGGTCTTTGGGATCGATTGGCAATACAGGAAGTGACGAACAGCTCCCCGAATTCCCATGGATTCACTGGGGGAGGGAGCCATCGATATGAGAAGAAAAGGGAGGCGCCTATCGGTGCGCAAAGTTCGAGAGATTCTGAGAATGCGGTGGGTTTGCAAGTTTCTGTGCGAGAACCTGCCAGTAGTGTGGGTGTTGTATACAGCACAGCCACGGATCTCCTTCGCCGAGCGGAGAAGGTCGGGCTGAACTGGCCCCTGCCAGTTCGATGGTGAGGACACCTTGTTTGGCTATGTGGTGGGTCACGAGGCTAAGTTCAGATACTTCTCGCGGGGGGAACTCGAGTTGGCCGCTGGGTTTGCCCATTGAACGTGACCTTTACTTCACACCGACCAGACAATCAAAGGTAAGAGAGCAGGTGAACAGACTGGGCAGGGAGTAGTGTTCAGTAGTGGGAATTGCCGGTAGTTGTATGTACTCACGACGGGGTTATTTGTGGCAGCAATCTACGGATCCGATGCTACCGTCTTAGAATGTGTTCAGCATTCCATCCTTCATCTAAACGTGAAGTTTCGGGGGGTCGGTCATGGAGTCCTCAGAAAACCAGTCTACATCCAGGCAGGAAGAGTCGCCAGTACTCCAGAATATTCTATAGGTTGTGTATCAAGTCATATCCGCGTTCCAGGGGGTGCTGCCATTGAAGGAAACGACATGGACAGAGTTTGAGGATTACACCGAACAGTTGATGCATGAAGAGCACATAGCCGGGGCAGCTGTTGCCGTATCCCGGGACGGCGAGATCATCTACGCTAATGGATTCGGGGTCCGAGATGAGGCAACCCAGCGACCGGTTACTCCGGAGACCCTTTTTGGTATTGCTTCGATCAGCAAATCCTTCACGGCCCTGGTGATCAGCCAGCTTGCCGATGAGGGATTACTCTGTGTTGATGACCCTGTCGTGGAGCACCTGCCCGAGTTCAAGTTATGTGGCGTGCAGGAGATTCGGCACGTGAAGATCCGTCATCTGCTCTCTCACACAACAGGACTGCCGCCGATGAAGAGGCGCCAGGACATCGAGCTCTTTGACGCACACATTGATTACCTGGCAGAGGCCAGTTATAGGATATTGGGCGAGCCTGGCGAATACTTCAGCTACTGCAACGATGCCTTTTTACTCCTGGGGGCGATCATTGAGCGGATCACGGGACAGCTCTACCGCCGGGTGATGAGCGAGCGAATCCTGCACCGCCTGGGAATGGACCGTTCGACATACAGCCTGGAAGAAGTCAAGAAGTTCACCAATGTCAGCGTGCCGTACATCTACAGCAAGGAAAAGGATTCATGGGATACGCCGCCCTGGCCGGACCTGGGCACCTACGAGGTCGGCGGGGGGGTTCGCTCCAATGTTCTGGACCTGATGAAGTACGGGCAGGTCTATGTCTGTGACGGGATGTATGAAGGGGAGCGCATCGTTAGCGCCGAGGGTATAAGGCGAATGTGGGAACCAGTGCACAGGGTTGGGCGCGGATCTCATTATGGGTTTGCTCTGCGCGTGACGCCCGAGTATGAGGGGGTGACCCTGGTCGAGCATGGCGGCGGGCAGCCCGGTGTTTCATCGAACTTCGGCTTTGTCCCGGAACGGGGCATCGCTGCTGCGGTTCTGACCAATGTCACCGGTGTGCCTGCGGATTGCATCTGGCTCGCTGCTGTGAATGCGGCCCTGGGTCTGCCCCTGGACAGGCAACGAAGCGAAGAACCTCATTATGATGCGTCCCAGGAGGAACTGGAGCGCTTCATCGGGACCTACTGTTCGAAGGAAGGCGGCAGCCTGAGAATCTTCTCGGAAGGTGGTTGCGTCAGGGCCGAGGCCAACGGCGAGGTTTTCCCGGTTCGGGCCAGTGATGAACGCACGCTGGTGCTCGTGGGTCCGAAGCGCCGCAACGTGATTTCCTTCTTCTTTGATGAAAGCAACCGTCCCTGGGCGGCTTTTGCTGGCATGCGTATGCTGCGAAGGGTTCCCCAGGTGGTCTGACGAGTGCGCTGCCTGCGATGCATGATCAGGGGATGGCCACGTTCCGTCGCCTGGGAACAGCACCGGCGGCCCTTCGGCAGTGGTGATGGACAAGTCGTGCTGCGCGTTTTGTGCAATGGCCTCGTACAGGCCCTTCTGCGCGCTGAAATGACCGTGTATCGCACAGAAAGGGGGGAGTCAGGGTGCGTCGCATTTTCCTTGTTGGGTTGCTTGCCGCGATGGGGATCCTCTTGTTTTTCGCTGGCGTGCGGTGGGGGTGGTTTGTTGCCGCCGAGCGCATTCCAGAACCGGATCCCCCCGAGGAGGAGGTCCAGGCTCCCGTTCAACCCGAGCCCGAAGAGGAGTCTGAACCCGAACCCGAACCCGAGCCACAGCCGGAACCAGATCTCCGGACGGTGAATCTCATTGCTGCCGGAGACATCACCGCCCATCTGCCCCAGATTACCCAGGCCCATATCGGGGACGGCAAGTACGACTTCAGCCCCAGCTTCGAGATCATCGCTTCCCATCTTCAGGCAGCGGACCTGGTGGTAGGCAACTTGGAAACCTGCCAGGCTGGAACGGAGATCAGTTTTCTCGGATACCAGGGATATACCGGTTATCCCTGCTTCAACGCCCCCATCGATCTATCTGTTGCTTTGAAACAGGCAGGGTTTGACCTGGTCGCCACAGCTCACAATCATTCCATGGACCGGGGCCTGGCAGGCCTCAAGGCCACCCTTGAGAACATCCGTTCCGTCGGACTGACGGCCTTTGGGACGCACCTCAGTGAACAGGAGCGAGACACCCCTGTAATCGCGGAGGTCGACGGTGTGAAGATAGGCTTCCTCGCCTACACATTCAGTACGAATGTGATCCCCGTGCCACAGGGGCACGAATATGCGGTCAATTTCATCGAGAACTTTCACACCCTGGATCCGATCATTGACGAGATTGGTCGCGCCACCGATGCCGGGGCAGATCTGGTGGCCGTCTACATGCACTGGGGCCCCATGTATGTAACGGAGCCTCCGCCGCATCTTCGTGATCTTGCCCGGGACCTTGCCACCGCCGGTGCAGATCTAATCCTGGGGGGGCATCCCCATGTTACTCAGCCCATGGAGTGGTTCCATACGGAAAGGGAGGATGGCAGCAGCAGGGTATCCCTTGCGACGTACTCCATGGGGAATTTCCTTTCCAACCAACGATACCCGGCCAACCCCACGGACCTGGTTCAGTATGGAAAGATCCTTAAGATCGAGATCACGAAGGATATGGATCGGGGCGAGACCTGGATCAGTGATGTCGGTTATGACATTACCTGGGTGCACCGTCTGTGGGGCCATCGCATCCTATCTCTGTCGGAGGTCCTGGCAGGGGATCCGTCCGACTTCAACCTGGATCCCGCCCAGGTCGAGGAGCTCAAGCTGGGATACCTCAGGCATGAGCAGATCATTGGGAAGTATGGCTTCTTCGACGGTTCGCCTGAGATTCGTGGGGACTAAGGTCCAGGAGGTATGCAGGGTGCTGTCCAGTACCTTCGGTTGTCATCGTCGCTGGTGCTTTCCTTCCGGTGGCATCTGGACCCGTCTGACCTCGGTTCGTGTCCAACCGCACAACTCCCATCTCTTTATTCTGATGCCGAGGGGGCCTTGATGCCAACAGCAGTGGCCCGGATTGCCCGTGGGGCGTCCGGTTGTGAAGGAATACGTCGTGATCCTGAAGAAGTGGGGCTTCGCAGGGAGTGATGTTGATGAACCCAGGGCGCTTCGAAGACTGCTATCTTGAACTCTTTTTCCGCTGGCAGCGATACCAGTGGGAGAACTACGCCTGCAATGAAAAGTGGGACCTCAACCAGGTCGATGCGCAGCTGTTCGACCTGTTCGAATCGACGCGAGACATGCCCCGTCCCGTCGGGCGAAGGGGCGAGGTGATGGGGCATATCATCGACCGGGGTCTGGTGGACCAGCACCCGGAGGTCGCCGGGCTGCGGAACCGGATTGACGCTACACATCCTCTATCGGCTGCCGTCGAGCGGGAGCAGCTCCGGGCCGCTGTTTTTCGGTTAATGCAGCTGCGCGATGGATTGGCCCGGGAGCGTGGGCACCCTTCCTATGTTGAGCTGGTGCTCGGCACACAGGATTTTGGCCGGGCCGAGCTCCGAGCCCTGGTAGAAGGGTACCTGCATGACAATCTGGACGTGGCGGTCGGGCTCATTGCCCGCCACGAACTGAGCTGGGAGGAATGGTTCTCCGGATTGAAGGGAATCGGGGAGGTGCCGGTCAACCCGGAGGACCTGGTGGACCGGCTCTTGGGGGTTCTGGGTTATGATGGCGAGATTTGGCGACCCGGGGTGTTGATGAAAGAGCAACCGATTTCCGGCTATGTGGGGGTGTTGTCGGTTCCCGATGATGTGCGGATCCTCGTCCGACCCGCGAGATCTCTTCAGGGAGCGATGACCCTCCTGCACGAGCTGGGACATGCTCTTGCCCATCGGTTCAACCGAGCCGAGGGAGTTTTCAAGACATGGACATCGCTTCACGATGAGGCCATGGCTGTCCTGGTTGAACGCATTGGGATCAGTGTCCTGATGGAGGAATGCAGGGAGACTGCGGCAACGCTATTTTTGCTGGAGGGTGTTCGGGTCGCTACCAGCTTTCTCTTCGAACTGGACCTGTGGGAGCACCCCGCCGAGGCGGAAGACCTATATATGATGCACTACGGCAGGTTGGGACTGAAGGTCTCTGACCCGGGGATTTGGGTGGCGGACACCTTTCGAAGTCTTGATCCTGTGTACATTCACGGCTTCGTTGTGGGAGACATGGTTGCAGAGAAGGCTGTTGCCCATCTTCGACAGCAGTTTGGCGAGGATCTGCCCATGTGGGGATCGTGGCTGCGAGAGAATTACTTCGCCGACGGAAGAAGAAGGAGCCTGCGCGAGAAGGCGGCGCCGTTGATGCAGTGGTGAGAGCGGGTCCAGCGGTCAACCTGCTCCAGGCCGGTGACAGGCTTCTGTTCCCGGTACAGGCGAGCGCCTCCTGTGCTCGTTGGTTACGATCTGGCTGATACCCTGTTGAGTTGTATCAGCCACGACGCCAGCATACCCATACGAATCTGGACAGTCCGGGGCAGACATCATCGGTGGCCTGCCCCATGGCGCCCTCGCATTGGCAACGGTGTGACGGCAGCGTCACGACATAGACACAGAGCAGGATCACTGATCCAACCAACGCAGGGATCGATTTCTGAGGAGGATAAGTGGTAGACGATGACGAATCTATCCCTGCTGGAGCGTGTTCGAGTCGGCATGAGTGCTGGAGCTGGCACTGGGAGAGTCGGCGAGGCAGCGGTTATCAATCCTGTTGTGTGTTGTTGGGATTGAGTAGGCGTTGATGAACGTCAAGCAGGGAGGGTTATCCTTGTGGACAGGTTCATGCTTCTTCTTGGAATTGGTCTGTGTCTGTTTTCGTCCGGGATGGCGATCAATGCATCGAAGGAAGGGAAAAGACGGCAGGAATCATATCCGCTTTGGGATCACGGCTGCTGTTCATGTCTCTCGTATTGAGTTATGTGAGCTGTCATCCGTAGTGATTGCCCCGGTGAAGGGAACGAGCTCCAGTGGATGCCCAGCTGCTGCCTGAACATCGCATGACCCAGTTGCGAAGGTGCATGTGCCTGGTACCAAGGCCAGCTGGGTCTGGCCTTCATGATCTCGGCGCCTGGGAGACGATTACAACGGCGATCGAACAAGCCTGCGAGAGAAGACGGCCCCGTCGATGGGGTGGTTGAGAGCGGGTGCTGGAGGTAATCAGCCTGACCGCAAGGGGGAATGACAGGATGCAATATGACTTTGATGCAGTGATCGACCGGACAAATACCAACAGCAGCAAGTGGGACAAGAACCTGGAGTTGTTCGGGCGGGACGATGTCCTAGACATGTGGGTTGCGGACATGGATTTCCCCTCTCCCCAGCCGGTTATCGATGCCATGAGGGAGAGACTGGAACACCCCTTTTTCGGCTATACGTTCCCGTCTGATTCTCTGTATGAGGCGGTCATCGAGCGGATGGAGAGGTACTACGGTTGGGAAGTCCCCAGGGAATGGATCGTCTTCACCCCGGGCGTGGTCAACAGCCTGTATGCCTCCCTGAAGGCTCTGGCGAATCCCGGCGACCAGGTTGTGATCCAGTCTCCTGTCTATTTCCCTTTCTTTGGGGCGGTGCAGAACAACGGCTGCCAGGTGGTCAACAATCAGCTCCGCTTTGACGGCGAGCAGTATACCATGGACCTGGATCAACTCGCCGACTGTTTCGTCACCTCTTCCCGTTTTCCCGCCCGGAGCCACCGGATCCGGGCGCTGGTCCTGTGCAGTCCCCATAACCCGGTGGGGAGGGTGTGGACGCCAGATGAGCTGTCCCAGCTGGGCGAACTCTGCCTCGAAAACAATTGTGTCCTGATCTCCGATGAGATCCACTGCGATCTACTGGTTGGTGATGTGAAGCACACGGTTACCTCCACGGTTTCCCCCGAGGTGCAGCAGAACACGATCACCCTGATGTCCCCGAGTAAGACCTTCAATCTCGCCGGGATGGGTGCCTCCTTCGCGATCATACCGAATCCCGAGTGGAGGGCCGCATTCTCGCAGGCCCGGGTTGGACAGGCCGGTGTGAACGTGATGGGCCTGGTTGCCATGGAGGCAGCCCTTCGTCACGGCGACGACTACCTCAAACAGCTGAACGCATACCTGCGCAATAACATCGACTACTTCGCAAGGAGGCTTGAGGCCATCCCGGGATTGAAAATGTTGCGTCCTGAGGGGACCTACCTGGTCTGGGTGGACATGAGAGCCCTGGGGATGGACGATGAGCAGCTGCGTGATTTCATGTTGGAGCGGGCCAGGATTGCCACTGACTTCGGGTTTGTCTTCGGGCCAGGGGGAGAGGGCTTTCAGAGGTTCAACCTGGCCTGCCCCCGGAGCATTGTGGTTGAGGCGGTTGACAGGCTCGAGGGAGCAGTGGGCGAACTCACCAGTTAATGTTTTTGGAACAGGATGCTATCGGTCGGCGTCTATACAGCAGATCGAGTGACTAGTTGGAGATGTCTCCGCGGTGAGGGTAAGTTCCCGGCAAGTGCCGGCGAAAGGATGAGTGTTCATGTCCGTCAGGAAACACATGATCTGGTTTGTTGCAGCGATTCTTGTTCTCGTACTTGGGATTCCGGGGGTCTCCTCCGGAGAGCAGGCCCTGGTAGAGGAAGTACCATGGGAAGTTGTTGATGACGAGGATATGCCCGAGGCGATCGCCATCTGGGTCGAGCAGAACAAGGATACCCGGGGCGTCGATCTTCTGCCCGCCGGCGACGTTCGCTACCTGTTGATCGCCTGGGGCGAGCTCCCGACAGGCGGCTATGTTGTGGAAGTGGACTTTGTCACAGAATTTGCAAACGTGCTGACGGTGGATGTCACCCTGACGGAGCCGGGACCTGACGATGTGGTCTCCCAGGCCCTGACCTATCCATACCAGCTCCTATCGCTGCCTGCAGGGGACGAAACCGTGATGGTCAACTTCATGGGAGCCAGCTGGCACGGTGATGCCCTTGGTAAGGTGTCTGATAGCGATGAGGCAATCATCCTGGAGGCCGTCGTGGGCGAGGATGGAGTCGCCCCGAATCCGCTGGTGATCCGCGGGCGCGCCCAGGTATATGAAGCTACCTTCTGGCTGGTGTTGGAGGATGGGCATCGTCATCTCAGCGATGATATGCTCACGGCTGCTGTAGGTGGGCCTGACTGGGCAGAATTCGAGGTTATCCTGACCTATGCCGATCCTTCAAGCCCCAGCGGAACGGTCATCGGAGGATACGACAGCGCCAAGGATGGATCTGCTGTCGAGGTGGCATTCGAGCCCGTCGCCTTCGGACCTGTGTCATGGACGATGCCCGACGTGAGCGGACACACCTGGGCCGAGGCATGGGTTCGCATGGGCGTAAGCCAGGGGTTCATCGACGGTTATCCCCCTGTTGATGAGAGCAACATTCGCACTTTCCGTCCGGACAACTCCGTGTCGAGAGCGGAGTTCATCAAGATGCTGGTGGCTGCGCAGGTGCCAGCTAGTGAACTTCCTGACACGGAGGTGCCCTTTGCAGATGTCCGGGGCCATTGGGTGGAGCCCTATATTGCCTGGGCGATGGAGGAGTGGGACATGGAGGAGTGGGCTCTTGAGGCAGCCATAGGTGGCATGCTCTCTCCAGATATGATGATCACCCGCGAGGAGATGGCGCTTCTAGCCGTCATTGCCACGGGAGAGACCGACAGCGATGCGGAAGTAACCTTCGACGATTCTGACGAGATCACCCCAGGCTTTGAAGGATGGGTTGCTGCGGCATTCGACAAGGGGCTGATCGTGGGACACGGTGACGGTACTTTTGGTCCCCGTGACGGCCTGACTCGCGCCGAGGCAGTGGTCATGATCTGGCGCGTTCTCAACGCCCAGGAATAGAAAGTTAACTTCATTTGGAGTTGGGGGGAGATGCCAGGATACCCGCGTCTCCCCCGTTAAGGTCACAAGCCTTCGAGTTCATTCCCACGCAGCATCGTCGGGATCCCTACGGAAGCGGAACTGATCCGAACTCAAACACCCCTTCGTGGGCGGCCGTGGGCACAGCCTGTTTAGGGCTCGGGATCCGAGTGTGTTGGGTTGAGATCATTCACAAAGGGAGACCAGGATGCAGTGAGGCCCGGAGAGGGGCTTGTGCACTCTCCAGGCCGGTCTGTTAGCGGTTAAGGTGGTTATGCTGATGGTCATGATGTCCATAGTGCCCGCGATGGGGATCTGCAAATTGGGGTTCTGTCGGACGAGGCGCGTCAAAGTACTGTCCTGGCGAGGACAGGTCAAAATAGAGACGGGCATCTTCATCAACCCCGAAGTCCTGGTTTGACCCGGTTCCCTGCACCTTGTTGAGGGCTTCGCGGAACAACGCATTGTGCGCTTCTTCACGGTTGAGCAGGAAGTCGATGGTCTCTCTGGCGCCCTTGTCGTCGATCTGACGGTAGAGGTACTCGTAGACGACCTTTGCCCGCTGTTCTGCAGCGATATTCGACAGTAGGTCTGCTGGCAGGTCGCCGGTGCTGTGTACGTAGGTGCCGCTCCACGGGTTCCCCGATGCGTCGGTCAGCAGTGGGCCGAGGCCCCCGAGGACGTGGGCCTGGATGCTGCCGCCACTTACATTCTCCGCGTCTACATCGTGGCCGTTAAGCATGTTGATCATGGTCGCAACCATTTCCATGTGACTGAGCTCTTCTGCACCGATATCAAGGAAGAGGTCCTTGATCGCCGGGTCTTTGACTCGGAAGCTTTGCGAGATGTACTGCATTGCAGCTTTCAGCTCGCCATTGCCCCCGCCCAGCTGTTCTTGCAGCAGCGCCGCGTAGTGGGGGTTGACTCGATCCACCCGCACAGGATGCAGCAGGGTCTTTTCATGTTTGAACATACTATCATCCCTCCAGGGCTTAGTATCCCTTAATCTTCCCAGCTTGCCAGCGGAGAATTCCCCTACGGCAGCAGTATGGTTGGAGATGATATATCAATGAATACTATTAATATCTTAAGGTTATTGACACGTACATGAAAGATATCATAGTGTTTAGATAATGAATATAATATTCATCGTGCGGGGGTCATGGATGTGAAGACACTTTTTACCAGGGACTATTTCCTTCTCTGGCTCGGTCTTTCTGTATCACGGCTGGGAGATGGGGCAGGGTTTCTGGCCGTCATGTGGTGGGTTCAGCAGGAAACCGGATCGGTGATGGCTCTGAGCGCAGTCGCCCTCGCTGGGAGCATCCCACGGTTGTTGCTGGGTCCCTTCGCCGGGGTGGCAGCGGATCGATTCAGTCGCAAGAGCATCATCGTTTGGATGGATATCTGCCGGGGAAGCATCTATCTGTTTCTCACCTACATGGCCTGGAGCGGTAACCTGCAATTGCCCTACCTGTTGATTACCTTGGCTCTCAATGCAGCCGCCTCGGTGTTTTTCGGGCCCGCCGTGATGTCTGCTGTTCCACAGCTGGTCAAAAGCAGTGACCTGGAGCGCGCCAACAGCCTGAACCAGATGACCTCCACGTTTGTCTCGGTGGCGGGTACGGCCTTCGGGGGGATCGCAGTGGCACTGTTTGGGGTGCCGGTACTGCTGGTGATCAATGCGGGTTCTTTTCTGCTTTCGGCACTGACCGAGGCCTTCATCCGGTTGCCATTTGTGAGGAGTTCAGATCGGCTCAGTTGGAACGGGGTGCTTCTGGATCTCCGGCTTGGTTGGGACCATTTGAGCCAGCATCCTGTGCTGGTGAAGGTTCTCCAGGTCGCCGCCGCCCTGAACTTCTTCTTCCCGCCCTTCTTTGTTCTACTGCCCCAGTTCGTGGCCAGCGACCTTTCTGCAGGTCCCCAGACCTATGGGTATCTTCTTAGCATTCTGGGCATCGGATCGATGATGGCTATGGTCGTGATATCGGTCACCTCCTGGATTCAGCGGAATGCGGGCCTGGTCCTGTACGGAGTGGCGATCCAGGGGGTGTTGCTTGTGGTCTTTGCCATAACACCGGGTCATATGCTTTTCATCCATTTCGGGTCCCTTTTCATCTTCGGCTTTCTCAATGCAGCGGTGAACATCTTCTTCATCACCGTGATCCAGCGAAGGACTGATCCTGACCATATGGGGAAGGTCTTTGGCCTCCTGGAAACAATTACGATGGCTCTTCAGCCCCTCTCCCAGGGCATGGTCGGACCCGTGGCAACCCTGACTTCAATTCGGGCTGTATATGGGGGGTGCGGGATTGTGATAGCTGCCGCCGGAAAGATGCTGATGGGCATTGTCGGGATCCGAGAGTTCTTCGTCGACACCCCGGCTTCCGAGGTCGGCCCGCAGGCGGCTGCAGACGATGGTGGGTGAGGGTGTCTCTTGGCGGACGGCTGTACCGTGATTGCCTGCGGCGCGGATCGACTGTGACCGCCAAGTGGATGATATCGGGATATCGTTTTGGCCTGCTGGGCCGGCACGGGCCTGCCTGCGGGTTCGAATAGATTTTCCAATATCGAGCCGGACAGCCCGGCTCATGTACAGGAGGAACTGCGTGTGCAGGGGCTGATCGAGCCCGTAGCGCGCACGCAGCTGCGCTGCCAGTTCCTCGCCCGCCCCTGCCGGCACATCGGTCGGGATGAGCAGGTTCGATGGGATCACCCCGGGGTCAGGTGAAGCGACAGGAATACGACGGTTTGAACTCGCAGGATCACGGGGATTCCCGTGAACATAGAACGAAGACCGGAAAGCGGGCCCTGGAATTTCGAAGGTGCCCGCTCCCCGGTCTCCCGGATCGCGGAGGGAAAGAGCGTGGTACGATCTTCGGAGTGCATCATGATTCTTCGCTCATCTCCCCCGATGTATCCGTCGTGGGTGTATACGATAGTGACCAGGGGATCGTGGGCTCTCATCTCAAAGCGTGTCCACGCCGTCCCATCGCCGGAAGCGTACTGGTGTGTGCGGGAGGATGTATGGGATTGAGTACATAATAGAGTTCACCATGAATTTTCACCCGTCCCACGGCTCGAGTCTGGCCGACGCCGAGGGACGCATCGAGCTTCCCGGAGCAGCTTCCATGCCGGGGGCAGTTTCGGGTAACTGGCAGGTGGTCGATATGCCGGTACCCGAAGATGGCTTCGGCGGCCTGATCATGGAGTCGGGGCGCTGTCTGGCCTTCAACACCCGGGGAGGTCTGGCGGTCTCCGACGATGGTGAGTCGTGCGAGGCCGTGCACCACCCCTTCGAGGTAGCACCCACTCGATTCGGTGCGACCAACGGACGGTTTTTCGGCTTCAGTCTCGCAAGCTCGGAAAGGCTGATCACGATGGATCTTTGTAAACACTTCGGACTCAACCAGATGCCTTTCACCAGGCATATCGCAGCCGGCAATCTCTACCCATCAGGACAATTCACAGAGTGCACCGCCAGACTCCAATTCATCGTCGATCATCGCGTCTTCGGTGTCATCACTGGAGAGGTGGGAGTTGGCAAGTCCAATGGGCGATGATGCGAACTGCCCGCAGGTGATGTGAGAGCGCCCGTCCCAGGAGTATGTCCTGGGACGGGCGCTCATGTGTCTCTTTCGGCCTCTACAATGGAATGCTCTGGATGTGCCATCCTGCCCACGTTGATCATGAAGCGCAGTTCGTAAGCAAGGCACTGATCCTTTATCCGGAGTCCTGGAATGGGGGGCGGGGATGCCCTGCCCCTTGTGTTTTGCGTCCGTTTCACTAGGCGGCATTCCCATTCATGGCCGCTTGAGGCGCAAACTCGGGTCACCGAACAGAGCAAATATGTGGATGTGGCGTGACATTAAGTTGCAGCGTCCAAACCAGTGATCAGTTTCCAGGTACCGTTCCACGAACTCCGTCACCCCCGCTACCCACATTCCACCGAGACGTTCACCCTGTTCGGAGTTATAGGCTTCGAGGAACAGCTTTGTGAAAGGATGACTCGCGTCATTTGTACCCGATCGTGCGCCGAGTAATCCGACCGCCCCAGCCTCAGGAATCAGCAGGAGTGCTTCTGCCATGGAGTCCACATCGATGTGAGAGGGCTGGATGGGAGCCGGTTCCGGATTGGGGCCAGGCCATGTATCCCCCTCATCGGGGGGGCAGGAGGGCCAACACGGTGGATAATTCCCATCCACATCCATGTATATGTCATGTTCGTGGACGAACTTGGCGGTGTCGCAGGCGCTGGCGACGAACACGGGGTAGCAACCGACGTTCGTCAGGCCCTGCACATTGCTCGCCCCGAAGACGCCCATTGAGGTGCGGCTACCGTGGCCGAAGTAGATGGCAAAGGTGGCGCCCTCATCAATATCGTCCATAATCTGCCGTCTCCAAACTGCCTCATACTGCCTCTTCTCCTCCGGCTCCCAGGATTCGAAGCCCGGGGGGCGGTAGTGCTTCTTGGCCGTGAAATCGGACAGTATTTCTGAAGCCACTAGGTTCAACGCCTGATGATCGGTCCGGAAGTCAGAGGTTCCGTTCCACAGCACAATGTTTTCGTAAGCCGGAGAAGAGGTACTCTCATACTCGATGACCTTGGATACGTACGCTTCAACTTCATCGGCGGTCGATGCAGGTATCCGTCCCAGAGCCACATCCGGTTTGAGGCTGCAGTCGTCAATATTCATCTGCGCAAAACTGTCGGCCAAACCGCCGTCGACAGGCGGTGCCCACCATTCTCCGATTATGCCGTTGCCATTGCCATCCCAATCATCAAAGGTCCCATCGGGCTTGAATAAACAGGCGTAATACAGATCCGTTATCGGGTAGACAACGCCCCAGGATACGCCCTCTCGCCCGGTCTTGAAATAGCGGACGGGGAAGCGGTCCCCGTCCCCTACCAGCATGACATAGCGGGTGCCGTGGTGGAGGTAGGCGTGGGCTATGGCTCGTTTGACCTGTTCGGTAATGTCCCTGGAGCCGGCGAAGCGGTCGTCTTGCTCGATCGAACTGAGCGTCATGATGTGGGTGGAGATGCCGGTGGCGTTCTTCCAGTCCCGCAGTGGTACCAGGGAATGATAGAACTCGTCAGCAGTGAGGATGAGCAGTTCGGCCTCGTCGCCGCTTTCCAGTAGCGGCTCGACGTATATGGTGACGCTGTCGGTGCGGATTATTTTGGAGGCTGTACTCCAGCTGCTCGGAGAGACCCGGATGTGATTTTCTCCGGGAAGGACCAGGCCATGCATGTTGATCCCGCCGAAGGTGTACGTGGGGGCTTCGCCGGTGAAGGGCAGTGGCCCTGAGATCATGCCGTCTTCGCGCGTCACGGTATACGTGACGCTTTGTAGTTTGAACTCCTCGTGAACGGTTCCCATCAGGTCGATGGCTCCGGAATGCGGCCCAAAACCTGAGATGACCTCTCCGTCTCTCGGTCTCTCGATGGTGGCATGGGGGCGTGTTTCAAACTCAGCGAACGGCGTCCCGACGACAGAGAAGCCAAGGTCGTCGATGATCGGGAAATGTCCTCCCTGGTAGGAGAGCTCCACCCGGTAGATAAGGGGCTCATCGTCCGTTTCCACCGTCATCCTTCGGAACGTTTCCGTGGGTCCGGGGCCAATGAGGCCCTGCTGGATCGCGACCTGTTTGGGCGGGTGTACCTCCATTCCATATCCGGGTACGATCACCGTTTCGCCTGCATCGAACGCTTCCAGGGTGGCCAGGATCTTGTTCTCGCCCGTGTCATCAAGAAGCCCCACGAACACGTTTACGCACGTCTGCCCGGTGGTGAACTCGACCACCAGTTTGCCGCCGAATTCCTCGCCCGGGCGGGAGGTGCCGAGCGCCCTTGTGCCGGAGGGGAGATCGACGCCCTCGGGTTCGACGATCCAGGGAATACCCGGGAAGGTGACCCCGACGGCACCGTACTGGTGGAAGATCTCCGTCCCGTCGGCGAAGTCCTCGAATGTAATGACCACCTCTGCACAGTCGGGTCGCAGATCGGGCAGTTCGCCAGGCCACCAGGGCTCCTGCCGTGGATCATAGATCACGGTGACTTCCTCGGTCGGGGCATCCCAGTCCACCTGGCAGGCAAGACTCTCCGCGATGAAGCGGATGGGAAGCATGCTCCGACCGGGGGGCACGATCATCGGCATGACATTGGGGTTGTCTTCATCAATGAACCGATATACTCCGTTGACCCTGGCCTGGTTCTGTCCGATCCACAGTTCCACAACGCTCTCATCCAGGGTCACGGTCACCTTTTGAGTGAGAGGATTCCAGCTCACGAAAGCTCCCAGGGGTTCGGCCACGTATCGTATGGGCAGCAGGGTCCTGCTCTCCTCCAACATGGGAGCCGCATCCATGATCCTGCGTTCATCATCCACGTAGTACTCGGTCCTGCCGATGTTGAGGCGTATGATGACGGCGTCATCCGAGAGAGGCGGTGTGTCTGCGGGAAGCGTGGTGGCAGTGGCCTCATTTGAGTAATTCGAGGGACCCGCCGCGTTGTGTGCTCTCACCCGGTAGGTATAGGTGGTATCCGCGGCCAGCCCGGTGTCGGTGAAGGCTTCCTCGTCAGAGCCGAGTTGAGCCACCTCTTCGCCGTCTCGCTCGACGGTGAATCCTTCCTCATTGTCAGCGTTGTCAATCCACCAGAGCTGAATCTCCGAGTCAGACAGAACTTCTGCCCTCAGGCGAGACGGAGCCTCCGGGGGCGAGCTGGGATGCTCGGGCAGCGTGGCAACCCGAACTGTGTTGGAGTAGCCGGAATAGCCGAAAGCGTTGTAGGCTCTCACCCTGTACGAATAGAGCGTGTCGTCGGCAGGCAGACTAGCGTGAATGGCGGTCTGGACGTCCTGACCCACCGTGAACACCTCGTGCTGATTACGCTCGATGCTGAAGCCCTCTTCGTTGTCCGCATGATCGGTCCAGAATAGCTGGATTTCGGAGCTGGAAAGGGCGACTGCCGAAAGGTCGGTGGGGGCCTCGGGAATTCGACCGATCGAAAAGTCGGCCTCGCTCTCCGCCTCCACGGTCACGGGTTGCCTGGTCAGGTATGGAATATCACCGGTGACCTTAATTCTGGCCCGGCCTGTGGTAATGTCTGGGACGGTCCATGAAAACACGCCGCCGATGCCGCTTCCCAGGTATATGTCGTACGTCTTTCCGGAGTTGGTGGACAGGTACAGGTCGAGCTCGTAGTCCTCATAGCCTTCCCACGTGATCATCTGTGTGCTTCCTGCAGGTATCCTCTCTCCCCCGGTCGGATAGGTTACTGACAGGTCTGGGGTTTCCGCTCGGGCCGGTACCACGAACACCATGATGCAGAGCGCCAGGACCAATGGCAGCAGGTAATGGCTTTTCACAAATATCCCCCCAAAGAGAAGTGATTAGACGGGAATCTCGGTCGATTCGAGGAAGTAGTAACGCCAGTGACTTGCCGGCAGGATATCCAGGCGGGCAAATGCCGCGATCACGGGGTACATCCGGGGAGCAGGGCCGATGATACAGGATCTATGTCCAGACCAAGCCTTTCCCATGAGCAGATTGCTTGGGGGCGTCTTTCGTTCGAAGGGTAAGACTCTCGAACTCAACGCCACTTGTCCTATCGACTGACTGGGTGCCGCTGGCAGCGAACCTGATCCGGGCTCGATAAGGCCTACGACGGACAAAGTTCGACCTCAGTAACGAGGAAGGGCCTCCGCTGTTCCTAGTCCTCCAACCGTTGAAGAGGAGAAGCAGCGTGCTATTAGGTTCGAAACAAGGTTCACGTGTACGATACGGTCGACGCCGGGCTACCCTCGCCATCTCGGTGTTGATCATCCCCTTGAAACGCGTAGGTTAGGAAACGCTTCCCGTCAGTTACGGGCCTCAGGGCTTTATGGCCGCTTACCGCCGTGCGCCACGGTTCTGGGAAGCATATATTTTTATTATTCGTCATTGACGTCCCTCAGTCCTCCCAATTTCGGATTAGATTCCCTGTGCATGCCCATCATCCATCAGGGCCCGAACTCCCCCGCGTGGTGCATGGAATTTGGGCGGCTGAGGAGCACTAATTACTGCACAACGTGGTGGTCGGCATCCTGGATAACCCTTTCTGGGGTGAAAGTCCAGCGTTAAACAACACTGACGGTCCACAGTTTTTTGGCTTGAGCGCCAATGACCTGGAGGCCCAGCCTACAGGCAGTCGCGTGGAGAGAGTCAGCCACGGTACCACGGTCACGCACACCCTGGCGCCCGATCACCGCGTGGGCCGCAGCATTGGTGTGGCATGCCTCCTGAATGATCATCTTTCTGTGCTACTGAGAGCCCCTACTGGCTACGTCGACCTAGACTCCCTCAATGGTCCCGATGATGAAGAAGAGAGTGGTGAGGAGGATGACGAAGAGGACGAGGCGGAGCACCAGGAGGACCTTGATCCCCCTGATGTACATCGAGGACCACACAATGGTCGTCAGAGTCCTGGTTAGCCCACCAGCAGGGTGGTCAATCATCGGGCGAGGAGCCCGGTCTGGAGGCAGACTCTGTCATCGCTGTTTGCCCTTTAATCCTGCCGGTCATCCTCGCCCCATGTCGTGCCTGGTCACATCTTCACAATGGCGTCCCTTTGCTCTGGCGTACCCTTGACGATCTCCTCCAGAACATCGAGGCCCGAATAACCGACGGAGAAGATCAACTCAGTGAAGGTGTGATCGTCCCATCCCAGCCTGTTCTGCAGATCTGCGAGGTATTTCTGCCCGTAGTAGTAGATTGTCATGTACCCAGGCCACAGCTCCTGGAAGCGGACCTGTCCTCGGGCTGCCTTGGGCGAGAACCGCATGTACTCCTGGTAGATCCTATCTCCCTCTTCTAGCGGCTCCCCGAAATGGTGCAGAGCCAGATCGACCTTGATGCGCACAGCCGTGTGCAGGCGCCGGTAGGCCACGAAGAGCGGGAAGGCAGGCTCTGGGAATATGTGCTGCAGCAGGGTCTCAGAGCGGTGGGCAATCCCCTCATTGAGGGGGCCGGCCCGGTTCATCAGGTGAGCTACCCGGAAGGAGTCCGGCAGGGATGAGGCCGCTGCTTTGACCTTCTGAGCGTGATGTCCCGGGTAGCATTCGTGAATGGCCATCATCTCCAGCCAGCCGAGGGTTACCGACTCGTAGTTGTACTCGTTCAGGAAGACGGCTCCGTGCAGGTTCCTCAACAGGGGATCAGGGCCGTTGTATCCTCCCCAGGGGTAGGAATCCTTGAGCTGGGCCGGCACGGGCCAGACCTCGCATACTTCTCCCTCGGGAAGGGTTATGTAGTCCAGGGCGTGTTCCCGGGCCTGGGCCACGAATGTTTCCATTAGAGGGAACATATCCTCGGGTCTGTCGCGGCTGGGCAGATCGGTCTCGAGGATCTCGTAGGGGTCCCGGTTGGGATCAATCTCTTGGGCGATGGCATTCAGCCGGTTGAGGCACTTCTCGATTTCCTCCTCGTGCCATTCCAACAGATCCTCGACGTTGATTCCCCAGACTCTTCGAAGTCGCTCATCGTAAGGGAGTGCCGTGGCGATGTCTCTGGTGGCAGGCTCGAGGACGGCAAGGTGGGCCAGGGCCCGGGCCGCGGCATCCTGGGCTGCCCCGATGATTCCTGTCATGTTCGAGGTGTCCGCACCGAGTGATTCCAGCTGCTCAGGGAGGCCGGCCAGGACACTTTGGAGGCTACCGATATACTCCCGCACCATGTCCCTCGAGGCGTCGTCCACACGCCGGCTTGCATCGATGACCCCTTCCAGAAGTGGCGGGGCATCTTTCAAGCGCGCTGCAAGGATCTCCAGTCTTTCCTCGAGGGGGCGAGCGTCCATCATTAGGAGCTGGTTGACGCCCCCCGAGAGGTTGCCGAGGTAACGGTAGGGGAAGGCCTGGTCATCGGCAACACGGAAGGACAGGACGTCGGTGGTGTTTTTCACCTGCAGCAGGGTGATCTTGTCCAGGAAGGTGTTCGGCGTAGCTGAGTCCAGGGACCCTTGAAGGGTTTCCAGGCCCTTCTGTACGTCTGCAATTTGCTCTGCGCCTGGGAGGAAGAGGGTTCGTTCGTGCTGACCCGACGATGCGTAGCGGGTCCACAGATCCACAAGCTGGCGGTCCAGTTCGGCAATGGGTGCTGAGAGTTGCTGTTTCATGGTAGACACCTCCATTGGGCTGTGCGTGGGACCATTGATTTGGCGATTCCGCTGCCAGGACACTGGGTCGATGCTGTTTCTCCGGGCAGGTTCTATGACCTGCTGTTCCTTCATGCAGCAGACCGACAATGGCCACCACCTGTACTTATCCAAAGACCCGGGCATAACCTTCCCCTGCGCCTCTTTCTTCTGTTTCCACTCAAGTCAGCTCAGGACGAACAGCTTCACCAGGCTATCCGATGCGTGCTACAGGGTCTCAGGTTCACCGACCTCTTCGCCGAATGTATCGACGGTAACCCTCTTGATGCGCTGGGGGCTCACCGGCTTGTCGCCGCGATCTCGTTCAACCGACACGATGTCATCGGCAACCTCCATACCTTCCGTGATCTTGCCGAAGGCTGCGTACTGACCGTCCAAATGCGGAGAGCGGGCTACCATGACAAAAAACTGTGAGCCGGCAGAATCGGGGTGGCCCGAACGAGCCATGGATAGTACGCCGCGGTCATGCTTGATGGGATTCTTGAAGCCGTTGTCAGCAAATTCGCCCTTGATGTTATATCCTGGTCCTCCCGTGCCTGCTCTCTGGGGGCAGCCCCCCTGGATCATGAAGCCGGGGATGACGCGATGAAAGGTCAGACCGTTGTAGAATCCCTTCTCCACCAGGGAGACGAAATTCCTCACCGTATTGGGAGCCGCCTCTATGTCCAGTTCAGCGGTCATCTCTTTGCCGTTATCCATCTCAAAGGTCACTACGGGGTTTGTCAAAATTATCTTCCTTTCTAGAGCATGGTCTCATTATACATTGCCACATAATGCCGCTGTCTATCTTGCATCCCTGGGTTCGATGGATGAGGAGGCACCTTATGGGGTGGGAGGCTATTGTAATGGGGGAGATTCCAGGCCTGAAGTCGCGAACCGTGCATCAACCACCTTCATCTGTATCATCGAGGTTCCAGACGTGGCTTACCTAGCAATATAGCGGTCGACGCAATAGAAAATTATCAAGGGGGGTGGTCGTGGCAGAATGTGTATGCTATTATTTGATATGAATGTATAAGTCCGGCTCACTATCATATGATAGGAACGTTGGTGGTGCTACTGTCCTTTGCGTCCAGGGAGCAGGTTGTCTGCTTTATCAAGAGGTTCGGTGATGCAATCGCAGAGGGCTATAAGTTTGCTTTGACCGATCGACAAAAGAACAGAGATACCCTCACAAAGTTGGGAATGAACTACAAAGATGTTAGGCTGCAACTCATGCTTCTTTCAATTGAGCATTACGTTTTAGGACCAGAGGAGGATAATAGAGAAGGGCACTCAGGATCGGTATGGATATTCCGCCTTCCAATAAAAATGAACAACCTATACGTCAAGGTAAAGCTCCTCGCGGATAGCAGGAGGATTATCTGCTTATCTTTCCATGAACAGGAGTATGAGATGAATACTATCTATGCTCAAACCGACGTGGCAGGCGGCGAAGTTGATCTAGATGGAAAAGGGGGCGCACTATGAAGGCATTCTGCCTGGATTGCGGGAATGAAGTGGCCGCGCAAATTGAATGTCGTAACGAACTCATTCCTGTTAAGAATGAGGAATACCATGTTCCCGTTTCTGTCCCGGTTTGCTCTGTGTGTGATGCCGAGATTTTCGTAGAAGAGTTTGAAGAGGATGCCATTCAGAGGGCCTATGATTTGTATCGCCAGGAGCACGATTTGATCTTTCCCAACGAGATAAGGGAGATACGAGAACTCTATGGTTTGACTCAAAGCGGGCTATCTAGAGTACTTGGTTGGGGAGAGGTGACGATAACTCGATATGAAAACGGTAGTTTGCCATCTCAGGCACACAATGACATATTGATGCTCCTGCGTAAGCCGAGCGCCATGCTGGAGTTCCTCAAGCGTGGCAAAAATAGGGTTGGCACGGATGAATATACTCGACTCTGCAGACGAGTTAGGGAGGTCTTTCCGGAAAATGCTGCAAATCTAGAACGAGAAGTGATTCGTTTGGAGGGGGTAGTGGGCAGAGAAGCGGATATCTTTCATGGATACAGACGATTTGACTTCTACAGGTTGGCAAATTTGGCGGTCTACATTGCAGATCGTGCAATCTGCTATAAGGTTAAGTTTATGAAACTCCTCTGGTTCACAGATTTTCTGGCCTATAAGCAGATCAGAAGATCCATTAGCGGGTTGTCATATGTGGCGCTTCCCATGGGACCTGTTCCGGATGAATACAGATGGATCATGTCTCTACTCGAAGAGGCAGGGTGGGTGACCGTGGAGCCAGTTTTTCAATTTGGGGAACGGGTGCTTCCAGCGCGTGAGGCAAATCTGGATATTTTCGCAGATGAGGAGAAGAGGGTGCTAGAGTCCGTGTTAAAGAAACTGGGTAACGCATCAACTGAGAGGATTGTTCAACTCTCTCATACTGAGGAAGCTTGGCACAGGACAGATCGTGGGGAGAGGATTTCCTACACATTCGCCAAAGATATCACATCAGTATAGATGAACCTTGCTTGAATGAACTGACTCAACACAGGCCCACGGCTCATCGAATGTGTCCGTCCGGCAGCGTGGCAAGCAGAAGCTAAATCCCAATGCTGCTTGCCACGGGCGTGTCCACCGAACGACCTGCTGTGGTTATGAAGGCTGGGGTGAACCCTTGGCGCCTGACTCGCACCGGCTATGCCTGGGTGACCCATATCTCCCTCTGCGGCTCGGTGATCCACTCTGCTCCGGACTCTGTAATGATGACCATCTCTTCGGCCCCGTATCGACCGAGGGAGGTCTGGATCCCGGGTTCTATGGTGAACACGTTGCCAGTTTCCAGCCGGCCCTGGGATTTTTCAGCATAGCGCGGCCAGTGCGCCGGGCCCAGTAGGGTTCCGCCGTCATGGGCTGACCGGCCGACCTGGTGGCCCAGAGCGTGCTTGTATTCGGGGTAGCCGGCCTCCGTTATGATGCCCCTTGCCACAGTATCGATCTCGTAGCCAGGGACGCCAGGGCGCATCGCTTCCCGGGCTGCCCAGATGGACCTTCGCAGGGTTGCACCGGCCCGGGTGACCTCTTCGGGGGGCTGGGGATGGGAGGCAGACGGGATGTACCAGGTGCGCTGCAGGTCCGACACATACCCATCCCGACGAACACCGAAGTCGATGGAAAAGAGGGTTCCCGGCTCAAGGGTGATCTGATCTGAGGGCGGGTTGTGCCCGCCCACCGAAGAGGGCCCGGCAGTGATCCCCGGGCACCAGCGGCTGTCCCATGCCGTCTCAACCCTGAGCCTCTCGCACTGGCTGTGGATGAATGTCATGGCTTGCATTTCCGTGATCCCCGGCTTGAGATAGCAGGTCAGCTCGCTCCATATTTCCCGGGTTGTGTCACAGGCGCCCCGGATCGCCTCGATTTCCTGGGCGATCTTTCGGCTTCGCACCGAGGCAGCGACGTCCTCGGCAGACGTGATCCTCTTTGCGTAGGGGGTTCCCTCGAGCATTCTGCCCAGCTTGCGCATGAGCCCCGTCGTCAGGCCGTCGGCGACGAAGTCTTCCTCACTGTCATTGACCCCAATCGCACCCGGATCCATTTCGCGGAGGAGTTCAACCAGGGGCTCTCGCATGTCCATCTCGTAGGGGATGACCCGGTCGAATAGCCCGGTTCCTTCCAGATTGTGGGTGTCGTAGCTGGCTGCGACGGCAAACGCTTTCCCGTCCATGGTGAGTAGAAAGGCCGTTAGGCCGATGATGGTTGTCGGAAGCAACAGGTCCAGGCTGGGGTCAGTGTGTCCCATCGTGCCGGATTCCCGGTCCAGCATCAGCCAGCAGTCGAGTTCCTTCTCCCTCAGTATTTCAAAAGCCTGCTTCATTTTCTGCGCCGTCAGATCGCTCATGGGGGTATCCTTTCACGGAATCGTTTTCACTCACAATCGTGCCCGTCAGCA
>PXCI01000135.1 GCA_003566675.1 Clostridia bacterium
AAGAGAAGCCCACTCATCATGGCAAGCGCTCCAATAGTTGCGCCCCAGCTAGGGACAACGAAAGTCAATAGGAAGACCGCCGCAGCGAGCCCCACCACGTCAGCCACCCGAGCAGCACCAATCAAGCCCGTTCTACGGCAGGCCAGGGCAATCCCCGTCTTCAGATCAACTAATCCACAAAGAAAGGGATAGGCGGCCAGGAGGAACAGAACGGTTCTTGCATCATGCAGCAGTGTCGGCTCCAGGCCGATCACGCTCACCAGAAGCCAATCTGCAAGTCCTGTGATGATCATCAAGGCCAAACAGAGAGAAGTGGCATACTGAAGATACCGGGAAAACCGGCGCAAAACTCTCAACCAGTGGGCGTTTTTCAAAAAGACCATCACGGTTTGACGAAGGGTCATATGGACAAAAGAGCTCAGAGCCCATACCAGCGACCAGACGACGCTAAACACTGCGAGATTTCGCTCCGGATCATCCGTGCGCACAAGTCCAGCGTTGATCAGGGGCATTACCAGGCTGCCCAGCAGTGCATTCAAGATCAATGGCCAGAGAAAGACCAGGCAGTCCTTCACGCTTGCTGCCTCTCCCTCAGCAGGCTTTGGGGGTAGGCCGCCGTTCCCCCGAAGAGCGAGTACGCAGCAGACCAGGGACTCGATCCCCATTCCCCCAACCCAGATCACGGCACCAACCATCGTGCCGCTGAGAAGCCCCAACCGGGGAAGGAAGGCAGCCATGACCAATCCGCCTACCAGCCGCATGATCATCGCAAACGTCATGTACTCGGTCTTGCGAGAAAGCATCAACACAGCCTGGGCCCATGCCCTGGTACTGTAGATTAGTGGGATCGCCAAGCACAGACGGACCACAGAAAGAATCTCTGTGAAGAGGACCTCCGATGCTCCAAAAATGTCCACATAGACAAAACGGCCAAACGACGTGTAGCCCAGAAGCACCATCCACACCATGACGAACACGGCAATACCAGCAGTTGTCCGAACAGCGCTTCGCATACTGGCCTTGTCGGTCCCGAAGGCAATCAACATATCACGGGTGCTCCAGAGCGGAGACGCAAACATATTCGCAATGGTATGGCCCAGGGCAAAAGCGGCCAGGGCAATCTCGGGACGGGGCGTGCGAGCTAATCCCGAGTTAACGATAGAATGACTGCTCGCCATGAGTACAGACGTGACGCTGAGGGGGATATGAAAGCGGAGGATGCCCTTCATCCTCAGCCTGTCGTGCAGTATGTCACTCAAAACCATTACCTTCCTTCTCCAGGACATCGGAACCAGACAACAGGCTGTACTGCAACTGCCGCATCGGAAAGACGGACGCTGTTATCACCGATGAGCCTGAAACCGACCGCACATGCGATTACCTAACCTGACTGACATGAGCCACCACTAGAACTCATAATGATTCATTATTACAGACAGAAGGAAACAAGACAAGGGCAGGACGATCCTGTCTCCCAGGGCGGCGCAGGTGCCCACTCTTGCCTCATCTCTGGAATCGTGCGCATGCTTGGCCTGTGGCCCGACACGAGCGGGGTACTCAATGCTCAAGGATCACGCATCGCAAGTGATTGAGTTAATCTCGTAGACCGATCACATGGTGAAAGGTGACTCATTTTCCTCGTCACGTATTCCGTAGATCAGAACATAATCCCGTAGGAAGCCAGAGAAAACCCCGAAGATAAGCAGGAAAAGACACCCCCCGTGTAGTAATTAACAAGTAGAGCCAGCAGTTGCGGGCACTCAGGCCATGTTTCTCCTTATGGTCAGAGCGATACTCCCCGGGCCTTTCATGCACTCATATTCTACAACAACGTAGGCAGACATTATCACAGGTGCGCATTCCGGGGAACCAGGAAGCCGATACAGTGGATTGCGGCTGAACCTGATCTCAACTGAGGATAGGAGACAGATTGTGATTACCAGTACATATATTTTTCGTCTCGGGAGGTCGTACACAAATGGATGGTAGTAAGCAGAGACATACCACGGTACAGCGCGCCATTTTGGTACTGAGGACCCTGGCAGATACTCCTCAACCCATGGGGATCACAGAGGTGGCCGCTACTCTTGAGTTGCCCAAGGCCAGCGTATTCCGACTGTTAAGGGACCTCCGCGAGGTTGACTGTGTCATGTATGACGATCAGTCGCAGACTTACACCCTAGGACCGACTCTTGTTCAGTTGGGCGAACAGGCGCGGGGCCAGCTGCATTTGATGAACACGGCCAGACCGGTTCTGGAGCAGCTCACCAAAAAAGTGGGGGAAATGGTCAACATAGGAATCCTCTATGACAACAAGGTTCTGATCCTTGATTCCGTCAGAGATATTGAAGGCCCCTGCCTCACCGTCAATCTGGCTCCTGTTTCAGAACTACACTGCTCCGCCATCGGCAAGGCTCTGCTCAGCTGCCTCCCGCCCGACCTGGTGGAGGTAATGGTCAGGAACCTGGATCTCAGTCAGCGCACCCCGAACACCATTACTTCACGAGATGTTCTGTGCGAAGAAATTGAGGAGATCCGTCAGACTGGCATAGCCTACGATCAAGAAGAATATGAGATGGGTCTTTTCTGTCTGGGCGTACCGGTCTGCAACGGTGAGCACCCCCTGGCAGCAATAAGCATCGCAGGTCCTGTCAGTCGCATGAAAGCCTACGGTCTCGAATCCATGGAGACAGCTCTTCTCGATGCGGCTCAACATCTGGAGCTTCTTTTGAAAAGCGCCGGTCACGGTGCAATCAAAGTCTTCTAGGGCGACGATAGCCCCTTGTCGTTGCAAACGCAGGCATGTCATTAAGCCGACTGCCACTCACGAATTCTATGCGGGCCGCTGTTCAACACCATAAACTCCGAACAGCGGCCTTGTTCATGGACTGGGTCAGAAGAAGCCGAGCAGCCCCATTCGGACGTTCCAGGAGTATCTGCATCAACACCTATACCGCAATCGATAAAGACCACGAAGGGCCCCTGTGTGTAGAAGTTGTGCTGTGAAACTGATGGAGCGCAGGGTCGAGAGAATGCCGGCGTTCGAATGCTTCCGATTGAATCAGCCTACTTCAGTCGCCATAACAGAACGAACAGCTCATTAAATCCATCGGCAATACATTGGCTAAGTTCTCGCCTCAGTCCATTCCTCCACGACTGAATTGGTCGCTCCAAGAGACGAGGATGATTTACTCTCTGGCAGACCTGCGCGGTACGGTGTCGCCTGGATCGGCGCCTGCCGTCCTCTAACCAACCCCAACATAACTCAGGAGGAGGCGGGGTCACCCCCGCCGTCCCCCCACACCACCGGACATGCGGGTCCACTCTGATGTTCCGGGAATCTGCCCTGAACGTGACGAGCAAATCCCGAGACGGCAGCGATCCATTCGTTTATGTCCACTTCCTCGTCCAAGTGCAGGAAGCCATATTCCTGATCCAACACCTGCTCAGTCCACCCTTCCCGGAACAGGTATAGGAGCGCATCGAATACTCCCCGGTCATAGCCCTCGGCATAACCCTTAGTCCAGACCTCGTTTATGTCGATAGCAACTGGATCATCTAGGTTGAAAGCAGCCCGGATCCATTCACTGTAAGATTGGCCTGTTCTATCCAGATGGGCTGGGAGCTCCTCTTTGAACTCTCTGGGAACACGTGCTGACACGCTTGATGATTTCGTCTGGCAGGAAGTGAGACGACATCTCGTGAATCCGACTCTAATGCGACAGGCGTATCACTTGGTCAGCGACGGAAATGCAACCTAAGGACAGCTCGACCTCGCACACAGGCACACAGCTGCGGCCAAAAAGACCGAACACAAGAGGTTGCTCGACGCTTACCAGGCGGATATCATCAGCCCGGATGAACTGCAAAATCGTGCCGGACCACTGCGTCAGCGCATTGCCCAACTGACTGAGGAGGAAGCCATTTTAGCCGCTGAATGTGCGGCAAACGAAGAGGAAACCCATCTCCTCAATAATCTGGATGCTTGCTGCAACAGAGCCAACGGGACCTTGATCAGCTGTCTTTCACTGAGAAACAGGACTTAATCCGCATGGTGGTTGAAAAAGTAATGGTGCGAGACTGGACGGTGAAGATTTTCCTGCGCATCCCTATTCGACCATCCCCTGCACACGATCCAGAAGACCGCTCCACATCATCCGGCACTGCAGTGTCAAATGATATTGTTCTGCGTTCCAATCGTGAACATGAAGGGTGACAGTTTCCGGCTACTGCAACACCTCAACCAGGAGGTGAACACCATGATTTGATTTACCCAATACAACCCATTAGCTGCCTGCAAAATGGGTACTCCCAGATGGGCGTTGACAAGGTTTCCGGGGCGCTGCGATTACATGCTCTGAGTTCACTGAATGCGCCTCGGGGGGGAGGAATACGCTGCTTCCCTGGGGCGCAGACACTCCAACTCCACGTCAGTGCAGGAAAAGTGGTGGGAAACGCCGAATATAGAATATAATAGGTAAAGATTGGGCAGGAGGTGAAAGATTCCGTGTTTAAAATCGACCGGGAACTGCTGAAGATTGACGGATTCGGACAGCTCCAGGCTTTCGGCGACGAGCTGCTCGAAAAGCGCAGTCTGGAGAACTATGAAATCCACGTGCGACCGGCGACGGAGAAGGAGAAACAGGCGCTGATGGAACTGGGTTTCCGGCCTGAGGGAGCGGGTCTTGATTACTTCAACGAGGATGAGAAGCGCTTCACCGTATCCTACGGTGCCCTCATGCCCGTGTTAGACTCGTTCGCCACTGCCGAGTCCCTCATCCAGCGATTGCTGCGCCATGTAGACACAGACGAGGATTAACGCCCCCCACTCCACCGATCGTAGCTTGCCGCTGATAATGGTGATTACTCGCACAGTCCCGTGGAGTTCCGCCGCGCGCCGTGAATTGGGTTGGCAGGGAACGCAGGTTACAAGCGTCAGTGAAGGCGTAGAAAGAAGGTGAGTGCGGATGTTGGGCCGTGTTCTTACTTCCATAGGTGCGATATTGCTTGTGATAACGGGGCTCATGTATCTTATCCCCGGATATGCACCGCTACCATGGTTGAATGGACTCACATATCTCGTGCTGGGTGTCGGGCTTCTGCTATTTATGCGGCAGGTAATGAGACACGAGTCCGGCAGAGCGGCCCGGGATAAGACCGAGAGTCAGCGGAGGGAACGGGATGATGCCCGCTGGGAGAAACAACGTGAGGCAGAGCGCCACAAGTAATCTGCCCAGATGGGGTCGCTCTTTTTTGCGTGGTGTTTCTTCGGTTCTTCCCTCAGCGTGCTCGTTTCTGTGCGTTGGCATGATTGCAGCCTGCCACCGCCCCCCCCTTGAAACTCGCGGCGTTTCGCGTGTCACGGCCACCACGGTCCTGCTCTAGAGACCTCTAGGTTTTAGCTTACCCCCTTCCCTACCTGTAGGCCGCTCTCTCTTACCCAAAAACCCTCGGGACTGTGGCCGCTACCTGAACGGTCCTCCTCTGCGCCTGCCCAGGTCTCTGAAGGAGCATAGCATCCCCCTATGTGGGTCTTGTGTGCTTCTATGCCCCTTTTTAGGGCCTCTGAAACTCCGTTTTACCCCCCTTCATGGAGGACACACCCGGCGGTGTGAAGGACGCTGTCCCCCACCGGTCCTACATCTGCCAAGCGGTGAATCAGTGCCGGGGGGCGTCCTCTCACACTGAGAAGTCTCAACTGACGGCGCGTATGCCTAGCGGCCGCTACGGTTCGGGGGTGGTTGATTACCCCACTCAGAAACGCGTCCTTAATTGTCCTCCTTCAGCCTGCCATTTTCAAACGCCCGGTATATCTTGATCTGCTCCATGTAGTCGCGGCGAGAGTCCAACAGCCACGGCAGGAGTTTATCGTCAGCAGTTGGATCTGCCCGCATGATCTGGTAGTCATCGGGATCCACGGTGATGCTATCCAGCTCCGCGTTCATCTCCCGCAGGGCCTCCAGTTGGGGCCGGTATCTGTCCATGACCGCCTGGGCCTTCGCTTCCAACTCCTTACGCATAGCCCACAACGCCCGGCCCCGCCTGTCTTCTGCCTCCACGCTGTAATAAGTGGATAGTGCCTCATTAACAATCCGGTGCAGCTCTCCGGGGTGCAGGGCCTCCAACGCGTCCAGTTCCACGGCTCCCGAACCATGGACATCCTCGAATGACTTCTTGCGCATCTCTGAGGCCTTGATCGGAGTTCGCGGCAGCTTGTATTCCTGCTGCTGATCTGCGGTCAGTGCCAGCGGAGTCAGGCGCACGTCCTGCTCTATCCCCGCCTCTCCTAACATCCATTCCAGCTTCCGAGCTGCTGCCTTCGGCATGGACTGTCCAGCCGGGTCGAAGTCGGAGATGTAGAAAATGCGGCCGGGCTTTTGTGCTTCCCGTAGCCGGCGACTCAGCTTATAAACAGCGGGTATGCTGGTTTCGCCCTCCCCGGTCACCAGGTTCGCGCCGTAGCGTTCACAGAGAGGGAGCAACACATCATTCATGGTGGACTTCTCACACCAGATCTCCAGGTGATAAGGTTGTACACCTGCTTTTGAGGCGCCACCATTAACCATGACCTCCGGATCGTCAAGATCGAAGCCGTCAACCGAGTAGTACGGTGTGCCCCCCGTGTAGTCTGCAATCAGGTGCGGCTCAGGGTTACGGTGATCGGCAATGTCTTCAATAGCCACCAAACCCAGGTAGCGGGCCGCCTTCCCGGCTACGCAGAGATACTGCCAGTCGTTAAGTGTGTTTTCGTATGGCACGCCGTCAGCTTTGGCCGGCTGCTTCTGGGATACTAACCAGTAGTGGATCCGTCGAAGGTGTGCGCCGCTCCTAAATTGGCCCCGCCGCCATATCTCCGCGAACCATTCCGCCTTCTCTATAACGGCCGGGCTGCCCACATAGAACGGATCATTGTTCCGCGACAGGGCCAACAGGTCACCCACCTGGACGGACTCGCCCTTGGCCCTCAGCTCCTTCGCCAGGTGCTTGATGTCCTCGTAGCTGAGCGTTTGACGATCACCGTTCATCTGTTGCCCTCTAGAGTGTACAGCACTCACCGCTTGGCCTCCTCTCTCGGGGTACCAAGGGCGAAGAAGGTTGGCCGCCGCCGGACCTTCTCCCCCACTCGGGTTCCCCGCTGTGTCACCCGCAGGAACCGGTGTTTCAGAAGCCAGGCCACGCCCCGGCTAACAGTGGTCTTGCTGGGAACACCACACCAGCCAGCCGCGAAGCCCCAGGAGAACGGGGCCTCGAAGGCCTGGTGGCGGTCGTATGCTCGTCGGCACCGTAGCAGGTACTCGAACCCTTGGAACACCCTCTGCGCCTCTCTGGGGGCCTTCTCGTAGGGCCTGGCGTGCCGCGGGAGCAAAGGGAGCTCGATGTAACCGGCTTGGTGAAGGGCCCTGATCCACCATACGGTCGCTCTGCCGGTGACAGCAGCCGGGCCTGCCCTGTCATTACCGCTGCAAACACATCAGGGAGAGGCCACCACTTGGGGCCTCCCTGCTTGGCGTGAAAGCCATGGAGCATAATTAACCCGCCCGGCTTCTCCCATAGGTAAGCTGAGGGTTTGGACTCCTCATACCCTGGTATTGGACAATGGAAAGCATTGCCGATTCCCTTAACCTTGACTCCTAGATACTCCATCACCCCAAGAGCCGCTTCGGGAAGGCTAGCACGGGCCGCCAGCTCCTGCCCCACCCGTGTCTTGGCCCTAGCACCTCCACGCAAATCCCAATCAAGGAGCCTCTTTAGCTTTCTAATAACAGGGGGTGAGCAATCAATGTTATCATTGGTTGTTCGCCAAACGCTTTCGACGAATGCCTCCGGCAAAGCCCCTCCTCCGTAGATTCGCCTGTTCTCCGGACTGGGCTTCAGCATGTCCAGCAACGGCTCCACGGTCTGGTATGTGCCGACAGCCTCTATGTTCATAACGGCTTTCTCCTTTCCATGTATCAAAGCCGACTGGTGGCCACTCGTCAGTAGACCCCGCTTACTGTCATCGCTCTCGGTCATATGCCCTCCTCAGGTCTAACGAACTGCACCACTACCGGCTGACCACCGTGGTCCCCGCCAACCTGTGTGCGCCTGCTGTAGACTCCTGCTAGCTCGCACACAAGCTTGATCGCGGACACGTCACCCTCTTGCGCCTGCTGGACCAGGGCTGCTATGGCTCCCGGCAGGTGGCGTCGGATGGTGCCGTACCAGACATCGTTCCAGGCCGCCGCGAAGTCGGGGTCCTTGAGCCAGTTGTAGGCTGTCCTGCGCGGCACACCAGCCGCCTTGCAGACGACGCTGATGCTTCGGTCCAGGCCCTCATCTTGAGCCGCCTCCAGCAGGCGCGACTGCCTCTGCGTTGGCCTCCAGTTTGTGCCAGAGTGCGCCACTGTTCTCACCTCCAGATACATCAGTATCGGTTGACGTGAGGCCCTGACTCCTGCACGCCTGGTCGTCTCCCCTGCCTGCCACCGTGCTGGGCGGTGAGTTGGGGTTGGTAGGTTGGTAGTACCCCCCTATAAGGGGGGGGGGTTCCTACCAACCCTACGCCGACCCCACGCTCATTTCCAACCCTGCAGCAGACTGTCCCGCGCTTCACCGACTGCCCGGCTCATGTCTTCCGAGCAGCTCCTCTGCGGCAGATCTGAATATGGCACTG
>PXCI01000118.1 GCA_003566675.1 Clostridia bacterium
GATCTTCGAGGATGACTACCGGTTTGTGGTCAGAAGCAAAAAGGACCGGGGTACAGCAGTGACCATTGATATTCCTGCCAGGGAGGTGACGGTGCGATGATCGAGGAGCCGCTGACCGTCCTGATTGCAGATGATGAGGCCGCTGCCCGCCGCTACCTGCGCCGACAACTGCAGGATTACGATCTGGACCTGGAGATCACCGGGGAGGCCAGGACCGGCCCGGAGCTCCTGGAGATCCTGGCAGATGGCGCTCCCGATGTCCTGATGCTGGACATCATGATGCCGGGTTTTTCCGGGTTGGAGGCCCTGGAACGACTTCACGGGCGGTACCGTGACATGAGAGTTCTGATCGTATCCGCCTACGACCGGTTCAGTTTCGCCCCGGATGCCGTGAGGCTTGGAGTGGAGGATTTCCTGGTCAAGCCGGTTCGCCCTCGTATCTTGCGCAAGAGTTTCATTGACTGTGTACAGAAAGTGTATCGGGGCAGAAAGCGAGTGGCCCGTCACCTCAGGATGGCCGAACGGGCCAGCCTGGCCGAGAGAATCCTGAACCTCGCTTACGTTACAGATCAACAGCTTGTGTCTGTTGCCCAGTCGGAGCCCGAGGATGGCGATGTCGCCGGTGTGCTGTCCATTGAAGAGCGCCTGAAGTCGGAAGTGCGGTCGGGATCCCTCGAGGAGACCTTCAGCACCCTGGGTGACCTGACCAGGGAGGCAGTACACCAGGATCCGGGTTTCCTGGAGATTGAGCTCATCGCCGCCATTACTTCTGCTTGCCAGGTGGCCTGCAGTCATATGGCTGAGTCGAAGAAGATGTTGGGATTGAGAAATGAAAGTATTCGAGAAATCCTGCAGGCTGGGACCCCAGAAGAGATGGTCACCATTTCCCGGGAGTGTCTCGCGCGGATCTTCGAGTATTTCCGGTCGATGGAGGACCGCAAGCAACGCCTGGTCTCGGCGGCCAGGGCGTTTATCGACGATAACGTCGGCACCTCCCTGTCTCTGGGTGAGGTGGCGAAGGCCGTGTACGTCAGCTCTTATTATCTCAGCCGCGTGTTCAAAGAGGTGTGCGGTCAGAGTTTCAGCGAATACCTCACTTCCCTCCGGCTCGAACGGTCGAAGGAACTGTTGCGTCACTCGGACCTGTCCTGCGGTGATGTGGGGTTGAAGGTGGGGTATTCCTCAGCCAGCTATTTCAGCCAGATCTTCAAACAGCGCGTGGGAATGACCCCCAGTCAGTACCGCGCCAGCTGACGCATGTGCGGACGTGCCCGGTCGGACCGGTCAGCCGGTGTGAGTCGAGGTTTTGGGTGCCCTGCGCTCCTCTGGATCCACGTGCTGCATGCCCTGCTCCAGGAGTCGGTCGACCTCGGGGTCGTTGTAGGCGGTGAGATTTCACCCGTCAGGCCAGGCAAACCGACTGTGGAAGAGGATGGAAACGTCGGGATCCAGGTAAAAATTCAGACCTATCAGATGTGTTGCTGGCATGCGAGGACGTCACGGGGTTTCGTATTGTGACAGACGGACCTGTCTCGTCCCCGGTGTCAGCAGCACGCGTGAGGAGACAGGGGTTTGTTTGACCCGATGGCAACTGGGAGACATCATTGTGCAACTTACTGACAGGGCAATGGCCACCTGTTAGGTTAAGATCAAGGTAGGAACCGAACGTGTTGTACCGTGGCCGTACCCAGATTCCTTCAAGGGTGCTTCTGAGTATTATCAGACCTATCAGTAGGAGTCGCTAGGGAGGGGCAGAGGAATGAACCTGAGAGTGGATCCGGAAAAATGCAGCGGCTGTCGTTTGTGCGAGACAGCCTGTACGCATGCTCATGATGGCAACTACGGTAGCAGATCGGCCCGCGTGCGGGTATCGAAGATTGAGTCTATAGGCATTGATTATCCGGTGATGTGCCAGTTGTGTAAAAACCCGGCCTGTGTGAGGGCGTGCCCGATTGGGGCGCTGACACAGGACCCAGACACCGGTGTGATCCAGGTGGATGAAGACAGGTGCACCGGCGACGGCAGGTGTGTGCAGGCGTGTCCCTTTGGTGCTTGCAATCTGCACCCGCAGAAAAAGGTGGCCATCATATGCGATCGCTGCGGTGGACAGCCTGCCTGTGTGCAGGAGTGTCCCACCGGTACTATTACCATCGAGGACCGTTCGTCAAGGACGGACTTTCAGCAGCTGGCTGACGAAGCACAGAAAAAGCGCGATGAGTTCGCTCAGCGCATGTGCCGGACGATGCTGGAGAAGTGGGGGGATCGCTAATGGGTGACAGATTCTACGGGTACGCGGGACAGATACTGCACGTTGATCTGACCCGGGGCGAGGTGACGAAGGAGCGGTTGTCCGAAGAGATGATCAAGGACTGGCTTGGCGGACGCGGCTTCAATATGCGCGCCCTGTACGATCGTGTGGATAAAGAGACCGACCCCAAAGGTCCGGACAATCCCTTCATTTTCGGGGTGGGACCCGTCAACGGGACCAACAGCTGCCTCGGATCACGTTTCAACGTCAGCGCTAAATCACCTCACACGGGAATCGTTGGGGATTCCAATGCCGGCGGCCACATCGGGTCGGAGCTGAAGTATGCAGGTTATGACCAGGTGATCGTAACCGGCAGGGCCGAGTCCCCTGTTTACGTGTTCATCGATGATGACGAGGTGAGCATTCGAGACGCCAGGGACATCTGGGGCAAGGATGTGTGGGAGACCCACGAGATGATCCGGGCCGACCTGGGAGACAGCTCGGTTCAGATAGCAGCATGTGGGCCGGCCGCAGAGAACGGTGTCACCTTCGGTGCGGTGTTTGCCAACCTGGTCCGTGCTGCTGGGAGAACAGGCATGGGTACGGTGATGGCCTCAAAGAACATGAAGGCCCTCGCGATCCGGGGGACCGGGAGCGTGGACGTCTACGACGACAAGAGGTTCCGCGAGTGGGACACCATCATGAGGCAGCGGGTCCTCGATCATCCCGATTACGAGTCACGCGCCTGGCTCGGGACTCCCAGGAATGTAAACCCTCTCAACGAAGGCGGATACCTGGTCACCAAGCACTTCCAGTCGGGATATTTCCCTGAGGCTCACAAGATGAGTGGTGAGGAGCTGGCGAAGCACTTCAATGTCAAGCCGAAGGCCTGCCACGCCTGCACGCTGCACTGCAGCCGCTGGCACGTGGTGCCCTCTGACAGGGACTATGCCGGTCTGCAGGGAGAGGGGCCTGAGTACGAGGCCATGGCGGGCTTTGGATCCCGAATTTACAATTCCAACCTGGCAGCGATACTGAAATGTAACGACATGGTGAACCGCCTGGGTATGGATGCGATCACCACGTCGGAGGTTATATCCTGGCTCATGGAGCTTCATGAGCTGGGGATGGTCACTCCAGAAGAAGTAGACGGACTGGACATGTCGTGGGGCAACATGGAGACCACGATCACCCTGATTGATAAGATCTCTCGGCGCGAGGGAATCGGCGATGTTCTGGCCGATGGTGTCCGGGCGGCTGCGAAGCGGCTGGGCAAGGGCGCGGACCTGGCCATGGAAGTTAAGGGACTTGAGATTATCCAGGCCGAGCCCCGTGGGATGAAGGGTTATGCCCTGACCTTCGCCACCGCCACCCGTGGTGCGGACCATCTGCGTTATGAACCATTCTTCGAGATGTCGGAGGATACCGAGCTGGCCACGAAGCGCTACGGCCTGCCGGAACCCGCAAAGCGGCTGGAGGAGAAGGGCAAGGGGCTATTGGTCGACGACTTTGGTGACTGGTGTGCCCTGTCTGACGCCTTCAATGTTTGCAAGAACACCATGGTCTGCATGGAGGTCCTGGAGATCCACGAGATACCGGACTTCCTACACGCCCTGACCGGGATCACCTGGACAGAGGAAGAGGTCCGCAACGTGGGCAGGCGCATGATCACGTTGGAATATGCGTTGAATAACAAGATGGGGATGCGGAGACGACACGACACGCTGCCGAAACGGTTCCTTGAGGAGCCCCTGCCGGAGGATTCACGGGAGTCGGCTGGCAGCGTGGTGGACCTGGAGCCCATGCTGAGTGATTTCTACCAGGCCCGCGGTTTCGACCCGGAGACCGCCATGCCCCTCGAGTCGACCTGCCTCAAGCTCGGGTTAGAGGATGTGGCCCGGGATCTGGCCGAGCTGCGCGAGAAGGATGAGGCCGAGGGCGAGTAGTGACATAGGTGGACTGTGATGATTCGGTCGCCTGTGTAGATCCGTGGTGCTTTTTCGTCGGTGTCCCAACTGGTGTGGCCCCGAGGGGTCACACCAGTATCCCAATAGGCGCGCGGACATCCCCTTAGGCACACGCGGCAGATGGGCGTGACGTTCTCTGGGGAGATCGGTGAGCCTGGAGGAACAATCGAGTCCTTGCGATCCCAGGGGGCAGGTTCGGGTGGGAGCTGCGCGGGCAGATGATCAGCCCCCGGCGAAGGGACGCATGAACAGCACACTGGCGTCATCCTCTATCGGGGTATCCAGTTGATCGGACTTGACCCTGCGGGTACCATCCGGCCCCTCAATGAAGACCATGTGCTGATCGCCGATTTGCCTGGATACCTCGGTGCCTCTCTTTTCGGCAACGGCCGCGAGTACCTGTTCCAGGTTGGTTTCTGTACCGGGCAGATCCAGAGAATCCCGCTCCGTTCCCAGCCTGACCTGGATCATTCCGGTGTAGCGAACCGTGACTTGCATGCGGGCGCTCCTTTCGCGTTGCTGACTCGTAAAGGCTTCTGGATCCGCTCGGGAATCCCGTTGGACTCTGATGCTTTGAAGTTTATCTGTATTGTTGGACACAGGGCAAGGTATCTCAATTGCGCGACACCGTGGCAACAAGGTGATCCTGCCCTGTATCCTAAAGACTATCACATCAGGAGCACAGTTGGAGCTTACAACCGGCAGCGGTGAACGGTCGGTAGACGGGAGCGGAGCTCTGGGAAATACATGGATGCACTGCGGTTCGCGGCCCTGCAAAACCAGTGGCTGGCCTTGTCATGTGAGCAGAACCCAATCAATGCTGCCAGCCTGGGAATTGACGCCTTTGGTGAGGCATTGGGTGATTTCCAGGATGGCACTGTGAGGTCGTTTCACCAAAGACGCATGGACATCTTGCGAGATGTTCAACTCGTTGATCTGGACGATTTGCCCCAGCGAATGCGCCATGACCTGCTGATGCTTGAGGCAGATGTCAGACGACAGTGTTTGCTGCATGACTTAGAGCCCCATCGGCGTGCCCCGTATATCTACCCTGAGCGGGTCGGGCAGGCCCTGCAGCTATTGCTGGGCGTCGAAAGCAGGCCCACTTATGTCACCGGTGAACTCGTTGTTAATTGTCTTGAGCAGGTTCCGGGGCTCTTCGCCTCGGCCATGGACAACCTGGTCGCTGACGATGTTCCCGCCGAGTGGTGCAGAATGGGCCTGTCATCCACGGAGGGGTTGCTTCTGTTTCTGCAGGATAACCTCGGCCAGCTGGCATCAAGTTCTGGCCTGGATACCTCGCGGTTTGAAAATGTCCTCGCGAAGGCTGAGCGGGCCGCGGGCGATTTCCGTAGCTTTCTGAATGACATGGAAGGCTCATGTGGAGGCAATTTTGCAGCGGGTCCAGAACACATGGAGTCCATGCTCGAACAGTTCCACCTGCTGCCTGGCGTGGACTGTGGAGTTTTGTACCGGTTTGGCGAGGACAAGGTGGCCGAATACGAGGAGTTGATGCACCGGTGTGCGGAGATGATTGCTCCCGGGGAGGACTGGCGCGTGGCGCTGGAGCAGTTGAAGGATGACCACCCCGCCCCGGCAGACCTGCTTTCTGCGTACCAGGAGGCACGGGACGCAGCCCTGCATCACATACTCGAGCACCAGTTGATAACGGTTCCAGATGGGCAGGAATGTGCGGTTGCAGAGACGCCGTCCTATCTCCGTTCCTCCATTCCCCTGGGTGTCATGAACGTCACACCGCCCTTTGCCCGGGACAATTTCAGTCGCCTGTTGATAACCCCAATCGATGTCGACGGTGATCCGGATAACTACCGCGACCACCTCCGGGAACAGAACTATGGTTTCATACGTTCCATCACCTTTCACGAGATCTACCCGGGCCATCACCTGCAGAGCGTCCTGCACAAGCGGGTCGCCGGTCCGATTCGCAAGAAGTTCCGCAGCCCGCTGTTCGTGGAGGGATGGGGCCTGTACACGGAGGATCTCATGGAGGAGACCGGGTTCCTTGACACCCCGGCACTGAAGTTCTTCCAGGCCAGGAACGCCCTGTGGCGGGCGCTGCGGATCATCATCGATGTGGGGCTGCACACCGGGGAGATGTCCGCTGACGAGGCGGCGTCCCTTCTGTCCGAACGGGTCGGCCAGGGATCGCACATGGCAAAAGGGGAAGTCCTGCGGTACACGCGCCATGATAACCCGACCTACCAGTCCTGTTACATGTACGGAAAGACCATGATCATGGATCTGCGAGAGAAGTATCGCAAGGCCCTTGGTCCTGCGTTCACCCTCAGAGGTTTCCATGACCAACTGTGCGCCCACGGTTCACCGCCGGTGAGCCTGGTCGAAGAGATTCTTCTGACTGAAGATGTCAATCAAGGCAATCGAGGGGAGTGATCTCGTGACGGACTACGTTATACTCGCAGGTTCTGTTATCGATGGATCCGGTGTTGAGCCTCTCCGCAATGCAGCCATTCGCATCAAGGACGGTTTCATAGATTCTGTCTGCGGACAGGATCAACTCGGCGATGTGGACAGTGAGGTCATCGATCTGGGTGACCGCACGGTGATCCCTGGCCTATGGGACGCTCACGTCCACCTTGCCCTCAAGCATCCCTTTCCAGAGTACCGGACCGACGTTGAGCCGGTGCCACACCAGACCATGCGCTGCTACAGCCAGGCGCTTCGGGCTCTCAACGCGGGCTTCACATCGCTGCGTATTGTGGGAGAGGCCAAGCAGATCGATCTGCAGCTGAAAAAGGCGATAAACGGGGGCCTGGTGGACGGCCCGAACATCTTCGGTGCGGGCGAGGCCATCATCCCGACAGGTGGCCACGGCTATAATTCCCTCAGCTGTGTCGAGACCGACGGGGTCGACGGTTTCGCCCGCATGGCCAGGGTGCAGCTGCGGGCCGGGGCGGACCTGGTGAAAATGTGCATCAGCGGCGGGCTCGGCAGTCCCCACGAGTCGGTCAGTGATTCGCAGGCTACGGTCGAGGAGATGAGGGCCGCGACCGACATGGCCCACAAGGCAGGCAAGCACGTGACCGTTCATGCCAGTGCGCCGGGCCCGATCCAGGAGGCCATTCTTGCCGGGGTTGACTGTGTTGAACACGCCTACGAGCTGGATGACGATACGATTACCGCGATGATCCGCAACAACACCTATCTTTGTCCGACGCTTCTTGTGACCAACTGCGGTGATTACCTGCAGCGCCACGGTGCTCCTCCCTGGCAGTTGGAAAAGCAGGCGCAGGCATCGAAGACCCATTTTGCCGGGTTTAAGTGCGCCGTTGAGGCAGGCATTCCCATCCTCGCCGGTACGGACCTTTTGCCCACGGACAGGGTCGATGGAACCTGGGCCGGATTGCGCGAGATCGAACTGCTCGTTGAAGGGGGGATGACCCCCATGGGGGCTCTGCAGGCAGCGACCAGTGTGCCCGCTCAGCTCCTGGGAGTGAGTGATCGGCTTGGAACCCTGACACCGGGCAAGATGGCCGATCTCGTTGTCCTGGCGAAGGACCCGCTGGATGACATTCGCGCCATCCGCGACATCCAGATGGTCATCAAAAGTGGCAAGGTGATCCGTAGGGATCAGTAAAATAGAGAAATATGCAAGGACGTGTGAAGGTGAGTGCCCGGCTGAGTGTGTCTCAGCCGGGCACCTGGGTTCAGCCTCCTGTGAATCTGTGGGCGAGGATGAGTTCATCGCCATGATGCAAAAGGGTGCCTGGGCCATCAAACAGCTGGATGCTGCGAGATCGTCCCTGTCTTTTTAACAGCACCAGGTAGGCATCGATGGACTCGGGTGGGCCGGATGCTGACCCCGATTCTGTCCTTCGCACCAGTTCATCGATGACCTCACCGACCGTTGCACCCTCGGCCAGTTCCAAAGATAGCTGTGAGGTTCCCAGGGCCATGCGGATCAGCCCGGTTAACTGAACTTTGATCTGCAAGGCCGTATCCTCCCCGTTACTCGAGTTCAAAACCCTTTCTCAACAGCTCCTCCTTGACCTGCTCCAGGTCGAGCTTATCGAGGACAGCGCGAGTGGGCCAGCCCCTTTGCTGATCCCAGTCCCGGTCAGCATAGTACTCATCGAGCATCGGATCAAGTTCGAAGACGAGTCCGGCCGAGGGGCCACACTCCTCCGGAAGGGGTTCGTTGAGGAAACGGTCTGGTAGGCGATCATCTGCGCGGCTGATACCTTCCCGGATGCAGAATGCTCGCTCTACGTTCATGATCCGTTCGCCGGCCTTTCTCACCTCGTCACCGGTCATGTCCCAGCCGGTGACGGCGTTGAGAAACTCCGCTGCCAAGTCGAAGGGCATGGCTTCCATGCATA
>PXCI01000015.1 GCA_003566675.1 Clostridia bacterium
ATGGGAGGTTGTTTGATCACGCACCATCACCTGATACAGGGATGTAGCGGAGGCATCTCAAATTGGTCGCTGCCTTAATCTTCATCAAACAGGAATTAGCATTGATAGCAACAGAAATTACACATATCATGAGCATTGGATTGTCTGTACGCAAGATCAATTATCCGGCGAGGATGTGAGCGACTGTCATGACAAAACGCGCCAGGCAACGAGACATCTTACTGGCCTTTCTCCGGGTTGGGCTTCTAGGTTACGGTGGGGGGCCTTCTTCCATACCCCTAGTACATGTTGAGGCGGTGGACCGCTACCAATGGATGAATTCGGACGAATTTGGGGATGTTCTGGCCATTGGTAACACCCTACCCGGCCCAATCGCGACCAAGATGGCAGCGTACATTGGTTACCGGGTAGGTGGGGTCCTCGGAGCGGTGAATGGTGTGCTGGCGACGATTGTTCCCACCATCGCATTTATGATCGTCCTGCTCACTTCCTTGGTTGCTGTGAAGGATCAGCCCTGGGTACAGGGTATGAGCGGAGCCGTGGTGCCCGTTGTGGCGGTTATGCTTGGATCTTTGACCTGGGGGTTTGTTGATCGCTCACGGGCGAGCCTCGGATGGACTTCATGTGCCCTGCTGCTTGTCGTCACCGTGATCCTGATCGAGGTCCTCGGGCTTCATCCGGCGATATGGATTGCTGCTGTACTTCTTTATGCTGCGTTGAAACCCCAGAAGGATCGGGATGAAGAGGAGGAGACCCACTCATGATCTATTGGCGGATTTTCTTGGCGTTCTTCATTCCGGGAGTTCTGGGCTATGGCGGTGGACCTTCTTCCATACCGCTGGTTGAGTATGAGGTAGTCCATCGCTACGCTTGGCTGAGTGTCGCTGAATTTGGAGAGGTGCTTGCCCTGGGTAATGCCCTTCCGGGCCCCATTATGACAAAGATGGCGGGCTACATTGGTTATCAGCAGGCTGGTATTCCGGGGGCTATCCTTGCAACGCTTGGTGCGGTTGGCCCGTCCATGGTTCTTATGATCAGTCTTATTGGCATCCTTTATAAGTTCAAGGACTCTCCAAGGGTCCAGTTGATGACGACCCTCATTCGGCCAGTTGTCGCCGTTTTGCTCGGGGTGTTGACCTATCGCTTTCTCGCGAATTCGTTGGATGGCATAGGCCTTCTCCAGACGTTGTGGCTGACGGCGGTTGCCTTTCTGCTACTGGAGCGTATACGCGTACATCCGGCTTTTGTGATCTCGGGAGCTCTTATCTATGGAGCCCTGTTCCTTGGCTAGGTCGGCCTGCATCCTGCCTTAGGTCTGTTGAAGCGTTTCGGGTATCCGGGTGGTGCCCAGAGATCAAGGGCTTTTAACCAGGGGGGGTACCCTTGATCCTTCCATTCTTCGTCCCCTGGTCGATCAGTCACCGATGATCTGCACCGTACCGAAAACAGCACTTGCCTTGATGCGTATGAAACTGGACGCTTCCGAGTAGCCCTTTGACGCGTAGGCTCGTTCGCCGAAGAATGTGGAGGTGTCGTCAGGTGTGACGACGCTGCCGAAGGCGGAGCTGGCCGTGACTTGGAAGGGAACATCCCTGGGGACGTGTACGGTTGCAACTCCGAAGACAGCGTTGATCTCGAGTATGAGTCCCTCGCCCTCGTTGGGCTCCTCGATCTCAAAGGTTCCGGAGGCAAGCACAGAGCTGTATTCGCCTGATCTGGCTGCGATAGTACGGCCCTCCGATTCCAGCAGGATTGTACCCGGTTCCGTGTTCAGGTGAAACCCTCTACCCAGAATAACCACCAGCCCGGTCCATATGAGAAAGAGGGCAATCGCGAGCCGTATGATTGGGTACATGGAGGGTGGTGTACGTCTTGATGATGGCCGCAGAACCGATGAGAATGAAGTAGATGCCCCAGCAGAATCGCGTGCTGAATGAGTTGATCCTCACATCGTCCCCCCCTTTTGTGATTGTGACGATAACAGCTCACACCATAATAGGTTTTCCGTCAATACCCCACCTGTGGACAGTAACAGGCAGGGAGCCTGATGGCGCTGGCGAATCAATCATAGAGTCCGTAAGTATTCTTAAGGGAGGCGAGTCCATGCAGGATTATCAGGAAGCCAGAAAAGCCTACTATCGTCTGCGGTGCGAAAAGACCGCCCAGTCCCTCTGCGAGAACAGATTTGATGCAGTTGTGGTAGCGGACCGGGAGGAGGCGGTGAGCCGCGTCTTGGACCTGGTAGGGCCCGATGATGTGGTGGGGGTACCGGGCACGGTGACGATTCGGGAACTCGATCTTATGAACAGGCTTGAGCAACGGGGCAACACGGTGGTGCAGCATTGGGTTTCCGGAGTGTCATCTGAGGAACTGCGTTCTCTACGCGTACAGCAGATGAACTCAGATGTGCTTCTTACTGGCACCAATGCAATTACCCTTGATGGGCAGCTGGTGAATATCGATGGCACGGGTAACCGGGTGGCGTCCATGGTATTTGGTCCCCGAAAGGTCGTCATCGTGACCGGAGCCAACAAGATTGCTGACAATCTTCAAGAAGCCCTGCACAGGGTCAAGCGCATAGCCGCACCGATCAATGCACTTCGGCTGGGCACCAAAAGCCCGTGTGCGAAGACAGGTTATTGCGTTGATTGCAAATCCCCCAGCACGATCTGTGCCGTGACGGTGGTGATGGACAGGAGGCCTTCACAGACAGAGGTAACGGTTGTGCTTATTCCAGAGGATTTGGGCTACTAGACGCAGTCCACTGCTCTGGGGACAGGGGGATCGGTAACGGTAATCCATCGTCCCCGGGGTTCGAAGACATGGGCAGGAACGCGAAGTAACATCTAACCGTTCCTGCCCAAGACGTGTAAGGATGTACTGGGGCTGGATGCTTCTGAACAGAGCCCCTATGTTGTTAGACGGAAACCCTCAGGCAGAGGGTCGCCTCTTTCCAGTACCAGTTGTCCCAGGCCCATGATCTGGGCACTCCCCTTGATCTCAGGTATCACTGCAGGAAATTTTCCGACGGAGGACGTGCCTGAGATACGACCTGTGAATTCCGTATCGATGATGCTCGAGTTGTACAGCTCATCGTTTTGGGTCATATGACCCTTTTCATGAAGCAGGGCCAGGCGAGCAGCGGTGCCCGTACCCGTTGGAGATCGGTCCACCTGTGCATCGGCAAAGACTGTAAGATTGCGAGATACCAGAGTGTCACCATCCCGCGTCGTGGGCTCGGTGATGATCGTGCCGTAAATGCCGGCCAGCTCCGGCTCAAGGGGATGGATGACGTCGATCTCATCCATAGTAGCCCTCTTGATCTGCATGCCCAGGTCCACCAGCCGCGGAAGGTTCTCGAGGTCCAACGTGAGGCCCGTATCTAGCACCCGGACAAAGGAGTAGAAGGCTCCGCCGAAGGCCACATCAACCTTGATCTCCCTATCGTCCACCCTGATTATCCGGTCTCGAGCATAAACAAAGGACGGTACGTTGATGAAGCTCACCTGTTCGACTCTCTGTCCGCTTCCGTGGACCTGCGCTACAATTCTACCGGCAGGGGAATCGATCTGGATCTCCTTCTTCTTCTGAACGATTCCCATCTGGTAGGCTACCTTTGTTGCTGCGATGATGCCGTGGCCGCACATGGTACTGTAACCTTCATTGTGCATGAAAAGGATCCCGAAGTCCCCGTCTGTAGAAGCAGGTGGGGTGATAATGCAGCCATACATTCCACTGTGTCCCCGGGGTTCATGCATCAGGAATCTTCGGATGTGATCCATGTTCTGCAGGAAGTACTGGCGCTTCTGCAGAATCGTCTCTCCTGGGATCTGGGGAAGCCCCGAGGTGACAATCCTCAGGGGTTCGCCCGCTGCATGGGCGTCTACAACGCTTATCATACGTTCAAATTCGAGCATTGGTCTCCTTCCTATCTGTGACATCTCGGGTCTCGCGGTATTGCCGGTGTTCAATTCCCGCACCCGGCACAGTCTGAGACAGGATCTTGCACATGCTATGGCCTCTTATTTTCCTGTTAGCCGCGGCTATTTCCATACGTCTTTAAATACCCTAAGAAAGTTGCCTCCCAGTAATTTGCCGATATCGGAATCACTGAAGTCTCGCCTCTTGAGGCCCTCGACCAGGTTCGCCAGGTCGTGGGGTCCACTGAATCCCTCTGCGTGGCGAACAGATGGGTCGGTGCCCACGGCCCTGTTGTATTCTGCCACCACACCAGGATACAGGGCAGATTGCTCTTCAGTTCCGGCGGTGTCTGAGCTGTGATCTGCGGTATTGTCGCTGCCAAAGCCGACGTGATCAACTCCGATCAGGTTGATAACGTATTCAATGTGATCGATGTAGTCATCTAGCGAGGGGCGCCCGATTCCTTTCCAGCAGAGGGGGCCCCATGGTGTGAGTCCGACGACTCCGCCCTGTTCTGCCAGAAGCTTCAGCTCCTCGTCATCCTTGTTGCGGGGGCTGTCTGTCAGGGCCCTGGGATTGGCATGGGAGAACAGAACCGGGTGCTTGCTCTCACGCATGGCATCCAGGGCGGTCTGCTTGCTGCTGTGAGATAGGTCAATGACCATGCCAAGATGGTTCATCTCGGCAATGACCTCCGCACCAAACTCCGTGAGCCCGCTGTCTTTTTCCTCCGTGCTGCCTGTTCCCAGGTAGTTGGCCCGATTGTAGGTGAGTTGCATGGTCCTGACCCCTAGCTCATAGAAGACCCTGAGCAGTTCCAGGCTGTTCTCTACGGGGTGCGGATCCTGGAACCAGAGGATCAGGCCGATCTCGCCTGCCTCTTTCGCCTTCGTTAGGTCTTGGCAGTTTCGGATCACCCGGAGCCCTTGGTGAGGGTCATCGGCCAGGCGATGTATCCGGGCTATTGCCCGGGCGGCTTCCCTGGATCCCTCCGTTGAGTAGGGCACTGTGAGAAAGAATGCATTGAGACCAGAGTTGGCCACATCGGGTGCGCATCCCCGAAAATCGCCGTCGGCGAAAATGCAGCCGTCTAGCACAAAGCTCTTTTGCAAAATATTCATCAATATCTTCCCTTCGAACAGTAACTGGTGTGCTTCACGACATCGGCAATAGACGCAGGAACTTCAGGGGCCACAGGGGTGGTCTCAGTGCAACCGTCTGCCCGCTGAGAACGCGCTCAAAGAGCCCTGCCGCCAGTTGCAAGCGTTTTTGCAGCATGATCTCCCCCTTTGCTGCCGACGCTGCGGCAGGCGAGCCAATGTAGGATCCGGTGTCCTTATCCCCTGCCCAGTGGATGATCGATCCGAGGTCCAGAATCTCTCGGGCCAGGCCCTTTGCTCCGATCAACCGTAGTAGTCCTGCGAGGAGTCGGAAGATAGGGCCTGGTGGAGGGGGGCGCAGGGCTGGCAACTGGCAGTAATCAGCGCGCGGAAGATCTCCGGATATCGCAAGCGCCAGAGACGTCTCGTTGGTACCTGCGTGAAGATCCTCAATGTCTCCGCATGTGCCGGATCTAAGTCCGGTATCCTCCAGGAGGACCGAGCTGTTGGACATCATCAGGGCAAATTCATGGCAAAAGGGGTTGACCAGGTGAAATTCGTGCCGTCGGTGGGCCCGGCGGGCTGCGGCCTCACATGCCAGCAGGTGACGGGGCCCACCGTGATTGTCGGCAACGAACAGGTATCTGAACCCCTCGGAAGCCAGGTTGGCGACGTATGAGCCCAGGACCCTCTCAAGAACCCTGGGCGGGATACTCACAGAACCCGTTCGGGGCAGGATGTCTGCCCCGAGGGTCAGGGGTGGTAGCCGGACCAGATCCAGTTCCGGGTGGCGCTCCTGCAGTAGGTTTATGTAGCGCTCCAGCATTTCTTGTGCGACGAACAAGTCCATGCCCAGGGGCAGATGGGGCCCATGGGCTTCCATGGGCCCGAGGGCCAGGAGAAAAACAGTCCTGGAACGGTCCAGCGAATCCATCTCTATCATCGTCAAGTCTGCGTAATCAAGGATCCGGCCCAATTCGCCTTCCCTTCGTCAGTGAGCGTCTTCAGGGCAGATCAATGGTCTTCCAGTAGGTGATCAGTTTCACCAGGCGGGCGATTCGATCTTCCATTTGCTCTTCTGCCTGCTCTACGTCGGCATCCTTGGGATCGGTGAAGCCATAGATCCCGGAAGAGGTGAACTCGTGGGTGTCACCGATGTATGCCATGACGAGCATGGCGCGGATATCTGCGTCGCAATCATCGGCCTGCCTCAGATCTTCTACCTGGGGAGCGAAGGCAGCTGTGGGTTCGAAGTCTTCGATCCTCTGCATCTCGACCAGGTCGGGGAAAAGCGTTAGAGCAAGGGCAGTCTCGCCGGCGCCGGCGTGGACATCGATCTTCTGGAGCATCTCTTCCACGTTACCGCCCATCGGCCCCGTCGGCATCAGCACGATTGCCCCTGTGCGCCTCCGCGCCTGCCGGGCCGCATGGGCTGCGATCTGGGCGTTGCCCCCGTGGCCGTTGAGAATCAGCACCTTCTTAATCCCGTGTGCTACCAGGCTCTCTACGGTGTCAATGATGATGTTGATCAGGGTTTCTGCCCGGAACGTTATCGTGCCTGCAAAAGCCATATGGTGGGGAGAATACCCGGGCCAACAGGGCTGAACCACGATGGAGTTGGTGCGACATGCCACCTTCTTCGAAATCTCAAGGGCAGCATAGCTGTCCGTGCCGAGGGGCAGGTGGGGTCCGTGTTGCTCGATTGACCCCAGGGGGATGATGGCCACAGGGTTGGGTTCCTCCTTCAGGTACTCCTCGAAGGCTGGGCGGGTGAATTCTTGCAGCAGAACCTTTTGGGACATGGGTTTACCTCCTTCGATCTTTCTATATTGCTTCAACACAGAGCGTTGTACACCTGCCAGGACGAGCGAACCTTCCGGACCTTTGCGCCTGGTGGAGCATGGGGACAGGGCTGTCATTGGGTGTTGGCAACGAGGGGCCAGTAGGATCAAGAACGTTGGCAAGAGAAGATGTGGTCGACGGTCAAGTGTATTTGGGGTTTGCTTGCTCTTGTCACAATACCGATACCGGGATGTCCGGAGGCGATGAGGACCTCTCTTCGCCCTACCAGGGGGGCTCATGCAGTAGGCAGTGTGGTACTCAACGCGGTCTGGGATGACCAGGTGGAAGAGATGGATCATGGGCTCGCGAAAGAGCCAGGGCATCCTGGTAAGGATGGTTAGGGGAGTGGGCTCCACCCCTGTGGGACAGGGGCCCGAGCTAGGCAATATGGGTTTAAGGCTTGCTGCGCTGACAGCCAGTGGACAGACCATACTGTTTCGCCCGCAATTGCAACTCGGTATCTGTATGGAACCAGAAATTGAGGTTCCTCGCTATCACGTGTGGGGGAAATGATTTACAATGAGTATCAATCTTACCCTTAGCGGGGTAGCAAAGAGGTGCTGGAATGAGACAGGACAGGCTCTTCGAGGTGGCATTGGGGTTGTCAACACCGTGGGAAGTCGCTGGCATTGAGTTCTGCATCGAGAAGAAGCGTTTGGACATCCATATTGACTTTCCTCGGGGCAGCACCTTCCTCTGTCCTGAATGCGACGCACCAGGTGCGAAGCCCTACGATACGTCTGTGCATACCTGGCGTCATCTTGATTTCTTTCAGCATCAGGCCTATTTGCATGCCCGTGTTCCAAGGGTTCAGTGCCCCCAGGACTGCGGGGTCAAGAAGGTTGAAGTGCCCTGGGCTCGGTCTGGTAGTGGCTTTACACTCCTTTTTGAAGCCCTGGTGATGGCCCTGGCCCGGGAGATGCCCGTGGCAGTCGTTGCCGCCATTATCGGCGAACATGATACGCGGGTTTGGCGCATTGTCCATCACTATGTGGATCAGGCCCGAGAGGATAGTGATTTCTCTGAGGTTGAGCAAGTAGCTGTGGACGAGACAGCCAGTCGCCGGGGTCATAACTACATCAGTTCGTTTTTCGATTCTGACGACAAGAGGCTGCTCTATGCGGTTGAAGGGCGTGATCAGAAGACGGTAGAGGCCTTTGCTGAGGACTTAAGCCAGCACGGCGGTGATCCTAACTCCATTGAACAAATCTGCTGTGACATGTCACCTGCCTACATCGCGGGAGTAGGAGCCCACTTGCCGAACGCAGAGATCACCTTTGACCGCTTTCACATCATGAAGATCATGAACGATGCGGTGGACAGGGTGCGCCGCGAGGAGTCCAAAGACACCCATCTTCTCAGAAGAACGCGCTACTACTGGCTGAAGAACCCTGAGAATTTGACCGCAGCTCAACGAAAGAAGATGGCTTCCCTGACCAAGCATAACCTCAAGACAGCCCGCGCCTACCAGATCCGACTAACTCTTCGCGAGTTTTTCGATCAACCTGACCGAGCTGCGGGTGAAAGCTTTCTGAAACGGTGGTATTTCTGGGCAACGCACAGTCGCCTCCAGCCGGTGATTGAAGCTGCCAGGACCATCAAACGCCACTGGGAAGGAGTTCTCAATTGGTTCAATGGTAGGCTCACCACGGGACTACTTGAGGGTTTCAACAGTCTCCTTCAG
>PXCI01000206.1 GCA_003566675.1 Clostridia bacterium
GAGCTTTATCATCGAGACGCCCGGGAAGGCTCTCCTCGAAGACACGTTGCATCCGGGTGGGATCGTGTACCGGATCTTTGAGATACCGGTATCTGCGGAAGACGTGGAGCGGGTCACGTTTAATTTTGGTCACTCGGCCGACCAGGCGGATGCTCAGTTCCAGGAATGCATTTGTGGCGCGTCAAGGCAGGAGGAGGAGCAAGATGCCGCGGAAGGTCCAGGGCACGATTCTCCCTGGTTTAGGAGGCAGGCCTTGCTCCGAATCGGGGATACGTGGCTTCCTGAACCGGAGGATTGGACCGACCTAAAATACAAGGAGTTTGATCGGACGCAGGCATATGACGAGGTGACTGCCGTTATCCTCATCATGTCCAACTCCGACATGCAGGAATCTTTGCATCACGAATACCAGGTGGTGGCCGAGGGCAGGCCCTGGCTCATTCCCCTCACCGACTTTGGCCCCGCGGTGGGATACGACTTCTCGAACTACCGTCACGACGCCCAGGAGCGTCGATCGGGCGTTCCGGGCGTGGAAACACAGGTGACCATGCCGGACACAACCGTGACGGTTTACCCCCCGGCCCCGGAGCCGATGCCTCGTGTTTCACCTCGCTGCACCTGGCCTCTCCTGGACGACATCTTCACCCAGAGCTTCGCCGGTGCGGCAAATTGGGGTCTCCGTGATGATGGGGGTGGGGGCAGCTACCAGCTGAATATGAGTTTCAGGCGTCCTGTGGACTTCTCGGAGTCGGAGCTGCTGGGCTTTGCTCGACAGGAAGCCCTGCAATATTTTCCCGAGGGTTTCTACCAGCGTCTGCGACGGTTTGTCGGCGACCAGATGCGAGAGGACGCCATGCATTATCGTTGGTCCTTTGATACTGGGGCCCGCGCACGTTCTGTGGGCACTGGTGCAGAGGTGTACGCCTACGGTTCTGTGCCTGGGGCGGAGCACATGGTGCTTCAGATCATGAGGCGTCCCAGTGAGCCCGACGCGGAATTGGATATCGAGGTGTCGTGGGAGTACGAGGGCCAGGGTCAGTACGGCGACGGTCGTAGCCGCGGCCTGGTGACCATCGAGGTTTCCTACGAAGTATTCGAAGCCTGCCAGGGCGACCCTCTCACGACCGGTACTCTGCTTTCTGTCTCCTCCACGGGAAGCGTTGCGGACTCAGATGCGGAAAGAGTTGCCCTGCCTGAGGGCGCTGAGTACGTCCAGATTGCCGTTTTCGCCGCTGCCGAGAGCACTGCGATGCCTCCCTTTGAAGAACCTATCCAAGCTGATCTGGATGTCGAAGTGACGGTCCGGATTGCTGATAGGGATCAATAACTGCAAGGGGATTCGGGAGATTGATGTCTCAGGACCGGGGCACGGGGGTAGGCATGGCATTGCCATGTGCCTGAGGGAAAATGCGAAAGATCAATGCGTCCGGGCAGGGCGACGACAAAGTGACGGGCACAGTACGGATCTACCTAGCAGGTATTGCTGATGTGCAGCTGTGAGGACGGCTCCAGCCTCCGTGCAGACGTCCCACTGCCGCATGGTTGCAGCGACCCGCTGGGCTCGCGGGGATCATCGGTGAGCCACGTCCCTTTGATCCGACCGATGCCCCGATCAGTCATCGGTCGGGGCGGATGCCCCCGAACCGTCATGCCGCAAGGTGCCCGGCGTCCCCGCTTTCAGTGCGGCAGCGATCATCGCGGTCAGGGGGACGCTGACGACGAGCCCGATGCTCCCACTGAGGGCCCGGATGATCTCCGTTGCGATCAGGTCCAGGTTCAGCACCTTCAGCCCTCCGATCTCGTTGGCTACCAGAAGAAGCAGAAGGGGAAGGGCGCCCCCGGTGTAGGCGAGAATCAGCGTGTTGGCCATGGTTCCCAGGACATCCCGACCGACATTGAGGCCGGAGCGCACGAGGGACCCGAAGCCCAGGTCTGGGTTCGCGCCGTGAATCTCCTCCACGGCCGAGGCAATGGACACCGACACATCCATGATCGCCCCCAGGGCACCCAGGATCATGCCAGCGAAAAGCACACCGCGAAAGTCAATGGGGGCATCGAGGGAGAAAAGTAGCATTTGGGCTTCCTGGCTGTGAAGCCCCATGAGGTTGGACTGGCTGCCGAAGAACCAGGCCAGTAGCCCAGCAGCGACCACTCCTGCGACGGTTCCAGCTCCTGCGGACAAAGCTTTGCCGGAAAAGCCCACCACAAAGATCATGGTGACTGTGGTCACCGCAGCACCGACCAGTACGGTAGCGGCCACCGGGCTTCGTCCTGCAAGCACCATGGGGATCAACACGAAGTAGACGGCCAGTCCGGTCAGGCCCAGGACCAGGATCACCTTTGCTCCCCGGATCCCTCCCACCAGGACCAGGGAGGCGAAGAACACGAGAGTCATCCAGCCCAACGTTCGATCACGGACGAAATCCATGATGTAGGTGTCGCTGAAGTCCCCGTCGACGGTGATGCCCACCAGTACCCGGTGGCCGGGTGCCACCTCGAGGTCGTAGGCAGGGTTCCCGGTCATATAGTGATCCAGCTGGAGCTCTTCACCTGCCCGGGGCCCTCCCGTGAGGCGGACCGTCACCGGCTGTACTCCGGCTCCTTCGGAGAAGTAAGAGCTCTCGTCTGCCTTGAGCTCGCCCACTTCCAGCACCACGGCGCGGTGAACCTCGGGTTCAGGGAAATCCCCGGATGCGTACGGCGCAGCAGTGGCGGCCTGTGCACCGGCCATCACCATCATCAGGATCATTGCGACCAGGACTGTCTTGTTCAAAACCTTCGCCCCCCACGTAAGAGTTTTCGTTGTCTTGCGGCCTCATGGCCTTCCCTGTACTATTCACCGTCGGGGAGTTGTACCCTCTGTCTCCCTCCCAGGGGAGGCGTTGGCATCGGTTGACATCGGTGCCCGGACCCGATCCGTCAGCTGCGGTGAAAACCCGCGACAACCAGGTGGATTTTGAAGAAGGAGTTTCGGCATGGGACGCGAAGATATATAATTATTGGGCAAAGGATATATGTGCCGAATGAAGGTTGCGGGAGAGCCGAGCGCGCTTGATGCTCGCACCGAAGGGGCAAACTCTCAGGTCATCCGTACCGCAGCTGGACGGCTCTCTGGAGAGACCCGCCGTTGAGTGGGCACCGAAGGAGTAAGCCGGGGAAGGATCCCAGGTGAATCTCTCAGGTATCAGGGACAGAGAGGTCGCGAACATCGACGATCTTGTCTGTCCTTTTCTTATGTGGACGGACGAGCTGATCGGTGTGGTATGATGGTGTCACATGGTATATTCTGGCCCCGCTGTCCCCGGTTGGAGATCTGGATTGTGGTCCGGCCAGGGGGGCAGTATTTAAGCAGGAGGTGTGGCAATGCGCGTGGACCTGGACAAACTGCAGAAGACGCCGCTTCTGAGCTGTCACCAGAAATACGGTGGCAAGATTGTCGATTTTGGTGGTTGGGCCCTTCCGGTTCAATACACCGGCATTATTGACGAGCATCGTGCGGTGCGCCAGAGGGCGGGACTCTTCGATGTCTCCCACATGGGCGAGATCCGCGTCACCGGACCCGAAGTTCTGGACCTGGTCAACTACCTGGTCACCAACGACATGGCCGGCATGGCGATCAACCAGATCCGCTACAGCCCCATGTGCTATCCCGATGGAGGCGTGGTCGATGACCTGCTCGTCTACCGGATGGGCGCCGAAGACTACCTGCTGGTCGTCAACGCCGCGAACAAGGACAAGGACCTGGAGTGGATACAGAAATGGGCGGAAGATTTCAACGATGCCCAGGTCATCGATGAGTCCGATGAGACGGCTCAACTGGCCATCCAGGGCCCCGAGGCCGAGAAGATCCTGAACCGGCTGGTTGATGTGGACCTCGCCGAGATGAAGTACTTCTGGTTTGCCCCGGATGCACGGATGGCCGGCCACGATGCCCTCATCTCCCGGACCGGATACCCCGGGGAGGACGGCTTCGAGATCTACTGTGAGCCCGAAGCGGCGGGCGACCTGTGGGAGGCCATGATGGAGGCCGGTGACGAGGAAGGGCTGATCCCTGCGGGCCTCGGTGCGCGCGATACCCTCCGCTTTGAGGCAGCCCTCACCCTGTACGGGCAGGAGCTCGGCCCGGACATCAACCCCCTTGAAGCCGGACTGAAGTACTTCGTGAGCCTGGACGGGGACGATTTCATCGGCAAGGATGCCCTGGTTGCCGCGAGGAAGCGGGGTCTGGATAAGACCCTGGTGGGCTTCGAAATGCTCGCCCGGGGGATCGCCCGGACCAACTACGTCATCTACGACGAGGAAGGGGATGAGGCGGGCTACGTGACCAGCGGCTCGCACAGTCCCACCCTGGAGAAAAGTATCGGCCTGGGCTTTGTCAAACCGGAGCTGGCGAAGGTCGGCACGTCATTGCAGATCGCGGTGAGGAACCGGAAGCTGGACGCTGTCGTTGTCAAAAGACCCTTTTATAGACGGGAGGGATGAAAATGTATCCAGAAGATCTTTTGTACACAGATAATCATGAGTGGATCCGCGTGGAAAACGGCACCGCCGTCGTAGGCATAACCTATTACGCCTGTGATCAGCTGGGCGACCTGGTTTTTGCCGAGCTGCCCGAAGAGGGTGACGAGTTTGGCCAGGGCGATTCCTTCGGCGTCATCGAGTCGGTCAAGGCCGTGGCGGACTTCTATCTGCCGGTGGGCGGGACCGTCATCGAGATCAACGAGGACCTTCTCGATGCCCCGGAGATCATCACCGAAGATCCCTATGGTGAGGGCTGGGTGATCAAGATTGAGATCGCTGACAGCTCCGAGCTGGATGTACTGATGAACTCAGAGGACTACCAGGCAATCCTGGACTGACGGAACCAGGGTGTGATGGGGTGATGAAATGAACTACCTTCCGAATACTGATGAGGACCGTAGAGCCATGCTCGACGCCCTGGGCGTCGAGTCCATAGATGACCTGTTCACTGCTATACCGGAGGAGGTCCGCTTTCGCGGCAAGATGGACCTTCCCTCCGCCATGTCAGAGCTGGACCTGGTCCGCCATATGAAAACCCTTGCGGGCCGAAACATTTCCACAGAGGATGCCGTCTGCTTCCTCGGTGCAGGAGCCTACGATCACTTCCTGCCCGCGGTTGTGGATCACATGTTGTCCCGCGAGGAGTTCTACACGGCCTACACCCCGTACCAGCCCGAGGTCAGCCAGGGCACCCTGCAGGTGATCTTTGAGTTTCAGACCCTGGTCACCCAGCTGACGGGCATGGATGTGGCCAACGCGTCGATGTACGATGGGGCAACCGCGGTGATGGAGGCGACCCTGATGGCGGGCCGGATCGTCCGCAAGGGTGACCGGGTGGTCGTCTCGGAGTCGGTCCATCCCCGCTATCGACAGGTCCTGGCCACCTACCTGGATACTCTGGACTGGGAGATGGTCGAGGTCCCCACTACGGAGGGGGTTACCGACCTCGCGGCCCTTCGGGAGGCCATGGACGACAAGACCCTCGCGGTGATCGCACAGAGTCCCAACTTCTTCGGAATGCTGGAGCCCGTCGATGAGATCGCCGAGATCTCGGGCAAGGCCCAGTTTGTGGTCGCATGCGACCCGATTTCCCTGGGCGTCCTTCGTCCCCCCGCCGACTACGGTGCTGACATCGCTGTCGGCGAGGGGCAGCCCCTGGGCAATCCCCTCAGTTTCGGGGGACCCTACCTGGGCTTTTTCGCCGCCGGGCAGAAGCACATCCGGCGCATGCCGGGACGGCTCATCGGACGGACCGAAGACGTGGACGGCACCCGGGGATTCGTGATGACCCTGCAGACACGGGAACAGCACATCCGCCGGGACCGGGCCACCTCGAACATCTGCACCAACGAGGCCCTCAATGCCCTGGCCGCCGTGGTCTACCTCAGCACCATGGGTAAACAGGGACTTCGGGAGGCTGCGGAGCAATCTCTGCAGAAGGCCCACTACGCTGCCCGCACCATCGACGGCCTGAAGGGATACAGCCTGAAATTTGATCAGCCCTTCTTCAAGGAGTTCGTCGTCGAATGTGACCGGCCCGCTGGCGAGATTGTCTCGGCCCTGGCGCGTGACGGTTTCCTGGCCGGCCTGGATCTTGGTCGCTTCTATCCGGGCATGGAGAACGCCCTGCTGGTGGCCGTCACGGAGAAGCGAACGAAGAATGAGATTGACGAATTCGCGGCACGGCTGGAGGGATTGTCATGAGCGCAAACAGCGAGGTCCGGGTCAAGGAGCCTCTGATCTTTGAACTGAGTTCACCCGGCCGCACCGCCTACTCTCTACCCGAGCTGGATGTTCCGGCCGAGCCCCTCGATCGACTGATCCCGGAGAACATGCTGCGCAGGGAGGATCCGCCACTGCCCGAGGTCTCCGAGGTGGACGTGGTGCGTCACTTCGTGCGCCTGTCCCAGCTCAACCACGGTGTGGATACCGGTTTCTATCCCCTGGGGTCCTGCACCATGAAATACAGTCCCAAGGTCAACGAGGACATGTCGAGACTCGCGGGATTCGCCGCCCTGCATCCCTATCAGCCCGAAGAGATGGTTCAGGGCGCGCTGGAGCTGATGTATGAGACGGGCGAGTATCTCAAGGAGATCGCCGGCCTGCCCCACGTGACCCTGCAGCCGGCGGCTGGCGCCCACGGCGAAATCACCGGCCTGATGTTGATTCGCGCCTATCACCGGGCCCGGGGAGAGAAACGGAACAAGATGCTGATCCCCGACTCGGCCCACGGGACCAATCCCGCGTCCGCAGTGATGGCGGGCTTCGCCACCGTCGAGGTGCCCTCGGATGAAAACGGAGACGTGGACACCGCCGCGCTGGCCGAAATTCTCGACGATGAAGTCGCTGGCCTGATGCTCACCAACCCCAGTACCCTGGGGCTGTATGATGTGAACATCGATAAGATCGCAAAAATGGTTCACGATGCGGGCGGGCTCCTGTATTACGATGGAGCCAACGCCAATGCGATCATGGGCTGGTCGCGTCCCGGTGACATGGGGTTTGACATTGTTCACTTCAACCTGCACAAGACCTTCAGCGCACCCCACGGGGGAGGCGGGCCGGGATCGGGCCCCATCGCCGTCACGGAGGACCTGGCACCCCATCTGCCCGTGCCCCTTGTGCAGAAGGACGGCGAGACCTATGTTCTGAACTACGACGCACCCGAGTCCATCGGGCCCGTGCTTTCCTTTTACGGGAACTTCGGGGTCGTTGTGAAGGCCTACGCCTACATCCGCAGCCTGGGGCCGGAGGGTCTGAAGGCGGTCAGCGAAAATGCGGTACTCAACGCGAATTACCTCATGGAGGCCCTGAAGGAGCACTACTACCTCACCTTCGACCGCACCTGTATGCACGAGTTCGTGCTGTCGGGCCGAAACCTGAAGCGGGAACATGGGGTCAGTACGCTCGATGTGGCCAAGGCCCTGCTGGACCACGGCATGCATCCACCGACCATCTACTTCCCCCTGATCATCGACGAGGCCCTGATGATTGAGCCGACGGAGACGGAGAGCAAACAGTCCCTGGACACCTTCATCCGGGTCATGACGGAGATCGCCCGGGAAGCGGCGGAGAATCCCGATGCCCTGCATGAGGCGCCCACGACCACTCCGGTCCGGCGCCTGGACGAGGTGACCGCGTCGCGCAGGCCGGTCGTACGTTGGCGTCCCGGGGATGAAGAGAATGCCTGATTGCTCGCTGGGTCGAGAAGCGGCACCCTTCGTGCCGTTTCTCGACCGCATTTTTCGAGATCTGGCCTCAGCGGGATACCCAGGACTCGCCGACCGAAAGGGAGATGTGGCCCGGATGCTCCGTGAGCGGATGCAGCGGGGGATTGAACCCCACAGGTCTTTTCTGTTTGTCTTTCCCGAGGGAACTGAGAGCGTGTCCGCCACCGGCGATCGCTGTGCCCTGAACTGCCGTCACTGTGGTGGCCACTACCTGCGAACCATGACGCCGGTGGGCGAACTCGAGGCCCGTCTCGCCCGCGGTGAGCCGATGGCCTCGAGCTGGCTGATCAGTGGAGGATGCGATCCTGGGGGTCGGGTTGCCGCGCCCTCCGAGGCACTTCTGACCCAGCTGTCGGAGAGGGGGCGCCTGAACTTCCACGTCGGCCTGGCAGGAGGGCGCGAGATCGCTGCCGCAGCCCGTTTTGCAGATAGTGTGTGTTTTGACCTTATCGGATCTGATGATACCCTGAAGCGGGTGATGGGAGTGGACGCCCGGGTCCAGGACTATTTCGACACCTACCGCGAATTCAGGCGGAAGATGCCCGACGGGGTGCCGGTAGTGCCCCACGTGGTCATTGGCCTCGACGGAGGCGAGATCTCCGGAGAATACCAGGTGGTGGATTTTCTGTCGGAAGACCAGCCCGAGGCCCTGGTCCTCCTGGTGCTACTGCCGACCCCCGGTACCGATTTCGCCGAGGTCGCACCGCCTGACCTTCAGGAAGTGTGCGACCTGATGCTTCATGCCCGTTCCTCGTTGCCCGGCACCAGCCTGGCCATTGGCTGCATGCGGCCCTCGGGCAGCTACCGGGCCGCCCTGGATCTTCTGGCGGTGGCATGTGATTTTGACATCTTGGTCCAGCCGACACGATTGGCGCGGATACGAGCCCTTGAGATTGATGAGGGTGAGGCGGTAAACTGGGGCAATGAGTGTTGTGCCCTGTACGTAGGATCCGGGGAAGACACCCTCGCCGGACAGTTCCCCGATCTGGAAGCGTTTCGGCAGAGAGAGGAGAGGTGAGGAAGGTGGATATCAGGGTCTCGCTGGGCAGCGCACATGCGCTGGGGATGACGGACAAGAGGGTCGATGCGGTCGCCACGGCTGCACACCTGATGGTCGGTGAAGCGTGCGGCTACGCCTGTGCCTTCTGTTCCCAGGGGAGAAAGAGTGCCTCCCCCAGACACTTTTTGTCGCGAATCAGCTGGCCCTCCTTCCCGATGGATGAGGTGGCCAGATGCCTGGCCGCGGCCTTCGAGAATCATGTGGTGAGCCGCGGATGCCTCCAGGTGGTTCATGGAGGAGACTACATTCGGGAGATGGAACGATTTTTCTACCTGCTGCACCGTACGGGTTGCGAGGTTCCCCTGGCGGTTAACACCGTCGTCCGGTCCACCGTCGAGGCGGACCGCATCTTCGCCCTGGGCGCTGACCGTCTGGGCCTGGCCCTCGACGCGGCCTCCCCGGAGGCCTTTGCCCAGTGCAAGGGGTTGAGCCCCGGGGAATGGGTCAGCCGGATCGAGCTGCTCTGCGATCTGGCGCAGATATATCGTGGGCGGATCTCCACCCACCTGATCGTCGGGTTGGGTGAGACCGAAAGGGACATCGTTGACGTTTTGCAAGTCATGGCCGACGCCGGGGTCACCGTGGGGCTGTTCGCCTTCACCCCGGTTCGGGGGACCCCACTGGAGGAGCACCCGGCTCCGTCCCTGGCGGCCTATCGACGGGTCCAGCTGGCAAGCTACCTGCTGGCGCGGAAATTGGCGCGTGGAGAGGATTTCGAGTTTGATCGGCAGGATCGGATTGCCTTGATCCCGTCGGACCTGCTGGGCCCCGAGGTCACGGAGGAGGGACGTCCCTTCAGAACCTCCGGGTGTGAGGGCTGCAATCGCCCCTACTACAACGAGCGCCCCGGCCAGATCCCCTATAACTACGCCCGTCCACTGAAGGGCGTCGAGGCGCAGAGGGCCCTGGAGGCGACGGAACTGTTTTCGCAAGTGACAACCTTTTTGGAGGCGGAGGCGAGCTCATGACCAGACCCGGTCCAGGCCCGGCGTCCTTTCTCAGGGAGGAGGGGCGCAGCTGGCGCCTGATCAAGGAGGGTGCTCGCACGGCGGCTGAGAACATGGCCGTCGATGAGGCGCTGTTGAATTCCTGCGCCTCGGGGGAGAGCCCCCCAATCCTCCGCTTCTACCGTTGGGAACCGCCCGGACTGAGCATCGGGTATTTTCAGTCCCACGAGCGCGAGGTCAACGAGGAGGGCTGCCGCCATCTCGGTTTCGACTGGGTCCGACGCCCGACGGGAGGGCGGGCAGTTCTGCACCAGCACGAGTTGACCTACGCCGTGGTGATCGACGTTGCCCTGATGCCCGGCTCCGTCCTGGAGACGTATCGGGGCCTGAGCACGGCCCTGGTGGCCGGATTGAAACACCTGGGGATCGAGGCGGCCCTGGCCCCCGGGCGGCCGCCTACCCGGAAGAGCCGGGAGCTGAGTTCGGCTGCCTGTTTTGACAGCGCCACCCCGAACGAGGTCACGGTGGAGGGAAAGAAGGTCATTGGCAGCGCCCAGGTTCGAAAGAGAGGGGTGCTGCTGCAGCACGGCTCGATTCCCCTGCGGATCGACAGGGAGGCCGCGGTCGCGTGCATGAACCTGGGTTCCGAGGCGGTCCGCAGGCGGGTGCGCCGGACCCTCGCATCCAAGGCCGCGGGCCTGGAGGAAGTGGCCGGAAGGACCTTTTCGCCCGGGGAGGTCGCCCGGGCGCTGCAGCAGGGGTTTGAGGAGACCCTGGGGATCGTCTTCCGCGAGGAGGGCCTGTCACCCGGTGAACAGGGACAGGTGCAGCGGCTGGCTGTTGAGCGGTATCGAAGGGACGAGTGGAACAGGGCGCGGTGAGGGGTTGCCCCTCTGGAAGGAGCATCTACGGCTATGACCGAAGACAGGCGATATGATCTCGTTATTATCGGCGGCGGACCGGGCGGTTATCCTGCCGCGATTCGAGCGGCCCAGCTGGGAGCGAAGGTCGCCCTGGTGGAGAAGAGGGCCCTGGGGGGAACCTGTCTGAACGAGGGGTGCATTCCCACAAAGGCTTTGCTGCGGACAGCGAAGATCCTGGAAGATATCCGCCGATCGAAAGAGTTTGGCATCGCAGCAACGATCACAGGTTTTGATATGAAGGAGGCAGTGGCCCGTAAGGACCAGGTGGTCGAGCGCCTCGGAGGCGGGGTCCGGCAGCTCCTGGAGGGCAACGGCGTGGACGTTTACGACGGGATGGGGACGGTCGAGACGGCCCACCAGGTCAACGTGGAGCTGGGTTGTGGCGAGACGATCCAACTGGAGTGTGCGAAACTGCTCATCGCGGTGGGTTCGGTGGCCACGATCCCGCCTATTGCCGGCATTGACCTGCCCGGGGTGATCGGAAGCCGCGAGGCGCTGGATCTGGAGGAGCTCCCCGACACGATGATCGTGGTGGGCGGAAATGTGATTGGCCTGGAGTTTGCCTGCATCTTCAGCGCCTTTGGCGTCGAGGTCACCGTTCTCGGCAGAAACCCGAAGTTGCTGAAATACCTCGATGACGAGATCTCACGCCGGATACGCCCGATGCTTCGTAAGAGGGGGGTCAACGTCGTCACCGACGCCCCCGTCGAGGGGATCGAGGCGACGGAATCCGGATCCCTGCGCGTGACCTACACGCGACGGGGCAAAAAAATGCAGGAGACCGCGTCGACCGTTCTCAACGCTGCCGGTCGAAAACCCGACATTGAGCAGCTGCCCCTGGAGGCCCTGGACATCACCGTTAAGGACGGCGCCATTGCCGTCGACGAGTATATGGTCACCTCCAACCCCGACGTACTGGCTGTCGGTGACGCCATCGGCGGAATGATGCTGGCCCACGTGGCCACAGCCGAGGGCCTGTGCGCTGTTGAGGGCCTGTATGGTGAGCCGCGGCCCCTCAACCCCAATGCCCTGCCCGATGTGGCCTACACCCTTCCCGAGGCGGCTGGGGTGGGCCTCACCGAGGCGGAGGCGAAGGAACAGTACCCGGCTTCAAAGGTGGCCAAGTTTTCCTACGCTGCCCTCGGCAAGGCCGTGGCGATCGGCGAGACCGATGGCATGGTCAAGATCGTCTACGACGGCGATTCCGGACGTGTCCTGGGAATGCATATCGTCGGAGCGGAAGCGCCCCTTCTGATCCACGAGGGGGTCCTGGCCATCGAGGCACAGATGACAGTGAAAGAGCTGGCAGCGAGTGTGCACGCTCATCCCACCCTGGCAGAGGCCGTGATGGAGGCCGCCCATGTGGCCATTGGAGCGCCCATTCATATGCTGTCGCGTTGAGAGGCTCCTGCGTCTGAGATCATGAGTTTATGAGAGGTGTGAAATCGGTGCTTGAGCACATTAAGAAGTCGGATCCGGAGATACACGATGCCCTTACCCGGGAGCTGGGCCGTCAGCGGGACGGTCTCGAGCTCATCGCCAGCGAGAACTTCGTATCGCGCGCGGTCATGGAGACGGCGGGGACGGTACCGACAAATAAGTATGCCGAGGGATATCCCGGCCGCAGGTACTACGGCGGCTGCGAATACGTCGATGTCATGGAGAACCTGGCCCGGGATCGCGCCAAGGAACTCTTCGGGGCGAAGTACGTCAACGTCCAGCCCCATTCGGGTTCAGGGGCCAATATGGCGGTGTATTTTTCGGTCCTGGACCCGGGGGATACCCTCCTGGGCATGGACCTGAGTCACGGCGGTCACCTGACCCACGGAAGCCCGGTCAACTTCTCCGGTTCCCTGTACAAGGTGGAGGGTTACCAGGTGGACCGTGAGACGGAGACCCTGAACTACGACGCCATTTTGGAGCAGGCCCGGGAGCTGCGCCCGAAGATGCTGGTGACCGGTGCCTCGGCCTACTCCCGGATCATTGACTTCAGTCGGCTGCGGGAGATTGCCGACGAGGTGGGGGCGTACTTGCTGGCTGATATCGCCCACATTGCAGGGATGGTGGCGGTGGGTCTTCATCCCACTTCCATACCCTACGCCCATTTTACGACCACGACCACCCACAAGACCCTGCGGGGTCCCCGGGGCGGCATGATCATGACCCAGGACAAGGATCTGGCCAAGGGGATCGACAAGGCGATCTTCCCGGGAATCCAGGGCGGTCCGCTGATGCATATCATTGCGGCCAAGGCGGTTTGTTTCGGCGAGGCCCTCGGAGAGGACTTCCGCCTGTACCAGGAGAACGTCCTGGCCAATGCGAAGGCCCTGGCCGCTGGTCTGACCGACCGGGGTCTGCGCCTGGTATCGGGAGGCACGGACAACCACCTGATGCTGGTGGACCTCAACAGTGTTGGTGTGACGGGCAAAGAGGCCGAGGAGCGGCTGGACCGGGTTCAGATCACGGTGAACAAGAACACCATCCCCTTTGAGACCCGGAGCCCCTTTGTGACCAGCGGCATACGGATTGGGACCCCGGCCCTGACTTCGAGGGGCATGGGGACCGGGGAGATGGAGGAGGTCGCGGACCTGATCTATCGGACCGTGACGGCGGATGAGGACGACACGTCCACACTTGACGAGGTCCGTCGGAGGGTCTCAGCGTTGTGCGGGGCCTTTCCCCTGTATCCGGACATGGAGTGAGCCGGGGGACGATTTGCGTCTCCTGGGAGGAGGAGTACCGATGAACGAACGAACGAAACGCGTGGTGGAGAAGATGGAAACGAGGGATCTGCCTGCCCTGCTGGTCACCGACCAGGTGAACCGGCGGTACCTGACGGGTTTCACGGGCTCTGCCGGTGCGGCCCTGGTCACACCTGCCGGTGCCCACCTGGTGGTAGACGGCCGCTACACCGAGCAGGCAGCTGACCAGGCTGAGGGCTACTGCATCGTGCCCGCCGGCCAGGACCTGAACCGGGCGGTGGGAGAGCTCCTGGCCCGGCTGGAGCTGGACCGGGTGGGCTTTGAAGCCGAGTCAGTGACCTACGAGATCTATCACCGCCTGGACACCGAGATGGAAGGGATCGAGTGGGTTCCCACGACGGGCCTGGTGGGCGAATTGAGGATGGTGAAGGATTCCGGGGAGATCGAGCGCATCTCCGAGGCCGCCTCCATCGCTGATAAAGCCTTCGAGGAGATTCTCTTTTCGATCACCCCGGGACGGACCGAGAAAGAGGTGGCCCTCGACTTTGAGTTCTGCATGAGGCGAGGGGGTGCCGAGCGACTGGCTTTTCCCCTCATTGCGGTCTCGGGAGCCCGGTCGGCCCTGCCCCATGGAAGCCCGACGGATAAGGAGATCGCCGACGGGGACTTCGTAACCTTTGACTACGGTGTCCGGCTCGCAGGATACTGTTCCGACGCGACTCGGACCGTGATTGTGGGGAAGGCTACCGATGAGCAGAGAAAGGTCTACGACGCGGTGCGACGGGCCCAGGAGGCCGCTGTCGAGGCCGTTGCCCCGGGAATAACCGGACGCGAACTGGATTCCATTGCCCGGGAAATAATAGAAGAAGCCGGGTACGGAGAGTACTTCGGACACGGCCTTGGCCATGGCGTGGGAATGGCGGTTCACGAGGGACCGTCCCTCAGCCAGCGGCGCGGCGATACGACCCTGGAACCGGGAATGGTGGTCACCGTTGAGCCCGGGATCTACATCCCGAGATGGGGCGGTGTCCGGATCGAGGATCTGGCCGTGGTCACCGACAGCGGATGTGAGATCCTGACTTCGATCGGAAAGAGTCTGGTGGTGTTGGGTGTATGATATCGACCAATGACTTTCGTCCCGGCCTGACCATTGAGCTGGACGGGGATATTTACCAGGTGGTGGAGTCTCAGCACGTCAAACCCGGCAAAGGTCCCGCCTTTGTGCGGTCCAAGCTGCGGAATCTCATGACCAGGTCCATCATACAGAAAACCTTCCGCGCGGGAGAGAAGATACCCCCCGCCCACCTGGAGAAGCGCAGGATGCAGTACCTGTACTCTGACGGAGAAGATTATCACTTCATGAATGTGGACACCTTCGAACAGATGCCCCTCGCCGAGGAGCAGCTTGGCGACACGGTGAAATTCCTCAAGGAGAACATCGAGGTGGAGGTGTTGACGTTCAAGGACCGGATGGTGGGAGTGGAACTGCCCACGGCCGTGGCCCTGAAGGTCAAGAGCACCGTTCCTGGCATCCGGGGCGATACGGTCAGCAGCGGCGGGACCAAGCCTGCGGTGATGGAGACCGGAGCGGAGATCCAGGTCCCCCTATTCATCAATGAAGGCGACGTGATCCGGGTGGACACCCGGACCGGAGAGTACATGGACCGGGTCAGCAGCCGATGAAATCATCGGTGGCCGAGGACGGATTCTCCGTGGATTATGACAGTCACGTGCACAGCAGCTATTCGCCCGACAGCGAGATGTCGCCCCGGCGGGCGTGTGAGGCGGCCATCCGGCGGGGTCTGAGGGGCCTTTGCTTCACCGATCACGCCGAGTTTGCCCCGGGCGACTTCATCCCGAGGTCCGAGGATCTTGAGGCGATGTTTGCGGATGTGACGGAGCTCCGCCGCCTCCACCGGGGTGAGCTCCGCGTGGGTGCCGGGATTGAGATTGGATACTACGCGGGGCAGGCGGCCGACATCCGCGCCCTGCTGGCGAGCTATCCCTTTGACTTCGTTCTGGGTTCTGTGCACGTCGTCGACGGCTTGCAGTACTGCTTCGATGGTCCCGGGAGCTGGGACGCCGAGGCGTACTACGATAGGTATCTGGACGTCATGGAGGAAATGCTCGGATCCTTTGAGATGGACGCCGTGGGTCATTTTGACCTGCCCAAGCGCTTTGGACCGCTCCTGCGAACGCCCGACGGGGATCGAGTGGGCGGATTGGAACCCGGGTCGGTCCTCTGGCCCCGGGTGCAGGAGATCCTCAGGGCCGTGGTCGAGGGGGGATGGATGCTCGAGGTGAACGGATCGGGTCTCCGCCAACCCCCCGGAAAGCCCTACCCGTCGGTCGGGATTCTGCGGGAGTACCGGGCCGTGGGGGGATCCCAGGTCACCCTGGGCAGCGCCTCCCACGCGACGGAGTCCCTTGGCCAGGGACTGGCAGAGGCGGCGGCCTCGGCATTCCGGGCGGGGATCTGCACCCAGGTCTGGACCGACGGAGGAAAGCCCCTCTACATCTCCTTAGGGGTGTGAACCACCAGGAGAACGCCCTCACCACGGATCTCGACCTGGGCCCGGCCTGCGGCCAGGACGTTACTGATCCCCAGGGTCATCCCCCACCTGAGGGTCTGTCCGGCCAGGGGATAGCAGAAGCCTTCGAGATGTACGTCGGTCACCTTCGGCGTCAGGGGGATCAGGGACACCGTGTCTCCGGCCTCTCCGGCCAGGACGGTGCTCTCGGTGACGCTGAACGCGCGCTGGCGTCCGTCTGTCAGGATGATGGATGCCGGGTTCTCTGAGGCCATCTGCAGCGATGCCGAATACAGGGCGAGGGCCATCCCGTGGTCCAGGCGGTCCCCAAAGGCGCCGCACACGGTGATCGCGTCGGGCCGGGGGTTCCTGGAAAGGAGGTATTCCAGGGCCAGCTGGGTGTCGGTCCTGTCCTTTCGGGAGGGAAATGTTTGCACCTCGGGTCCGCCGGGGCGGAGGAAGTGACCCCGGGCATCCTCACCCATGGAGTCCAGGTCTCCGATAATCATGTCGGGTTGCAGGCCCAGGTGCATCGCCACATCCGAACCTCCGTTGACTGCCACAAGAAGACGGCTCCCCTGCGCCACATCGAGGATGTAGCGGTGACGGTCGCAGGCGGGCGGAGCACCTCCTGCTGCAATGACCGTTGCCTTCATCATCTCACCTCCCATGACGTTGCTCCCGGGGGAGCCCACAGCAGTTGGATAGCGTGCACACCAGGCTGAAGGGTAGATTCCGGTCGATGAGCGTGCGGCTGATCTCCGTGAGAAGCTGGGCAATGCTCCCCGGATCGGAGGTGAGGAGCGTCGCCATGGCGTTGACCTCGGCCTCCGGGTGTTCCCTGAGGATGTCTCCGACCACCTCCTCGACGGTCCCTGCCGTTGAGTCAGCGCCCGCCAGGGGGTAAAGGGAGAGCTGGCAGGCCAGGTTATTCACAACGGGGGGTTTCTCCCAGACGACGCAGAAGAAGCCGCCGCGGTGGCCCCTTCCGGCCCGCTTCTGTTCGTGGTCCCAGTTGAACGCGTGCTCGGGGGCTTCGGGGGGGATGAAAAGGCACTCACCGCTCGCGGCCACCTGGTCCGCCTGGATGCGCTTCATCTCGTCCAAAGTGGTGAAATCGGCGTTGTTGAAGACCGAGGAGGGGTCCGAGGCCGCCGTCTTGCGGTACAGGTGTCCCCAGGCGCTGTCGTCGGCAATGGTGCCGACGATGAGCTTTCCTCCCGGTTTGAGCACTCTCCACAGCTCCCCGAAGGCGCCCTGTCGGTCCTCAATGAACTCGAAGGCAGCCATGGAGTAGATGGCGTCGAAGGTGGCGTCGCCAAATTCCAATTCGCAGATGTCCATCTGGCAGAAGCGGACCGGGAGATCCTGTTTCCTGGCCCGGTCGAGGGCACGAAGCAGCATGTGGGGCGATACATCGACCCCGGTGACGGCAGAGCCCCGCTTCGCCAGTTTGAAACTGAAGTTCCCCGTGCCGCACCCGGCATCGAGCACCTTCCATCCCTTGCGGGGTGGAAGGAGGCGGAAGGCCAGGTCCGTCTCAATGCGGTCGATGAAGGCTCCGCGGGGCGTGTGGTACCAGTCGTCGTAGTCGCGGGCTGCCGTACAGAAATAGCGAGAAGGATCTTTACCGGATCCATTAGAGTTCATGTTTGCCAGCCTCCTCGGTCTGCTTTTCGAGCTGATGATACCGCCCCTGCAGGGCCGGGTCAAGATGGATTTGCAGTGGACAGAAGGAAGCGGGCGGGCGTCAAAGAAATCTTAGAGAGTGGATAGATTGCAGCAGTTGATAAAGGATGGTGATAGAAATAGATTTCGTGGTGTGTATCAAGCAGGTGCCCCGCACCGGAGAGGTGGAGGTGGATCCTGAGACCGGAAACCTGGTCAGGGGGGGCGTTGCCTCCCAGACCAACCCCTATGACCTGTACGCCCTGGAGGCTGCCCTGAGCCTCAGGGAGCAGCTGGGGGGAACGGTGACGGCTGTGAGCATGGGACCGCCCCAGGCGGAGATGGCGGTGCGGGAGGCTCTCTGGATGGGAGCAGACCGGGGCGTGCTGCTGTCGGACGCCGCCTTTGCCGGCTCTGACACCCTGGCCACGGCCTACACCCTGTCGCGAGCCCTGTCCCGGATGCCCTTTGACCTGGTGTTGGCGGGAATGCAGACCACCGACGGGGACACCGCCCAGGTAGGCCCGGGACTCGCCGAGCTCCTCGGGATTCCCTGTGCCTCGTACGTTCGCGAACTGCTGGATGTGGATGATCGGCGGGTGCGTGCGGTTGTGGACCTGGCGGGGGACGAGGCCGTGCTGGAACTGGACCTTCCCTGCCTGTTGACGGTGACCCGGGATCTCAACCAGCCCCGTCTGCCCTCGCTGCGCCGGCGGCTTGCTACGGAGGACCAGGCGGTCCCGGTGTACGGTCGGGCGGACCTGGAGGACGATGGGCAGGGGGACCGTTTCGGGCTGCAGGGTTCTCCCACCCGGGTGGAGCGGGTGTTCCCCCCGGAGACGAAGGGGACCCGTGAGACCTGGACGGGCGAGGGCCGGGAGCTGGGCCAGAGGCTCGGTGCCCGGTTGAAGGAGCTGAGGTTTCTATGAGCGGATTGAGAGTCGATTCGGAGCGCTGTGACGGCTGCGGCCGTTGCGTCGACGTGTGTCCCTTCAGGGGGATTGTCCTGACCGATGACGTGGCGGTTTTCACCGAGAGCTGCCGGGCATGCCCGATCTGTGCACGGGAGTGTCCGACCGAGGCGATCTTCCTGGAGGAAGAGGTGTCCTCGGTGGTGCCGGGGTATTCGGGGGTGCTGGTGGTGGCAGAGTTGAGGGGCGGTCTTCTCCAGCCCGTGTCCGCCGAACTGGTGGGCGAGGGCCGTCGGCTGGCGGACCTTGCTGGCTTTGACCTGCACGCGGTGGTTCTGGGCTCGGGCTGCCGGGATGCGGCTGAGGTCCTTTTACAATACGGGGTTGACACGGTGCAGATGTATGATCATCCCGAGCTGGAGCATTTTCGCTCCGAACCGTACACCGATGCCCTGGAGGATGCGGTGAAGAGACTGAGGCCGGCGGTTGCGCTCATGGCCGGTACACCGACGGGCCGAAGCCTGGCCCCAAGGCTGGCGACGAGGCTCAGGACGGGGCTCACTGCGGACTGCACGGCTCTTGACCTTGACGGGGAGGGGAGACTTCTTCAAACCCGCCCCGCCTTCGGGGGGGACGTCATGGCGACCATAGCGACCCCGACGGGGCGGCCCCAGATGGCGACGGTCCGGCCCTCGGTGATGCCCCCGGCTGAGAAGGTGGAGTGGCCTGCGGGCGAGGTCATTGAGGTCCCCTTTCAGCCAGCGGAATACCGATCGCGGGTGCTCGAGATGCGACCGGCTCCCGAGGGGTCGACCATCGCTGATGCCGAGGTGGTGGTGGCAGCGGGCCGGGGGATCCGGCGGAAAGAGGACCTCGAGATGCTGGAGAAACTCGCGGGGGCCCTGGGCGGGATGGTCGGATGCACCCGGCCCCTGGTCGAGGCGGGCTGGCTGCCCAGCACCCGGCAGGTCGGCCTCAGTGGGCGGACGGTTCGTGCCAGGCTTTACATCGCCTGCGGGATCAGCGGTGCCATTCAGCACACGGCGGGCATGCGCTCCAGCGAGCGGATCATCGCCATCAACGCCGACGCCGATGCGCCCATCTTTGACGCGGCCCACCTGGCCGTGGTGGGGGACCTGTATGAGATCCTGCCGGTCCTGCTTGAGTCCATCGAGAGGGGAGAGAGTCTATATGCCCTTCGCACCCGTAACGGATAAAGACATTGAGGCCTTCCGCCGGATTGCCGGCGACCGAAATGTGCTCAGCGGCGATGCCATTCCAGAGGAGTACACCCACGATGAGATGGCGCCGGTGAGGGCCTGGCCCGAGGTGGTGGCCCGCGCGGGATCTACGGCCGAGGTGATCCGGATTCTCGAGTACTGCTGCTGCAGGCAGATCCCCGTCACCCCCCGGGGTTCAGGGACGGGGTTGATGGGCGGGGCCGTTCCCACCTGCGGCGGGCTGCTTCTTGACCTGACCAGGATGAACCAGATCCTGGAGGTTGATCGGGAGAACCTGCTGGCCCGGGTCCAGCCGGGGGTGACCCTGCTGGAGTTGGCTGAAACCGTCGAGGCCCAGGGCCTGTTCTACGCCCCCGATCCGGGGGAGAAGAGCGGCAGCATCGGAGGCAACGTGAACACCAACGCCGGCGGGATGCGGGCGGTGAAATACGGGGTGACCCGGGATCACATTCGGGGCCTCGAGCTGGTCCTGTCCAGTGGCGAGGTGCTGGTGATGGGGGGCCGGGTGGCGAAGAACTCCACCGGCTACAACCTGATGCAGCTGGTCATCGGCAGCGAGGGAACGCTGGGCGTGGTCACCGAGATCACGGTGCGTCTCCTCCCGCGGCCGCCCATGTTGGCCTCGCTGTTGGTTCCCTTTGAGTCCCTTGATGATGCCATCGAAACGGTTCCCCGGTTCGCCGGGGCGGGGATCACGCCCCAGGCCATCGAGTTTCTTCGCCGCGGAGTGATCGAGGCCTCGGAGCGATACCTGGGCAGGTCTTTCCCTGATCAGAGCGCCCCGGCATACCTTCTCCTCCGTTTCGATGGGGCTTCCTCCGAGGAGCTGGAGGCCCAGATGGACGCCGCAGGGAGGGTCTGCCTCGACAGCGGTGCGATTGACGCCTTCATTGCGGATACCGACGAGCGGCAGGACGCCCTGTGGAATGCCCGTGGTGCCTTCCTCGAGGCGATCAAGGGTGACAATGAGATCGATGAGTGCGATATCGTGGTTCCCCGGGCTGAGATCGCGGAGATGGTCCATTACGCCGACGAGGTGGCCGACGAGGTCGGGCTGCGGATCGAGACCTTTGGCCACGCGGGTGACGGCAACATGCATATCAACCTGATCCGCGACGACCTGGATGAAGATCAATGGAAGGACCGGGTGGAGCGGGGGATGGCTCTTTTGTACCGCAAGGCGGAGCAGCTGGACGGCATGGTGAGCGGGGAGCATGGGATCGGCCACTCAAAGCGGACGTATCTGGCCGAATACACCGACCCCCGGCAGATGGAGCTCATGCGGCAGATCAAGGGTATTTTTGACCCTGCTGGGATTCTGAACCCGGAGACGATCCTCTGAGGGGAGTGAGATAGATGTTCAGTGTCTTGATTCGAAACGGCATGGTATACGACGGAACCGGGGGACCCGGTTTCACCGCGGACATCGGCATCAAGGACGACAAGGTTGAGACTATGGGGGACCTATCTGGGGCGGAGGCCGAACTCGAGATCGACGCCGCAGGACGGTGCGTTGCACCGGGTTTCATCGACATACACACCCATTCCGACACGCCCCTCCTGGTAGCCGGCGAGGGACACTCTCATATACGCCAGGGGGTGACCACGAATGTCATCGGCAACTGTGGGACCTCCCTGGCGCCGATTACCGACGAGGCGGTGGAGTATATGAAGGCCCGCCTCGGTGGCGATGACGCCCCGGTAACGTGGGAGTGGAGATCCCTTGACGGATACCTTGGCCTGTTGCAGGATCGAGGGGTCAGTGTGAACGTGGTGCCCCTCGTGGGACAGGGGACGGTGCGGGGATCCGTGATGGGGTTCGCAGACAGGAAGCCGACTCCGGAGGAGCTCGACCGGATGCGGGCCATGGTGCGTGAGGGTATGGAGGATGGGGCCTTCGGGCTCAGCACGGGGTTGATCTATGTGCCCGGCAGCTACGCGGACGCAGATGAGATCGCCGAGATGGCCGCGGTGATCGCCGAATACGGGGGGCTGTATGCGACCCACATTCGCGGGGAGAACGACACCCTGATGCCGGCGCTGCGGGAAGCCGTGGAGATCGGCCGTAGAGCAGGGGTTTCGGTGCAGATCTCTCACCTCAAGGCCATGGGGCGCCACATGTGGGGGGCGAGTGTCCAGGCCCTGGAGCTGATTGACGAGGCCCGCAGGGAGGGCATCGACGTGACCGCGGACCAGTACCCCTACAACGCGTCGGCGACGGGACTGGGCGCCTACCTGCCGGCCTGGGCCCACGTCGGTGGGGCGAAGAAGCTGCAGGAGAGACTTGCGGATGAGAGTGTCCGGGAGAGAATCAAGGAGGACATCCTGTGCGACATGGAGGGGTGGACCAGCCTGCATAAGGGTGTGGGCTGGGAGAATACCTTAATCACCCAGTGCCCTGACGAGACGTTGGAGGGGCGTTCCGTGGCGGACATAGCGCGGGAGCGGGGAGTCGATGAGTTTGATGCCGCCTTTGACATCCTCATGGAGTGCGAGGGGCGGGTCGGGGTGGTCTATTTCACCATTGGTGACGAGGATCTTGAGCGGATCATGGCCCATCCTGCTGTGATGATCGGCTCGGATTCCAGTGCCGTTGCGACGGAGGGGCCCCTGGCCCGGGGCAAGCCCCATCCGCGCGCTTTCGGGACTTTCTCCCGGGTCCTGGGGCACTATGTCCGGGACAGGAAGACGTTGAGTCTTTCCGATGCCGTGATGAAGATGACCTCCATGCCGGCGCAGAAGCTGGGTCTGACGGACCGGGGAATCCTGCGTCCGGGGATGAAGGCAGACCTGGTGATTTTCGATGCCGATGCCGTGGGGGATTGCGCCACCTATAACGATCCCTTCCAGTACTCGGTCGGGGTCGAGGGGGTCTTCGTCAACGGGTGCGAGACCGTTCGCGGTGGCGAGCATCTGGGCGCGAAGGCCGGCCGGGTTCTCAGGCGCGGGGACGGGAGCTGAGGGCTGTGGGCTCGAGAAGATTCATCATCGGACAGATCAGTCACGAGACAAACTCCTTCAGTCCCATACGGACGGATATGGAACACTTCTACGCCCGCAGCTATGCCAGGGGACAGGAGATGGTCGATCTTTACACCGACACCCGGACGTCCCTGGGTGGGTTCATCCATTTTGCCCGGGAGCAGGGTTCGGAGGTCGTTGCAACGGTTGCTGCCTCGGCGGTCCCCTCGGGACGCGTCGCTTCCGATGCTTACAGGCGGCTACTGGGTGAACTGCTGGAGGGAATCCGGGATGCGGGTCCCGTAGACGGGGTGCTGTTGGCCCTGCACGGCGCGATGGTGGTCGAGGGGGTCCCCGATGCCGAGGGCGACATCCTCAAGCGGGTTCGGGAGGCCATCGGGCCTGATGTGCCCCTGGTCTCGACCCTGGATTATCACGCCAACGTCACCGACACCATGGTGCGTGCCGCCGACGGACTCTTTGGCTACAACACCTATCCCCACGTGGACGGGTGGGAGAGGGCCGTGGAGGCGGCAGGCTTCGCCGTCGACATGCTGGAGGGGCAGATCAAGCCAGTCAGTGTCGTCGTCCGGCCTCCCCTGGCACCGGCCCTGGTCCCAGCCCGAACCGGTTGGGGTCCAATCAAGACCCTGATGGAGCGGGCCTTCGCCTGGGAAGACGTACCCGGGGTGATCAATGCCAGCGTCTACGGTGGATTCATCTATTCGGACATCGAGGATGCCGGACTGTCCTTTATTGCGACCACAGACGGCGATCCGGAGCTGGCCCAGCGGATTGCCTCGGACCTGGCAGATGCGAGCTGGGAGATGCGCAGGGAGTTCGTGACCCCGATGCTGCCGCCGCAGGAGGCGGTCAGGTATGCCATGGCGGCCAGCTCGGCGCCCGTGGTCCTGGCCGACGTGGCGGACAACACCGGAGGCGGTGCCTCGGGCGACGGTACGGAGATCCTGCGGGCCCTCCTGGAGCTTAAGGCCGAAGGGGCTGTGGTGGCGACGATCCCAGATCCGGGGGCTGTGCAAGAGGCCTTTTGCGCTGGCGTGGGGGGCTATTTTGAATTTCCGGTCGGCGGCAAGATCGATGATCTTCACGGCGAACCGGTGATGCTCACAGGCGAGGTCCGGCTTCTGTCCGACGGTCGCTTCGTCCATCGCGGGCCGATGTCCACGGGTGTGACCTCCTCGATGGGCAGGACGGCCGTCGTGCTCTCAGGAGGGGTTGAGATCATCTTGAACGAGAGAAGGTTTCAGCCCTTGGATCCCGAGGTGCCGCGATCCGTGGGCATCGATCCTGTCCATCGCAAGATCGTGGTCCTCAAGTCCGCCGTGCACTATCGCGCTGGGTATGAGCCCATCGCCTCCGAGATCGTGGAGGTGGATGGCCCCGGCCTCAGCAGTCCGAACCTGGACCGCTTTGAGTTTACCGGCATTCGCAGGCCGGTGTTTCCGCTGGACGATATGTGAGATTTGCGGGGGTGTCACGTCCGTGCCGCCCCCGGCTCACCTGCGGGGGGCCATGCCCTATCATCTCGCGGGTGAGGGATCGGTCAGAGGATGTGTGGGTGAGAAAGGGGTAGGGCCGGCTCCCACTTCGAGCCTGCTATGAGGATGACCGGCGCATGTTTCCCTGCGCAGCGGCGATACTGGTTGAGAAGATGATGCCCTTCGTGAAGGTTACCCGGTCTGCTATCAGGGTTACAGGGGGCCCCTCCAGGTCAACTTAGCTCATGTAATTCACCGAGATGGGAGTTGATCGTTGTGTGTATGATCACGATATATCGCGGGACGCCGGAAGAGAAGAATAAACTGGCCGAGGAAGTGTCCAGCTATGAGATAATCTTCAACGAGGCTAGGATCTGCGCGTGGAGCCTGATGGGCGAGGAAAAGGAGTTCGCCATCGAGAATACCGTGAAGTGGAACTCGACCGATGATACCCTGGTAATCTGAATCGGTCTGGTTGCCTCAGGCGGGCGGGAAGGGATTGCGGCGAATTCTGCGAGAAGCGTAGTCCTGCTGTGAATTGGACAGGGCTGGGTGAAAAGGGATTCCTCCGTCGGGGACGTCGTTGCAGGAATGACTGCGTCGACATGGAAACTGTTTAAATGGAGACCTGCTGCACCGGGGCATGTACCGGTGACGGTGCGTTCCCTTTCTGACGGGTCTAACCAACCTGCTTGATGAGCAAAAACCTGAAGGAGGTACAGTATGGCTTTCACCCTATCGATTGGAGACCAGGCACGTGACTTCTGTTTGCCGGCCACCGACGGCAAGGATTATTCACTGGACGACTTCTCCGATGCCAGGGGGCTCGTGGTCTTTTTCACCTGCAACCACTGTCCCTTTGTCGTGAAGTCGGATGAACATACCCGCGCCATCGTAGAGAAGTTCCAGGCCCAGGGAGTGGCCTTTGTGGGGGTCAACTCCAACAGCGCCAATACCTACGAGGCGGACTCCTTTGAGAACATGAAAAAGCGGATGGAAGAGCATCGGTTCCCCTGGGTGTACGTCCATGATGAAAGTCAGGATGTTGCCCGCGCATACGGGGCACTGCGCACACCGCACTTCTTTTTGTTCGACGAGGACCGGGAGTTGATCTACACTGGACGAGCCCTCAACAACCCAGGCGAACCTGAAAAGGCCACGGCCAATGATCTCGAAAATGCCCTGACTGATTTCGTCAACGGCAGGCCGATTAGCAAGCCCCTGACCAATCCCCTGGGATGCAACGTCAAGTGGGACGGTAAGGATGCTCACTGGATGCCGCCCGAGGCCGAAGACCTGGTGAAGGGGTAACGACACCCCACCGCGTAGGACGGCAAGATACGCCCATCTCTTCGGAGATCTGTTTTCTTCTCCGCGAGGTGGGCTTTCTATGTTCTGCCAGGTCTGGAACGTGCATGTAATCTCTGACGGCCGTCTCCACCATGAAGGGCCCTGAGATCACCACGCATGGCCCGGCTCGCGAAGATGATATGCTTTGCCCCCAACTTCGCTGTTTCCAATTCCGGGAGGAGAACCCTGGCCCCGCCGGGTTGCGAACCGGGTGTGGTCGGGTTTCTCGGACGCCTGGCTAATCCCGTGGATCGCCGAATGCCGGACAAAGGATATCTGAAACAGGCATCGAAGAAGTGTGTAGATGGGTATTCCAGAAAGGTGGCGTCAACACGTGTTCGATGTGGTTGTCAACAACGCACGGATCTACGATGGGTCAGGTAACCCCTGGTTCGTGGGTCATGTGGGGATCGCAGACGGGAAGATATCCGCGATATGGCGCTCTCGCGCAGAAGAAAGTGCCGGAGAGAACATCATAGATGCATCGGGTCTGGCCCTCTGTCCCGGGGTGATCGATGTTCATGGACACACCGACTTCAGCATCCTGAATCATCCGCAGGCGCGCAATCTCATCTCCCAGGGCATCACTACGCAGGGAGTTGGACAGTGTGGGTTTTCCATGTACGCATTTTCTGATGAGTACGCTCCACAGGTCAAAGAGACCATCGAAGCGGTCACATCGGGAGCAGCCCTGGACCAGGTGGACTGGCGAACCTTACAGCAGTGGAGACAGAAGGTCGAGGACACCAGGATTTCTTTGAACCTGGTTCCCTACGTGGGGCATAACACGCTTCGCTGCAGTGCCATGGGTGAGGAGGGTGACCGCAGAGTGGACCCGACCAGGCAGGAGATGGAGCAAATGAAGGATCTCCTGCGCCAGGGATTGGAGGAAGGCGCTTTTGGATTATCCACCGGTCTTCGCTATCCTTACGGCAGAAATGCCCACACCGAAGAGGTCGTGGCGTTGTGCGATGTGGTTGCCCAGTATGGAGGCATCCACATATCCCACATGCGCAGTGAGGAGGAGTACCTGCTCCCCTCGGTCCGGGAGTTAATCCAGGTCAGTGAAAGAACGGGAGTGCCGGGCTGTGCGACACACCACAAGGCCATGTTTTTCGAAAACTGGGGCACCCCGGCGGAATCCTTGAGACTTCTCGAAGAGGCCAGGGAACGAGGCGCAGATGTTCTTTGCGATTTATACCCCTGGACCTACGCGCGTGAAGTTAACCTGGGTACGTGGTTCGGAGGTCACCTGTTGGACGGTGGCGAAAGGGATACTCAGGATAGGGAAACCCTTCTTTGTACCCTCAGTGATACCCAGAACTGGCAGAACATCAAAGAGCGGCTGACAAAACAGCATCATCACGTACAACAGGAGAATCAGAAGCGCCAGGAGGAACTCTGGAGCCGGGGAGTCTACGTCCCCGCTATCTGGGATCCGGCGCGCTTTGATTGTGTCATGCGATCCCCCAGCCATCCCGAGCTGATCGGACTCAATTTCTCGGAGGTCGCCCGCGCCCTGCAGCTTGATGATCACTGGGAAGCCATGCGCCGGCTGTATCTGGAGGACGAGGGACAGACGCTTGTCGCGGCTGGCCCCATCAGCGAACAAGATGTGCGGCGGATTCTCTCTCATCCTCTGTCCATGGTGGGAACCGACGCGAGCGGGACGGACACCACCCCCGACCTCGATGACCCCCAGGCAGGGGCACATCCCCGCGGCTGGGGCACGTATCCCAAGATACTCGGGGAGTATGTCAGAGAAGAGAAGGTTCTGTCCCTTGAGGAAGCCATATGCAAGATGACTTCCCTTCCGGCTTCATTTTTGAACCTCAACGACCGCGGAATGATAAAGAAAGGGTTCTGGGCGGATCTTCTTCTGTTCGATCCGAAAACGATCGCGAGCCGGGCTACCTTCGAAGAGCCTTGCGAAGCTCCATCGGGAATCCGGGCTGTGTTTGTCAACGGACAGAAAGTGATTGAAGAGGGTGAGTTTCAGAACATGTATCCGGGGAGGGTCTTACACAGGTGACGGTGGGGCGGCCTGGATCCGTGTCCAGAATGCGGATTTCATGAAGCAACATCTCCATAGGCCGTGAGCGCAGCCCTGAAGCCGTGTTTTTGTGGGCCCCTGCCTGGGGAGCTCTCCGCAGCTCTATCTTCCGGCGCTGGCCCTCGTCTTACCCGCCCCGTTGAGGGTTCGTCTGTGGAGGTCGAGGTTGAGAGAAGATCTTTTTGGGGATTGTGATGGTAGTTTATGCTTGACTCAGGGGGAACACAAATGAGATCAAGGCTGGTCATCGTGGGCCTGTTGGGGGTGATCGTGACGGCTCTGATTCTGACGGGTTTGACCTACCACCGTAGCCTCGGCTCTCACGAAGCGGTGCGGAGATTCGAGATGCATTTCACCGACCTGGACCGGCTGGATGCTCATCACTTCGACGTGCATTTGACACTGGTCAACGGGGGAGATGTTGCCGTCGTTGTGGAGTCAATGGTGGTAATGCTGCGCCTGGAGGGTCGGCTCCTCGCATCCCGGAACCTGTACCCCGAGGACCTGGTGATCGGCCCCGGAGGAGAGCTTGGCCTCAACTGGGAGATTGTTTCCAACCTGACCGGCGACCAGCTACCAGCCCCAGGAGCAGAGATCCCGAGGGATGACTGGTCGGTGCGGGTCTACTTTCGGATGACCCATCCCGTCCGAGAAGGCGAGATCAGCCTGCATCGGCAGAGCACGCTGAGCCCCTGAAGGCTCCAGGGAAGGAGTTGTACCATGACAGACGATCCCAACAGGAAACGGACCCGAGCTCTGTGGGTCATCTCCTTCATAGCGGTGATGACCTATTTGCTCGTGGGTGCGTCTCGGGAATTTGGTCCCTTTGCTCCCCTTCCGATCAATCCGACGATTCTCAACACGGCAGCCGTGTTCGTCGGTGCGATGGCGGTATTCGTCACCCGGGGACTATCGGAAGCTGGACAGATTGCCCTCCTGGGTGCGGTCGCGGTGAGCCCCATTGTCCTCTATGGCCTCATATTGGTGACGTTCTGGACTGCCCTGGCGGACATAGCTCTGCTGGACTACTTCCTACTGGCTGCCGGTCAACGCATGTTGGTGTATTCTATGACAACGGGAGCCCTCAGCATATTCAGCATGATGGCTGCGCTGATTGTTCTGGCCTTCACCTCTTCCTGACCCAAGCTGATCACTGCTTCACCCTCCATCGCTGCAGGGCATATGCAGCACCTGAAGTGCAGAAGCACCCCAACGGATGTCGCAACTCCCAGCGAGACAGACGTTTGGATGCGAAGCGGCGATGTCTCGTGGCCGGAAAACATTGTATCGTGTTTCACAGTCCATTCGTAGTGATATTCAGAAGGACTTTGTCCTTTGATCGAGAATTATACTATATTCCAGCGTTTCAATCATCGCAACTGGGGATGTATGGTGATTAAAGAGGGGGGATAGAGATGGGATCTGGTTATAGAATATCCAAATTGCTCGTAATCCTGCTGGTGTTGGCCCTGTTGGCAACCGTCTTTCTGGGTTGCAGTCCTGAAGAGGCCGTAGACGAAGAGACAGACGATCCCACTGATGAGGTTGATTCAAAGATAGGTGGTAGGGTAGTTTGGGCGAGGGCAGACGGACCGACGATCCTGGATCCGCAAAAGCACGGCGAGGCTGCCGGCAGCCAGGTCAACGCCCTCATGGGCGGCAATCTGATTACCAGGAATCCCTGGACCCATGACTTTGAGCCGCTGCACGCCCACACCTGGGACGTCTCAGACGATGGGCTGGTATACACCTTCTATCTGCGAGATGACATCATGTGGCATTCGGGACGACAGCTCACCGCCCATGACTATGTGTGGACCTATGAGCGAGCCTTCGATCCGGCGACAGCATCGGTTCAGACCATCGGGTTTCTCGAGGGCATTACCAACTACGAGGCCCTGGACGACCTCACCCTGGAGCTGACCCTCGGTGAACCATCCGCTGTATTTCTGGCGAATGTGTCATCGTCCTACACCCAGCCCCTCGACCGTGAGTATGTCGAGGAGAAGGGCGATGATTATGGAAGGTATCCGACGGGCATGGGCGCCTGGAGGTTCGAGGAATGGATCACCGGTGAATCCATAACCCTGGTCAGAAACGAGGACTACGCCTGGGCGGAACCATGGTTTGACAACCAGGGTCCCCCGTACATCGAAGAGATTCACTTCAGGTATCTGCCGGAAGAGGCGACCTTGCTGGCCGCCCTGGAAGCCGGGGAGATCGATATTGCCAGAGTACCCGCTCATGCAGTGGACAGGTTCGAGGATCACCCGGATTTCGAAGTGGCTGTGAATTTGCAGATGGGAATGGGCCGCTGGTTCATGCCCAATATCTCGCGGGAAATCTGGCAGGATCATCGGGTCAGGCAGGCCGTGGCCCACGCCCTCGCTGACAGGGACTTCTTCATTGAGACCTCCCTGGAGGGAAGGGCCCAACCCGCGTACGGTCCCATGTCTCCGCCCATGATGGCGTACAACGAGAAAGTTGAGGAACTGGCACCCAAGCATGATCTCGACCGGGCCGCCGAGCTCCTCGATGAGGCCGGGTGGACCATGGGCTCAGAC
>PXCI01000200.1 GCA_003566675.1 Clostridia bacterium
ACGAGGGAGCCGGTGTTGTCCGGCTCCCTCGTGGGCTATGGGCAACCGTCTTCTGATCGCTGATAGACAAGATCGCCACCCACCATGGTCAGGTCCACCTTTATGCCAGGAATGTCTTCCGTCTCTACCGCCAGTATATCCTCGGATAATACACACATGTCGGCCAGCTTGCCCGCCGCCAACGTTCCCTTGATATCCTCTTCGAAGCTGGCGTACGCCCCCCAGTAAGTGTATCCTCTTATCGCTTCGTGGATGGATACTGCCTCCGCGGCACCCAACTCGGTTTCCCGCTCGGTCTTGCGGGTGACGGCAGCGTATATCCCCACCAGGGGGTTGATGTCGACCACGGGATAGTCCGAACCGTAACAGGCAGGTATTCCGTAATCTATGTACGAGCGGAAGGGGTAAATGTTGCGCACCCTCTCGATCCCCAGGTTGGTCACGTAGCTGTCTCCCAGGTAGTAGATGAAGGGTGGCTGTGGCGCGGCCACCATCTCCAGATCTGCCATTCTCTCAAGGAGCACGGGATCCATGATCCCGCAGTGTTCGATACGGTGCCGATGATCCTGGCGAGGGTGTCGTCTGATTGCCCTTTCGACGGCGGCGAGGGTCATCTCGATGGCTTGATCACCTATGGCATGCACGGCCAGCTGGTACCCTGCGGTGTGAATCCGGCCCACCAGGTCATCAATCTCATCCTGCTCCATGTAGGGGATGCCGCAGTGTTGCTCGTTGATGTAGGGCTCGCGCATGGCGGCGGTGGCGCCTCCGATGCTACCGTCCATGGTAATCTTGTACGGTCCCAGTCTGATCCACTCATTTCCCAGGCCGGTGATCAGGCCCGCCCGCATTGCGTTCGCTCCCACCTGGACGTGTCCTCGCTCACGAACACATTGGTAGACTCTCAGCGGGAGATCCCCTTCCTGTGACGCTTCGATCATGGTGGAGATCATGTTGGCGTCGTCCCCCGTCAGTTCATGACTGCTGGTTATGCCAAACCGGTGGTAATAGCGTGCGGTGACGGGGTGGCCATGCCGCCAGCGCTCGCGGCTCACCCGCATGGCCTCCTTCTTGATGGGTTGCTGGGCCATCTCCCGCAGTACGCCCGTGAGACGTCCCCGATTGCGGTCCATGGATCCTGCTGGGGGATCAGGGTCGTCCTCCGAGACGCCCACTGCCTCCATGGCCTGGGAGTTGGCCACGGAGACGTGGCTGCAGGTGCGGATGAGGAGCACTGGGTTCTCCGGGGCGGCCTCATCCAGGTCCCACCGCGTGGGATGCCGCCCCTCCGCCAGCTTGGTCTGGTCATACCCTCGGGCTACGATCCACTCCCCGGGGTTTGAGTTGTCGGCTCGCTCGGTAATCCTGCTCTTGATGTCATCAATGGATTTTACTGCCCGGGGGGAGCAATCCACCACGTCCTGCATCACGCCGTGCTGCATGTGGTTGTGAGATTCGATCACACCCGGGATGAGGCTTCGGCCGTTAAGATCGATGACCCTGGTATCTCGGCTGCGGCACGCGAGCACCTCCTCCTCGCTTCCTACCCTCAGAATGCGGCCGTCTCGGACCGCCACAGCTGCGGCTTCTGGCAGATCTTCGCGCGCTGTCAACACTCTACCACCTGTGAGAATCACATCCGCCTCCAACACAAACACCACCTCCCAAACGATTCCTTATGGACTGACTTCTGGACCCGCAGCCAGTTTCCTCCAGTATGGCGGAAGGAACGCGAATCTGCAGGGTCCAACCGGCATTCCCGTGAAGCCGGATGCCAGATTGCGACGCGAAGAAAACGGGGGAGGGGTGAGTTGGGTTAGGTATTGTATTCGCTATGTGGACGGATCTCGCAGATAGATCCTCGGGTTTCACCCCCAGAAGGCGCATCACTCTTCGGGGGGACTTTGAGGTTGCGCGGGAACTCTCGCTTCGCCTATTCGTCCCGGGTGATCTCCATCTTTTTGCATCTGATTGACAGGGGGCAGTCTATGGGGCCGCTTCATTCACGGGATCGAATGGTCCGCATATCCGTCTCGGCCACCATGACAATCTGCCGACCCCACGACAACAACCTGCTTCACGCCTGTTCTGCATACCTCCTGTAGGTTGGAAGATCCGCCAGGGGGACAAAGGGCGCTGCATCAAAAAATACCGTGATCACCATGATGATAGCACGACGGCAGATCAAACACAGATCACCCAATGCCTACCGACATGGAGCCACCTCTCTCAGGATCTCAGGATTCAATCTACCCGGTCGCCCCTCGACGGGGAGTCTTCTACTGACGGTGGGGGGCTGTTGAGCCTCGGGCTACGGACGATCTACACTATTGAGCATGGCTACTGAACGATGCTGAGGAATCGGTGTTCGAGGAGGTCACAGATATCTCAGGAGAAATCCCACTTTTGCGAAAGTCATCCTCCATCTTTGATTTCAAAATACGTGAAGGTGGTGTCGAAGTACAATAGACCCACCTCCAGGCCAAAAGGTTGCGGGCGTTCCAGTAGACCTCGCGCTGAAGGCTCTCATCCGCCTCCAGGGACGGGCACCCATATTCCCGCATGGTCACTCCTCGCACCCAGCTAGATGAAAATGAGCAGCAGCATAAACGTCGTGAAGATCACCACGTCCTGCATGAAATGGATGATCCACGGCGCAACCAGGCCTCCCGTCTCATACATACTCCGCGACATAAACCAGCCGAGTAGACCGCTCATCACTACCCCAACCACACCACTGGGTGCGCCGTAGAAGTGAGCCATGCCGAAAAATCCACCGGCCACGAGCAGCACCTGACCCTTCGGAAGCACATCTTTCAGGGGAGCCAGGATTGCGTTGCGGAACATGAAGCCCTCGCTGACAGAGTTGACCAGGGCGAGCAAGAGGATCATTGGAATATGCCGGGGCAAATCACAAAGCGTCTCGGGCACTGAAAATCCTGTGACCGTGAACAGGGTCAGAAACAGGGTCACCCCGGCGATGGCAAAGGCGGAGTAGACCGACAGCCTGCCCCAGCTAGTTGAGTCGGGATATAGCTTGCTGGGCTCAGGCTTGACCGACAGGTCGCCCCTGACCAGGTATGCTTCCTTCGGTGAATCAAACAGCAAAAGCAGCAGGAGCACGACAGGGATGGACCCCAGTAACTTTGACAGTATCATGCTGCTGAAGTGGCCGGAGAAACTCTCCATGTCGAAGAAACCCTGCCAGGCAGGTGTACGAGCGACGAGGGCGCCTAACCACGGAAAGGCTATCAGGGCGGTCAGCATGACCGAGTAGACGGCCATTCGCCGATTGCGGGCGAACACCCAATAGTAAATTGATGCTGCCACCAGGATCGTGAGCTTGGTAATCGGCACCCAGGACGGCACGAATCCCAGGGTTTCCTTCGCTATTACGTCGGCGAGGATCGAAGCAACTGCGGTAAGAAGCACTACCTTAATCGTCATTCATCTTAACCCCCTTGTCCCTGGAACAGCCAGGGATGCTGTGAGTAGCCAGTACCTCGACCTGATTTTTAGATCCTTTCCCGTCAAGGTCACGGGGCACAACCCCCGTCTGCAGACTCAGTGCCCCGTTTATAGATACACCTGCGTTCTTCGCTTCGCGTCGAAGGCACCGTGGAGCTGGCAGTACGAGTGATTGTCTCCGATGCCTGGCCGCCTTCTCGTGAGGTTGCGTACCTCAACAACAGCCAGGACGATGATCAACTGCATGAAGTCACCCCTGGCCCCGATGATCGGAGCGTTCTAGCTTCCATGGGCCAACTCCGTGAAGATCACATTGCCGCAGAGCACATACACAGAGCCGAAGTATACGCCGAGGGCAAACACCAGGGCGAGGCTCAACATCATGTCGGGCAGGGATGTCCCCTGAAACACGCGCACCGGAATATGCCATGCGGGCCAGTCGACTCAACAGGTATCCGCGGAGGAGCAGCTCTCCGGCGATGCCGGCGAAGATCCACTGTTGGATCAGGATGAGCGTTGGTGAGACATGATCCAGCACCGCTTCACCAGCCAGGGCATAGTACATCAGCCCCATGGCGAGCCAGATGGCTGCGACGAACAAGGACGCCTCCCGCAGCCCCTGCGGGCCAACACGGATGTCGTCAAGGCGAAACCCTTCCCTCTTCAGGGCCCACAGGGCCAGGGCACCCAGGAAGACCGACGACAAAATGGTCAGAACGTATCCCGTCGGGGGTCCTCGATCCTCAACAGGTGAACCAGGTAGTAATATAGGACGGGATAGAGAAAAGATGCAACCAGACCCACTCCGAGGGTACCGGGTGTTTTCCTACCTCCTTTGTGCGGGTCCTGGGTCGCGGAATCAACGGACATTGTCCACGCCTCCCATGTCAGGACGAATAGAATCATACCCTGGCACTGCAATCGTCCTCTCCGATTGCACGGAACGGGAAATGGAGTTCTCATTTCGCGCGCTCCGCCTTTGTACGCTCATCGTCCGGGCATCGTCTCTCGATGTGGAATCACGTCATTGTAATACGTAACCATTCCCTCCCCCTGCGTCCTGCTCCTGCCCGACGCAGGGATTATTCCGTCGGATGTTAACGTATGAGGTTGACAGCAGACATCTCCCTGGGCTTAATGCCCAGTTGACAGAGCCAGGATCGCACGAAGGACGTCCAGGTGATGAAGGATTACGGCATCTACATGCAAATCCCGGACGAAGGTTCTACCATCGGTTGTGCGGCAGGTATGGCGCAGTCGGCCCAGTCATGTTATTGGGATTTCAGCTGCCGTTGGCGTGCCAGGACGGCGAGAGCAAGGAGCACCGGGCTGGCGGCAACGTAGAACCATGGCACCCCCTGCGCCATTGCACCGGTCGTTGCTGCGGTGATGTCGAGGGGGGCCAGGCCGTTCATGGGGCCGAGATACCACGTGATGAGCATAAGGATCTGAAAGGGCCGCTCTGCCTTGCCAACAACGCCCAGTAGGAGAGCCAGGGAAGGGATAAAGAGGGTTCCGGCCAGGAAGCCAGGAAGAAGCCCGGGTTCTGTTAGAACGCGCACGAGTACCCCGCTGCCCAGGATAAATCGCGAGTAGTACCCCTGCGACCCAGGTCGCCAGCAGTTGGTGCCGGGCAGGGGATGGAGAACTGAAGAGGATCTCGTGCACCCCCATCTCGGACCAGAGTACCAGTGGCCAGAGCCAGACGGCCGGCAGGATCCAGCTTTGCACGCTGTTCACTGAGAGAGCAGGGAGGCCAGGAATAGACTGACTGGCAGCCACAGCATACCAGGGAAGCGAACGCCCACGATACCGTAGCCCGTCAGGATGAGAAGGAGTGAGTACATGAGCAGCCCGAAGACCGAGCCGTACCGGGTCAGATCCAGGTAGAATTCGCTCAGCTGTACATCGCCCCGGTATTCTAAGTTCCTGCGGAACAAAAGGTAGGCTCCCTCGGGATTGTAGATGCTGTAGATTTCCAGAGCCAGGACGGGAAGGGACACGAAGTACAGGATGAAGCCGTAAAGCCACTGCTGGGCCACGTTTGTCCGGTTGAACGGCTCACTGGGGACACCTGTGGACACCGCCTGGGCCTGCGAAGGAGGGCCCACAGCCACGGTCAATGCGTAGACGGCACAAATCATCAGAATGAATGGCCAATGGTGTTTGACCATTGGGATCTCTCCATGATTCCATTCGTTGCCCGGGTGATGGTCCCCTGATGCTCCCTGGAGCCCCGGAATTCCTCGCCAAGATATCACAGCGGCTCTATATGTTCAATGGTTCTCCCTGGTGGATGGGCGCCTGGATTCCTTCTTCTGTTCTGGCTGGGCAGCCGCTGTTGGATCCCCTGCCGGTCGGTTTGAAGAATTCCTCGGAAGGCGCAGGGAAATCGCACCGAAAAGTCGAAGGTAGAGGCAACTGATGGTCATGGGTGTGCCGACCGATATGGGAGGTAGGGTACAACCCGGGATAAGAGGTTGTGATCTGCGCGGTGCACGGGCGGCTCCCGCCCATGCCCGTTCATAGAGGCCTTCTAATGCCTACATGCGGGAGGTGACGGAACGTGCGATTTTTCAAAAGCATTATCCGGAGATTTTTGCGGCGTAGCGTGCGTCAACAGGTACGCAAACAGACCAGGAACCTGACACGCCGATGACCCAGTGATGCCGGCCCTACTATGAAGAATCCAACCGGTGACAGAAAGTGGGTCGGGATTCAAGGAGGATAAGGAGGATGGAGATCATGGGCACCTTGTCAGCCCGAAGTGGATCTTCATGCGATCCCGCCCGGCCCACTGGTGATCCCTTCTCCGAAGAGCGGACCCCCGTTTCGCTCTGATCAGATTTGGTGGACACCCCGTGGAACCGATTCCATGCGGACGCGTCAAACCATCCGGTATGCACAAAGTAGGGTTGGTTCACCTGTAAGGGGATGGACATGACCCTGAACAGTAGTGTGTGACCGTATGGAGAGGGGAAATACGAAGGATGAAGCCTGCAAGTGGCGTTTCGGTCTTGATATTGCTCGGTGTTGCGCTGGGGCCCTTTGCCGTGGGATACACCATTGCCAGGTGGATGTCCGGAATCTGGGCTCTGTCTCCCCTTCTTTGGGGCCTGGTGTTCCTTGTTGGGTGGTTCCTGGTCGGGCGATACCTGGGGAGGAAGGGGTTTGACAAGGTTGGAATGGTGGTCGGAATCATCCCACCGTTACTGGGGGCGTGCATATTCATCCAGCAGTTCTTTCTGACGTCCTCCGCTCAACGTTCTGTGGGGTTCCTGTCCACCGTAGGCCAGTTGTACCCGATGGTGGCCGTTGCTCCAGCAACTAAGGCGATGATGACCCTGGGCATTCGTGAGATCGATTCGCGACTAGCCCTGCTGTTGGCCTATGCCCTGATGATGGGGGCCTTTGCCATTGGTTTTCTTGGCGGGCAGAATAAGAGTGGGGTGTAACCGTCTCTGCTAGCAGGTGAAGTCCTCCTGTGCCGGCAGAGATTGGACGGATGTTCGAGGATTCCACGGTCCATGTTGATGTGTTCCCTTGCAGGGAGGGGTGCCAATGGCAAAGACCGGGGCCTTTCACATCATTGGCCACCGGGGGGTCCCTGTGGATGCTCCCGAGAACAGCCCTGCCAGTTTCCAGCGAGCGAGGGAGTTGGGGCTCACCCACATCAAGTGTGACCTGCAGCTCAGTCGGGATGAGCACGTTGTGCTGATGCACGATAGTACCGTGGATCGACCACGAACGGGTCCGGGAGGGTATCGGATCTCACTCTGGACGAGATCAGAGGAGCTCGACTGCGGTTGATGGTGTTACCCCCGGACGCGGGGGAGTCGGTGCCCACGCTGCAGAAACTGCTCGACGTTGTCGGGAGCGAATGTCATGCAGCCTTGGAGATGAAGGAAGCCCATCGGCACGTCGAGGCAACGCTTAGGATCGTGGAGGTGATCGAGGCCGGGGCCTGGTGGAACAGGTCAGCATAACATCCTTTTACGGGGAAGTGCTGGAGGAGGTCAGGAGAATTCGGCCGGGCATCGAGGTCCGGGCATTGGTCCATTCGTCACGGAAGCCCCTGGCGGGAGACCATCGCGTGGCTCGCAGCATAGGAGTTTCGGCCCGGATGGGCCGATGGTGCGAGTTGACGAAAGGGAGGCGGCCTTATGCACTGGCAGGGTGCTATTGATGTTTTGTCGATATTCATGGGTTCTCTGGTAATGCCGAGGTTTTTTCGAGATGGACTGACTTCTCAACCGATTGAGGGCACATAGGTTCTATCGAGGTTGTAGGTCTGCCTGCGCAGCTGGCTGAGGGGGAGTGGGAGCTCGAGGCAGAAACACGCTTCGGTCGCGTCGACGCTGGTCTGAAGGTGGCCGATGCTGGGTCTGAAGAAGGACCGGTAATCATATATCACCACGGTGCTTCTGAGAGTCCCCCGGATTTCGGCTTTAACCGAATCCTGGTGGCCGGCAGGGAAGAGCTCAACGCGGGTCTGATCTTTGTTAGGGCGCCGTTTCACCAATCGATTAGCGATTTTCGAAAGGGCATCGCCACGCTGGACGGCTGGATGACTATGCTGGCGGTCTCGGTCTGCCTGATAGAGGAGATCATCGTGCGGTTGGCCGAGATGGAGCGAACGTCGGTGACCGTGTCCGGTACCAGTCTGGGCGGTTTTGTGACCAACCTGCACCGCATCCATTTTGGCACGGCAGACGCCTACATACCCATTATGGCCGGTACTGCCCTGGATTCGGTTCTCCTGGATTCTCCTTACCGACGGGCGCTGCCCCGCCTCACCGAGTCGGAGGAGAAGGAGATCCGGGAAGTCCTGAACTTCGAGGATGATTTCGCTGGCATCGATCCAGATAATGTGTATCCGTTGTTGGCGAGGTTTGATGAGATAGTGAAGTACCCGAGACAGAAGGACTCCTACGGCAGCTGCCCGGTGAGCGAGTTCCCCAAGAGCCACGTAACGGGTGCCCTGGCGGCTCTGCCGGTGAGGCGTCACATTGCCCAGTACATGGCAC